>NZ_LKGQ01000001.1:0-347147 GCF_001401785.1 Pseudoalteromonas sp. P1-16-1b | reverse complement strand
AGGGGCGATTTACTCTTTGTTGCTCGGTTTTTACTTAGCCCACTAGGTTACAAACCTCGCGCCGCGATTAAACCGCCCCTAGTTTGAACGAATTTTAATCCGCAAAGGTCAACAGACCCTAAGCTACTAAAAGCAGATCACGATTTAACTAGCTAGTTAAAATACAGATCAGGTTTTAACTAACAAGGTTAAAAACAGCCATTCTCTTCATCATTAAGGGTCGATTTGCCTTTCTAATCCTCAATTTGAGCATCTAAACGCTTAATTTAAAGATTTTTAACTGGGGTTTAGAAAGTAATAAACCGATTTTTTACTAACTGTCGCACCTTATAAAACATTTTTTTACTAACTGAGGGCTTGTAAACAGTGACTCAAACCGAATTTTTACTAACTCAAAGGGTCTGAGTTAGTATAAACCGAATTTTTACCAACTCAGTTTGAAGCTAAGTCCGATATTTAGTTAAAGTATGTAAGGGATTACTCACATTATTGCTGTAAAGGGGGTTTACACTTGTGAGCTTCGAGCAACGAGCTTGTATAGCTCGTCACTCATAACTCTACGTTTTATTTCGAATTCTTATCAAACCACCACTGAATGTAAGCCACTTTAGTCATTAAATTTGATGGACGGGCAGTTATACCATGTGAAGCGTTTGGAATGCGCACCATCGCGGTATCAACCCCCTGTAATTTTAAGGCTTGATAAAACTGCTCTGTTTCTGAAATTGGCGTACGATAGTCTGCTTCACCAGTCAGAAGCATGGTTGGGGTTTTAACATTGCCAACATAACTGATTGGTGAGCGCTTCATGTAATGCTCAATATGGTCCCAAGGTTTACCCGGAAACCAATAATCGGCAAAAAACGGATAGAAGTCAGCAGTTAGTACAAAGCTGATCCAATTAATCACAGGCTTAGCAACAACAGCTGCAGCAAAGCGATCCGTATGGCCTACAATCCACGCGGTTAATACACCGCCGCCAGAGCCACCGGTAACGAATAATTTAGACTCATCAATAAAGCCTTTATCGGTTAGCGCGTCAACACCAGTCATTAAATCATCGTAATCATTGCTAGGGTAATTATGATGAATGGTTTGCGCAAACTCTTTACCGTACGAGTCACTGCCTCGTGGGTTCATGTATAAAACGACATTTCCTTTAGCGGCAAATAGTTGTACTTCGGCACTAAAGTGAGGGCCATAGTTAGCAACAGGGCCACCGTGAATTTCAAGCACCAGTGGGTATTTTTTTGATTTATCAAAACCCGGAGGGTAAGCAACCCAGGCTTGTATTGGTAACTCGTCGTGGCTTGATTTTAACCATAGCTCTTCAACCTTAGCGAGCTGCTTAGTTTGTAGTGCATCTGAGTTCAAATCGGTTAAACGCTTTACTGAGCCACGCTTTATTGTTGCAACATCAGCTGGACGCTGAGTATCAGCAAGTGTAAATGCAATATCGCCATTTTCACTAATATCAAAATCACCACCAGAATAAGGGCGGCCAAACGCCACACTTCCTATTTTTTCAGTAATTACTTTACGTTTACCGCTTCGAGGTTGATAAGCAAGTGCGGTTTGGCCTTCATCGGCATAGCTAAAATAGAGGCCTTTTGAATTTGCGCTCCACTTTATTTGGCCAACGCTGCGATCGAAATCGCTAGTCAGACTTTGAGTATCGCCAGTTTTCAAATCACGAATATAAAGCTGAGTATTTTCATAGTTAGTGCGCTTGTCGTCGTAGCCAGTATAAGCAAGGTACTGACCGTTTGGTGAGACCTGAGGTTGTTGATCTGGCCCATTACGGTCGGTCAGTGGGGTGATCTTTAACGTGCTTAAATTAAGTTGGTACACTTCACTATTGGTAGGCTTGAGCGCATGTTCAGCGTGTCTATTAGCTGAAAAATAAAGTGATTCGCCGTTTTTGCTAAAGCTTACACCCCCATTGTAATCAAAGTTATCGTTAGTGAGTTGTTGTGCATTGCCGCCATTCGCATTAAGAGTAAATAGCTGATTAAACCCTTTTTGACTATAGCCACTGCCATCTGCACGGTAGTAAACATCGTCAATAAATTTAGCTGGCTCTGCCCAGTTAGCACCTTTAGGTTTGCCAGGCAAACTGACAGGAGGTGAGCTTATTTCAGGAACAAACATACTAAACACCAGTTGTTTAGAATTAGGTGACCAAGTTATTGAGCGAGGAGCATTCGTAAGGTTACTAATTTTTGCCACAGCTCCAGTTTTAAGCCACTTCATGTATATTTGATAACTGCCATCTCTGTTAGAGATAAACGCAAGGCGCTGCCCATCGGGTGACAACACAGGCGAGTAGTCCATAAATACACCTGATGTTAAGGGCTGCAGTTGTCCTGTGTTGTAATCAACAGACCAAATATTACCGACTTTGCGATCGGTTTTAATATCCATGCGGTTACGAACGAAATACACTGTTTTACCGTCTTCGGTGATGTCTATTTGGTTGGCATATTCTAAGTTGAATATATCTTGAAGTTGCAATGTGTGTGTATTGTCGTTTGCGCTGGCAAAATGGCTTGCGCTAAATATAAGACTAAGTACTAAAACCTGTTTCATTATTAATCCCTGTTGTTAACTTATGAACAGTTATAAGTGAGGGATTATTAAATTAACAGCACAATGCGATGAAGCCCATAATTAACTCTATGATTGAATTAATTCAGTGAGGTTACAAAAGCTGTAAAGGGGGTTTACAGCTTAATCTGTATTTTTAACTTGAACTATTGGCTGAGCAAAGAGCTTTAATCTCTTCAATAATTGCAATGCCTTGGGGGTTATCGCCATGCACGCAGATGCTGTCAGCAACTAGTTTCAACGATTTTCCAGATTGAGTAGTTACACTGTTACCGGTTAAAAGCTGTTTAACCTGAGCTAATAATGCGTCTTTGCTATGCACACTGCCCGGTATATTTCGTGCTACTAATTGCCCTTGGTCAGTGTATTGCCTGTCTGCGAACGCCTCTAATATCAGTGTGAGCCCAAGGTGCCGTGCCATTGTTTGATGTAGCTTGGCATCGGCTGTGGCGAGTATCATCAACTTTAAGTTAGCAGGGTAACTGGCAACCGCACCCATAACAGTGGTAAGCAATTGCTGGTTTTTCATCATGTCGTTATACAGCGCACCATGGGGTTTTACATAGCTAAGGGTTAGCCCTTGTACTTTTGCCATGCCATCAAGGGCGGCTATTTGATAGTGCAAACATTGAGTGAGCTCAGCTACATTCATACTCATTGAGCGCCTACCAAATCCTTGTTTATCAGGGTAGCTTGGATGAGCGCCAATCATAACATTATGTTGTTTAGCTAGCTTGAGGGTATGCGCCATTACACTCGAATCACCAGCATGAAAGCCACAAGCAATATTTGCCATATCAATATGGGGCATAACGTCGTTATCAAGGCCCATTTGCCATGCACCAAAGCTCTCGCCTAAATCACAATTAAGTTTCATATTAATGGCTCTTCGATTGTTTAATAGTGACTGGTAACTGGCCTTTTGCAGGGGCTTGGCCAAATAATACTTTTGCCAGTGCAGTAAAAGCAGGCCCAGACACCAGATCGTTTTTATCTACATCAATATTATAAGCGTATGAGGCAAGCACTGCATCAGCATAGTTACCAAATTGAGCAATATCATACGGTGCTCGCAAACTAATAAATACCGTTGGAGTGTTTTTTTGTTTAGCCATTTTTAGTAATGATTCAAGCGCTTTGGGTTGCTCTGCGTTATTTAAGGCAAAGTTTGGGTTATCGGCTAAATCATCCATACCGCCAATTTCCACGGCACTTTGGTTCGGCGTTGCATTGCCAGCAATAACAATACTTGCTTGGTTTATGTTGCCCTGCGCTTCACCTGGGTCAAAGCCCTGTAAGCTGCTGCAACTAAAACTGAGTGGTTGTGAACTTAACGCACTAATTGCTTGTTGCATTGCCATGCACTTGCGGGTGTCGGGCATAATAATATGAATATGCTGATCAGCACCAAGTTTAAGCGGCAAGATATTATTGTTATTTTTTATTTGGGTAATTGCTGCTAATGCCAGAGATGCTTCTAATTCACGATGTGCTTTATTACCAATAATGTGTTTCGCATTAGTCAATGCATTAATGGGGTTAGGCAAATCGTTTAATTTAAACTTACTTTTAAGCGAGGTAATACGCTGCGTCGAATGGGCAATTTCATGTGCGTCTAGTTGCCCTGTTTTAACCGCACTAATTAAAGAGTCAATGAGCGCATCAAGTTTATTTATATCCTCAGGCGTTCTAATTTCTATTGGCATTAGCGCAATATCAACCCCAGCTGCAAAAGTGTTTACAACTGCTTGGGTAGGGCTGAAAAAATGGCTAATACCGGCCATATCCAGTGCATCGGTTACCACTACGCCTTGATAGTTAAGCTCTTTACGAAGAATATCGGTCATGATTTTACGCGACATTGTCGCGGGTTTTATCATTTGCTTACCCTCTACATTGGTTAATGTACTGCTATCAAGCTCAGGGTATTGAATATGCGCGGTCATTATCATCCCAGGACTATGCTGCTCAATAATGTGTTTAAAGGGCGCTAAATCTTGAGCGTAAATAATTTCTTTTGAATGCATCACTTTAGGTAAGCCGGTATGGCTATCTACATTGGTATCGCCATGTCCTGGAAAGTGCTTTATAGCGCTAATAACCCCGTTTTTTTCAAATTCACTAACTTGTGCCGCACCCAGTACCGCTACTTCATCGGGGTTTTCACTAAATGAGCGTACATTAATGACCGGATTGTCAGGATTCATGTTCACATCAACGGTTGGCGCATAATTTACATTAATGCCAAGCGCTGAGAGTTCAGTAGCCAATACGTTCGCCGTTTGGGTTGCGAAATAAGTGCCATGCTCAGGGTAAGTTGCGCCAATTGACATATTACCGGTGAATGAGGTGGCCACATCGCGTGGCAGTCGAGCTACTCGTCCACCTTCTTGGTCAATAGAAATAAACAGCGGTAAGCCTGATTTTGATGCAGATGCAGCTTGTTGTAGTTGCTGATTAAGGCTAATAATTTGTTCGATGCTTTGGGTATTTTCAGAAAACAAAATTACCCCGCCAATATCATAACGACTAATTGCTTTTGCAAGAGTGTCGGGCAATTTGGTTAATGGCGTTCTGCAGCGTTTACTACTGCCTTGGTCACAAAAATAGCGTAAATCGAGCATGAGCTTTTGCCCAAGTTGCTGTTTAAGTGACAGCGCAGAATCGGCAAAAGAAGATTTTATTGGCATGAAACATCCGATTAAAAAAAGAGAAGACGATAACAAGTACTTATTTAGCAACACACACCCCAAGGCTAAATAAAAATAAAGTGCACGCAGCTTAACTATTATTGAGCTTAACTGCAAAACTCAGCAAATATAAACCGTATGATTTAATTATCCTTAAAATAACAAAAATTAGGCCACTTAGTTCTATTTATGTATTATATTAATTGTGTATGCAGTGCATAGCAGTCGTTTTTATTTGCTTAGGATGATATTAAGTTGCGTTTTCGATTACCATTTACTTTTAACCTCAGGCAATTAATTCTTTTGTTAGCTATGCCCGCTGCAGCTGCTATTTTGTTTAGTGGTTTATATATTAGTTATCAGGTTCAAAAAGAACGAGTTATTGAAGATACCCTGCAAAGTAATCATGTATTTGCTAGTAAGCTAGCTTCAGCAACTGAGCACTTTTTAGCAGCAGCAATGCAGCAACTTGAGTTTTCAGCCAGTATTATTGCTGAAGATATTACCAACACTGAGTTACTCCAAGCTGAAACCAACCGCCTTTTAGAGCAAACTCAGAGTTTTAATTCGGTTGCTATCAATATGCAAGGTGTGGTTAAAGCAGCTTCACCTGTGTCTTTAAATATAATTAATAAAACCGTTAATTCAGTCCACTCTAAGCAGGCTCTTAAATCGCAGCAGCCGCAGGTTAGCCTACCTTACATTTCGCTGGCTAATAATTTAATTATTGTTGTCTCCTATCCTCTGTTTGATCTGGCAGGGAATTATTATGGTTATATTGGCGGTAGCTTTTACTTAGAGCAGCAGAGTATTTTAAATGCCTTGTTAAAACAGCATAGTTACGATGGCGGGGCTTACTTTTATGTGGTTGCTGATAACAAAACCTTACTTTACCATCCTGATTCTAAGCGCATTGGCGAGCAAGTATCTAATAACCCAGTAATAGAGCGAGTGTTGCAAGGTGAACGTGGTTACACTCGGATTTTAAATAGTCAAGGAACAGCTATGCTTGCTGGGTTTGCGCCCGTTAAGCTCGCGAATTGGGGGATTGTTGCCCAGCGAAGTGAAGCGACAACACTTGCAAAACTAGATACTTTTCAAGGGCAGGTGCTTAAGCGAATGTTACCCATAGTACTCATTACTTTTTTATTAATTGCTATGTTAGCTCACTATATTGCTAAGCCATTAAGACTGTTAGCCGATAGCGCTAACTTATCAACCGATAAGAAAAACGTAGAACACCTCAAAGGTATTAAGTCTTGGTACTTTGAAAGTCAGCAGCTTAAACATGCAATGCTAGAAGGCGTTCATACTTTGCAATCGCAAATGGGGCAATTACGTCAAGATGCACTCACCGATCCGCTAACTGGCGCGCATAATAGGCGGGGCTTAAACATATTGCTTGAAAACCTAATGGATAAGCAAATACCGTTTGCTGTGCTTGAAATTGATATCGACTTTTTTAAACGGGTTAATGATACGTTTGGCCATGATACGGGTGATGAAGTATTAAAAAACCTTACTCATATTATACAGTCGTTATCGCGCAAGCATGATATTGTGGCACGCACTGGTGGAGAAGAGTTTTTACTGGTGTTGCCAAACGAAAATAGTGATAGTGCATTTGTTATTGCTGAGCGTTTACGCAACCAAGTAGCCACCACATTGATGGCAAAAGTAGGCTATATAAATGTATCGATTGGTATCGCTACTTGGCCACAGCATAGCGATGATATTAACCAAGTATATAAATGTGCAGACAAAGCGCTCTATCACGCTAAAGAAACGGGTCGTAATAAAAGTGTGATCGCCAGCTAAAATTAAATTTATTTTTAAAAATTAACTTACCTTAAGTTTTATTTAAGTTTCACTGATTAAATTTTATCTATAGATTTAATACAGGCGATGCTTATATGCAACTAGCTCAACATCACTCCTCAGCTGCGCTGTTTCAACAGCCTTTTCATTTTGTTAGTGCTACACAAAGTGATAAACACCGTCAGCGCCTTGAAGATACAGTAAAACAAGGCTTTTTCACTGCGTATAATGCAAGCCTAACCTCATTTATGCCATTACTCTGTCAGTATAAAACTGTGCAAGGGCATTGCACATTAGGGCTCAGAAACGCTACTTCCCCTTTATTCATTGAACAATATTTAGCTGCGGCCATTGAACAATTTTTACCACCAGGCACACCGCGAAATAAGGTGTTTGAGCTAGGTAACCTTTGCTCAACACATCGTAAAGCCACGCTATCTCATTTTATTATTGTAAATGAAGCTTTGCGCGGCTTTGGCGCGAGCTACTTAGTGTTTTGCGCTACCAAAAAAGTACGCGCCTTACTGCGCCTACTAGGTGTTACCTGCAACGAAATTGCACTGGCTAATAGCACTGTAGTAGATCAGCCAAAGAGCTGGGGTAGCTATTATGAGAATCAGCCTACGGTGTGCATTGTTAATTTAGCGCAGGCACATCAGCAAGTACTTAACACACCCATGCTGTTAAATATTAAACAGCAAAATACACAACAAATTAATGCCTTGATGACTGCGTTGGAGAGCTTATGAGCCTATTAAATAATATTAATAAGGTAGCGAATGAGCCAGTGGTTGTTAGTTACTTAGCCAATAAAGTGATGCCTATTAGCGTTTTGGAGTTACAACAAGAAACTAATAAGCTGACAGCTATTTTTAACGCTTTAGATTCTGGTGCAATTGCCTTCCAGCTTGATAATACTCCAGCTTGGCTGGTTGTTGATGCCGCAACCAGTGCTGCAAACAAGGTTGCGGTGCCTATCGCCCATTTTTTTAGTCAGCAGCAAACACAGTATGTGCTAGCGCAATGCGGTGCGCAGTTTTTTATTAGTGATATGCCTCGTCATTCGCTTGGTAAGCATTCATTGTCGGTAACATTATTTGAGCATTATACCCTTTATATTTATCAGCTCGATGCGATTGAGCCCGTGGACTATTTTACTGGTACGCAAAAAATTACATTTACTTCAGGTTCTACTGGTGAGCCAAAAGGGGTGTGCTTATCAACACAAAGCCAGATGCAGGTAGCTCAGTCATTATGTGAGCAAATAAACATTAGTAACCCCGTGCATTTATGCTTACTTCCGCTGCCAGTACTATTGGAAAATATAGCGGGTGTGTATGCGCCTTTGTTAAGTGGCGGTTGTGTACATTTAATGCCGCTAAACGAATTAGGTTTTGTTGGCTCAGGGTTAAAAAACCCTAACAAACTCATTGGTGCAATCGATAGTGTAAAACCTAACACCCTTATTTTAGTGCCTGAGTTATTAACGTGTTTAGTTGCCTTTGCAAAACAAGGCTGGCAGCCACCAAAGTCACTTAAGTTTATTGCTGTTGGCGGAGCACGGGTTAGTGAATCTTTAATTTTAACTGCACGAGAATATAACCTACCGGTTTATCAAGGTTATGGTTTGTCCGAGGCGGCTTCAGTAGTGAGTTTAAACACCCCCAACTATGACGACATAAATAGTGCTGGTGAAGTATTAGGGCACGTTGAAACGAAAGTTGAAAATGATGAGTTATTTATTAAAGGAGCGTTATTTTTAGGGTATTTAAATCAAGCGCCGCATAACCCAAATACCTGGTACGCCACTGGCGACTTAGTATCTAAGCGTAATAATAAGCTGTACATAAAAGGGCGAGTAAAAAATCTGATCATCACCAGTATGGGGCGTAATGTTAGCGCCGAATGGCCTGAATCATTAATTTTAAGCCAAAGTGCGATACAGCAAGCGGTGGTGTTTGGTGAAAGCCAGCCATTTTTAAGCGCGCTTATTTATGCGGCTCCCGGATTTAGTGATGAGCAATTAAAAGCACATTTAAAAACAGTAAACCAGCAACTTCCTGACTACGCACAGATTAAAAAGTGGCATCGTTTGGCCCAACCTTTAAACGAGCAGCAAGGATTATTAACCGCTAATAATCGCCCTAAACGAGCGGCAATTAGCCAGCACTACAGCCCTATTTTTGAACAGTTTTACCGACTTGGAGAAGTGATCCATGAGTGATTTTTTTAATACATTAAAAGCACAAACTCAAAACGAGCGTGAGTACTTATTAGCTGCGCCAATTATACAGCGTGTATTTAACGGACAAGCAACGCTTGAAGAGTATGCCTCGTTTTTAGCGCAGGCTTATCATCATGTAAAACACACTGTTCCTTTAATGATGTCACTTGGCGCACGTTTAACTGACGAGCAAGAATGGTTACGTGAAGCGGTAGCTGAATATATCGAAGAAGAAATTGGTCATCAAGAGTGGGTGCTAAACGACATTGCAGCCTGTGGGTTTGATAAAGAAAGTGTGCGCTATAGTCAGCCACAATTCGCCACTGAAATGATGGTGTCGTATGCCTACGATAGTATTGCACGTAAAAATCCGCTTAGCTTTTTTGGTATGGTTCACGTATTAGAGGGGACCTCAATTGCGCTTGCTGATGGAGCCGCATCAAACATAGCGAATGCAGTAGGACTTCCTAAAAAAGCGTTTAGCTATTTAACCTCTCACGGCGCGCTTGATATAGAGCATGTTAAGTTTTTTGAAAACTTAATGAATCAAATTACCGACGAGGCGGATCAGCAGGCTATTTTACATGGTGCAAAATGTTTTTATCGTTTGTACGGCGATATTTTTCGCGCTTTAGACGACGAGCCGTTTTTTAAAGCATCAGCACAAGAGCAACACGCATGAATACCGGCTTATGTGTATTAACTGGTGCGACAGGTGGAATTGGTCAAGCCATTGCCAAAACACTACACGGCCAAGGTTGGCAACTACTCTTGGTGGGGCGAAATAGTGATGCCCTCAATACGCTAAGTAGCCAATGTCCCGGTAGTATGGTTTTTGTGGGGGATTTAACGGTTGCCGAAAACATGTTGGCACTCGCCATTAAAGCCAAAAAATTAGGGGGCGCTAAGTTACTCATAAACAATGCAGGCATTAATGTAATGCAAAGCTTAAGTGCATCGAGTAGTGAGCAAATTGATAATCTACTGAGCACTAATTTAGCCGTCCCTATGAAATTATGTCAGCTGTTTTTAGCGCAATTGCATGCGAATAAAGGCTCCATAGTTAATGTTGGGTCGTCATTTGGCAGTATAGGTTACCCATATCAAACACTTTACTGTGCTAGTAAGTTCGGTTTACGTGGTTTTAGCGAAGCGCTATCACGAGAGCTTTCAGATACACCCGTTAAAGTTAGTTATTTAGCACCAAGAGCAACCGATACAGATATTAATGATGCACAAACACGAGCAATGAATAAGGCGCTTGGTAATCAAATGGACTCCCCGCAGTTGGTGGCTGATGAGTTAGTTGCGTTATTAAACTCAAATAAAACCAGACGATTTATTGGTTTTCCTGAGAAACTTTTTGCACGTATCAATGGTGTTTTTCCACGTATTGTGGATAACGCAATTGCTAAACAGCTCCCTAAAATAAAACAGTTTTTAGGTTAATAGAGGATTTATTATGAAAAAATTTACTTTAGTAGCTTATTTAAGCATTGTTAGTGTGTTTTCATCGCCGGTATTTGCAGACGAACAAAGCGATTTACTCGCTATTCAACAGCAGTGGGCTGTCGCTAATTATGAGCTTAAAGATGATGCACAAATCAAAGCCTTTACTCAACTAAGTGAGCAAAGTGCTCAATTTATTGAAAGCTACCCTGATTCAGCAAATAGCTATACGTGGAACGGCATTGTACTGGCCAGTTTTGCTGGCGCAAAGGGCGGGTTAGGGGCGCTGGGCTATGCTAAAGATGCAAAAGCGTCATTAGAGCAAGCCCTTAAAATAGACGACAGTGCTTTAGGTGGCTCAGCGTATGCCAGCCTAGCAACCTTATACAGTAAAGTACCGGGGTGGCCTATTGGTTTTGGTGATGATGACACCGCCGACAAGTTTTTTAAGCAAGCGCTCGCTTTTAACAAAAAAGGCATTGATACTAACTACTTGTATGGTGAGTTTTTATATGACGAACGTGAATATGAGCAAGCTAAAGCCCATTTGTTAGTTGCGCAAGCAGCAGGTATTCGTGATACTCGTGCTAAAGCTGATAAATATCGTCAACAAGCAATTAGCTCTTTATTAGCTAAAGTAGATAAAAAACTAAAGAGATAACAAAATAAACAATGCATTTATTATTAGTTGAAGATGATCATCTTGTGGCGCAAGGGCTTTGCCGCTCATTGCGCCAAGAAGGCTACAGTGTAGAGCATAGCGCAACGGTTAAGCATGCATTGCAATGCTTAGGCAGTGGTGAAATAGAGTTGGTTATACTTGACCTAGGTTTACCCGATGGTGATGGTTCACAAATTCTAAAGCACATAAAAGCGCAAAAAAAAGTGATTCCGGTGGTTATACTAACAGCACGAAGTAGCATAGATGACAAGGTGCAAGGGCTTGATATGGGCGCTGATGATTATTTAGCTAAGCCATTTGAACCAGCCGAATTATTTGCTCGTTTGCGCGTAGCGAGCCGACGAGTAAATCAAGCTCAGTCGAGTTTATTACAGTGTGGTGAAGTGACTATGGACACGTCAGCGCATAGTGTCACACTCAGCAATGAGCTGCTTTCTCTGCCACGAAAAGAATACATGCTGCTAAAGGCACTATTGGAAAACCAAGGTCGCGTGCAATCTAAACAGCAGTTAGAAAACAAACTGTACCAGTGGGGTGAAGAGGTTGGCTCTAACACCATTGAAGTGCATATTCATCATCTACGAAAAAAATTCCCCAGCGATTTTATTAAAACTCTCCGTGGTATTGGTTATGTCGTGGGAAAGAGATAGCTCAAGTGATTAAAACGCCCCTAGATTGCACAAACTTGAATTTACAAAGGTAACCATACTCTATGTCAATTCGTAAGCGTTTAACTCTTATTTTACTATCAATGATGGTGTTAACGTGCTTTTTAGCTTTAGTCAAAGGCTACCAAAAAAGTATGAGCCATGGTGAGCAACTACTTGATAGTGAGCTAAAAGTGGTCGCTGGAGTGTTGATGCAACAGCCTTTATCTATAAACGCCATGGCGCCAAAAATGCAAGAAAGCGCCCAGTTACTGTATCAAATTTGGCAAGCTGGTGAGCTCCTTAGTGGCTCTGACGAATTAAATCTTGATTTGAGCCAGTATCAAGCGGGTTTTCAAACGCTTAATATTGCAGGACAGCGAATGCGGGTATTCGTTTTTGTCACTTCTTTACGCACCGTGGTTGTTGCCGAGCCGATTGCTAAGCGGTTTGAACTAGCCGAGGCGGTGATTTTATCAGCCATGTTGCCTATGCTTTGGGCGGTTCCTTTGCTGGCGCTATTTATTAGCTTTTTTGTTAAATATGCACTGGCACCATTAACCCGTTTATCAAAACAGTTAGCTCTGCGCCAAGCAAATGATTTCACAGCGATCAATTGGCAGGTGACTGATGAAGAGATAAAACCGGTGATCAGCCGCTTAAACGATTTATTTAAACGCGTAGAAACCGCCTATTTACGAGAGCGTTTTTTTGCCTCTGATGCGGCACATGAATTACGTACTCCCCTGAGCAGTTTAAAAATTAATGTGCATAATTTGGCTGCTCAACAAGGCGATAACCAAGAATTACAAGCCATGACTCAAGGTATTAATCGACTGTCCAATATAGTAGAGCAAATGCTAATACTAGGGCGTACTCAGCCAGAGCAGTGGCAAAAACAGTTTAAGGAGCAATCATTATTAGCGATCACGCAAGAAGGTGTTAGCCAGTTGTATGAAAAAATAGAGGCTAAAAACCACACTATCAGTCTTGAGGGAGATGACTTTATCATTAACGGTGATGAATTTACCTTAGTGACGTTGATTTCAAATCTACTTAGCAATGCCATAAAGTACGTACCAGCCAATGGACAAATAAAAATAACTCTAAAGCAGATGCACAAGCAGCGTATATGGCAAATAGAAGACAGTGGCCCAGGTATGACGGACGATCAAAAACAACGGATATTTAACCGTTTCTATCGTGTTGGCGGTGACCAACACCCTTCGGGTGAACAAGGTGCGGGTTTAGGCATGGCAATAGTGCAGCATATTATTGCTATTTATCGCGCTGAAATTCACTTAACGGATAGTGATTTGGGTGGCTTAAAAGTACAGGTAGTTTTTGCAGGAGCTAAATGTGATTAAACGACTTATTAGGCCTTACTTATATTGTTGTGTATTTTTATCATTTAATGCCGCCAGTAAAGACTATCTTATTGTGCTTAAAGATCATTTGTTTTACCCCGCAGAAATCGTCGTACCGGCCAATAAAAAGGTACGCTTGTTAATCGAAAATCAAGATAGTACGCCTGAAGAGTTCGACAGTTTCGATCTCAATCGAGAGAAAGTACTTTACCCTAAGCGCAAAAGCGTTATTTATATCGGGCCGTTAATCCCTGGGCGTTATGAATTTTTTGGCGAGTTTTCGCCCAATACGGCGCGTGGTGCTGTCATAGTGACTGAAAAGGAGCGCTCTAATGCTAATAACTAGCCTAGTGATGAGTCTAAACCAGTTACTGCCGGTGGCCATTTTACTTATTTTACTTCAAGTTGTAGCCAAGCAAAGCTTAATGAAATTGCTGGGGGGGCTTATTTTAGGGATCGGGCTTTCATTTTTGTTTGTAAAAAGTGCGCCGTTAATTAGCCCCTTGTTTGACTATCAGGGTTTAGAATATGCCCAAATTGGTTTGTGTATTTTAATTTTTATTAGTGCACTGTACTACGCCATTAAACAAGCAACAGCTGCTTTTATGATTGCGATTATCAGCGTAATGACACTTTATTTAAGTCACTACATTATTTACCTGATTGGCTTTTGGCAAAACAACGAAGCGGCTCAAAGTTTATTTATTGGCACTTTTTTAGGCTTGGGAATATGCAGCAGCTTTAGCGTGTTGTTGTATTTTTTATTGAGTGCAACCAAACAGCGCTTTGGGCTTACTCCTTTATTAGTATTGTTAGCATTAAATAGTGCGGCAAAATTAGTTGTGGCGCTTGATTTGGCGAGCCAAATTGATTTGATAGCAACAACGGTAACCGTATGGGATTTACGTGACATTTTAACCGAAAACTCAGAGTTTGGACGAGTATTGCGCGCTCTGATTGGTTATGAGGCTACGCCTAATTTAACCAGTGTTTTAAGCTATGCGTTGAGCAGCGTGTTATTTTTATCCGTTTGTTATTTTATTCCTAAATTAATCACTAAGGAAAAATCATGAAAGCAATAAACCTATTTGCAGCCACTGTATTAATTGGTTTTTGTTTATTAATACCTAAGCTCGTTTATGCTGATGGCATAGTAGTAGATAAAGTTTATCATCCGTATGTGTTGCCGTTTGAGCGCGAGCTAGAATGGCGGCTTGTGTCGCATCAAACTGATAGTGGTAATATTTTAGCGCAGCGCGTTGGCTTAGGCGGCGCAATAAACGACACCATGGCATTGGAAGGCTACATCGTGGGTGAGCGCGATGATAACGGTGACTTTGGCTTGCAAGCGTATGAGTTAGAGCTTCGTTGGCAGTTAATTGAACAGGGCAGGTTGTGGGCTGATTGGGGGGCATTATTTGAATTTGAAAAACAGCATGACGCCGACGCATACGAAGCAACCTCTGGTTTTGTAATTGAAAAAGAGTTTGGTCGTGCAAGCCTCACCATGAATGCTTTTTTAGTATACGAATGGGGGCAAGATATAGAAAACGAATGGGAAAGCGAGTTTAGAGCGCAATATCGCTACCGATACTTGTCTGCTTTTCAGCCCGCGGTTGAGGTTTATCTTGGTGAAGACTTTGTGGGTATTGGCCCTGGGTTTATAGGCTTGCACCGCTTTGATGGACAAAAACAATTAAAGTGGGAAGCCGGTTTTATTACTGAAATCAGCCAGTCAGAGAAGAATCATAGCTTTAGAATGGCGTTAGAATTTGAATTTTAAGCTGCTTAAACAAGTGCTTAACATGTAAAGTGGGTTGCGAGGGTTATTTTATTAATTAAATCGCGTAAAGGGTTGACTTGTCACAGTAACTCTATATAGTAGGCCGCAGCTAGAAAGAAAGCATGATAATTTATAAATCTCCATTTCGTTGTTGTATAAGTAATACTTGTAGTACCGTCCTGAAGTTTTTAAGTACCATCTCATTTTTTGCTACACCGCCCATTAGGGCACAATTTAATTTTTTATATCAGGAATAATACTATGTCTAACATCGTATCAGGTACAGTTAAGTGGTTCAACGAGTCTAAAGGTTTTGGTTTCATCGAGCAAGAAAACGGTCCAGACGTTTTCGCACATTTCTCAGCAATCAAAAGCGAAGGTTTCAAAACTTTAGCTGAAGGCCAACGTGTAGAGTTCACTCTTTCACAAGGTCAAAAAGGTCCTCAAGCTGATAACATCACAGCTCTATAATTTTACTTTTTAAGTAAAATAAAAAAAGCGCTTAAGGCGCTTTTTTTGTGCCTAAAATTTAAGAACATCCCACCACCGCTTTAACATTCCCGTCATTTTATTTCTATTTACGTCATCTGCTATTTTAACATTACAGACAGCGTTATAAATTAATAGTCTCTACGAGTTTTCTAGGTTAAAGTTATTACTTAAATCATAGGGGGTGTGTATCTATAAATTTATACTATTAGCTTTTGTGCTGTTATTTAGCCAAAAAATTCAGGCTGCTGAGCCTAAACTGGTTATTTATACCGAAAGTTTTCCTCCGTATAACTTTCAAGATGGCACTGGCCAATTGGTGGGTATCAATCATGACATAGTAAAAGATACCTGTGCTCGTGCAGCGCTAGAGTGCGAGTTTATAATGCTACCTTGGAAGCGTGCTTACCACTTAGTGCAAAGTAACCCGCAGTCAGCCATTTTTTCTTTGGCAAAAACGCAAGAGCGAGAGCCTCTTTTTAAATGGGTTGGACCCTTGGTGTCAAATCAAACCTATTTTTATAAATTAAAAACCAGTGAACATATTGTCATGGACGATATCACCCAAGCTAAAAACTATTCGTTAGGCATAGTGCGAGGCGATATTTATGAAATGCTGGTGCGTCGACTTGGGTTTGTAGCTGATAAAAACTTATTGCTATTTAGTGAAGCAGACTCATTTATGCGTTTGTTTTTTAAAAAACGTATCGATTTAATTATTGGATCTGACTTTACCATAGGCCATCAAACCGAACCATTTGGCTACTCTAGAGATGATTTAGTAAAGCTTAAACAAATTCATGTAGATGAGCTAAAAGGCAATTATATTGGTTTTAATAAGGCTGCCTCACCCGT
Organism: Pseudoalteromonas sp. P1-16-1b; assembly: GCF_001401785.1. Classification (GTDB taxonomy): domain Bacteria; phylum Pseudomonadota; class Gammaproteobacteria; order Enterobacterales; family Alteromonadaceae; genus Pseudoalteromonas; species Pseudoalteromonas undina. Next base: position 330,536 of record NZ_LKGQ01000001.1, on the reverse strand, counting down.
GGTGGTGGAACGTTTTAATCAAGCATTAAAGCAACTTAAAGCTGAATCTGAGTATAAACCTTACATTAACCGTTACGTTAAAAATTAAATTCATCGCTATCCGACATCATAGTTAAACGCATAGCATTTCACCGCTAGTTAGCCTCTGGGCCACTTCTTCTGATGACTTTAACACTTTGCCTGTGCTGAATTTATACCAATCCGCAATAATACTTAATCATTTTACGGGGGTAAACGTGTCGCTACCTGCGTTAAAAAATTCTCATTTACGACTGCATGGATGCAGAAGGTAGAGCAATGCAGGAGCAATTGCCGAGAACAACTAAATAGCCAATTTTCTGCCTTGCTATCAATGCGTTTTCCAGCCTTAAAATAGACTACTTAACTAAGCGAATTGGTATTAATCGTAGAGAGAACGTGAGAATTAACGAAGATAAAGTAGGGGGGCTAAAACGATAAAAGGGCCTTGCGGCCCTTGGTGAAGTATCGTTCAAGTCAGATAGTGCTTTAACCCCTTAAAGCGCTATCCTATTGTTTTGCAACAGATGGATCATCTCATTAAGTTTCTAAGCTAGCGAGAGGAAAAACCCAGCAATTGCTGCGCTCATAAGGTTAGCCATAGATCCTGCTAACACTGCTCTGAGCCCTAAGCGTGCGATATCCTTTCGCCGACTAGGCGCCATACCGCCTAATCCACCTAGTAAAATGGCTATCGATGATAAGTTAGCAAAGCCACACAATGCAAAAGTAACAATTGCTTGTGTATGCGCACTTAACGTATCGCGATAATTTATAAAGTCTAAGTAAGCAACAAACTCATTTACCACTAACTTTTGACCAATAAAGCTGCCGGCTATAATTGCCTCATTCCACGGTACTCCTAGTAACCATGCAACAGGGGCAAATAAGTAGCCTAAAATTTCTTGTAGCGTTAATGTAGGGTAATCAAATAACCCACCAATACCGCCTAATAAACCGTTTAATAAAGCAATTAACGCAACGAAAGCAAGTAGCATTGCACCTACGTTAAGTGCCAACTGCATACCGTTTGCTGCGCCTGATGCTGCTGCATCAATAACATTAACCGGTTTGTCATCGCCTAAATCTATCTCGGCTAAATCATCTTTAGGTGTTTCTGTCTCTGGCACTATCATTTTTGCCATTAAGAAACCACCTGGTGCCGCCATAAAGCTGGCTGCAATTAAATACTTAAGGTCAACACCAATAATTACATAACCGGCCATTACAGAGCCTGCTACGGTGGCTAAACCACCAACCATTACTGCAAACAATTCCGACTTGGTCATGGTTGCAATAAACGGTTTAACAATTAAAGGCGCTTCAGTTTGACCAACAAAAATATTTGCTGTGGCTGAAAGCGACTCGGTGCGTGAGGTTTTCAATAATTTTTGTAAACCGCCACCCAAAATTTTAATAATCCAATCCATAATGCCTAAGTGATATAACACAGCAACCAACGCTGAGAAAAACACAATAACGGGCAATACTTGAATTGCAAAAATAAACCCTAGCGTATCTTGCGAAGCTAATGGGCCAAATAAAAAGCTAATTCCATCGTTGGCATAACCAATAACCGATGAAACGGCGCGAGACATACTCGCTAATACATTTTTGCCTGCTTCAAAAAACAGTACAAATCCGCCGATAATCACTTGCATTAAAAATGCGATACCCACGGTTCTTAGTTTTATTGCTTTGCGATTAGTTGAGGCTGCAAAGGCAATGCCTAGTAGCACCATCATGCCTACTAAGCTCATAAATGTTGTCATACAAACGTTTCCCGTTGTTATTCTTGTAAAATGTACTTTATTTTACTTTTTATAATATCAATCGCAACGCGATTCATACCGCCTCGAGTCACAACTAAATCAGCGTTATGCTTTGAAGGCTCAATAAATTGATAAAACATCGGTCTAACAGTTGCTTGATATTGCTCAACAACAGATTGTAATGTTCTGCCTCTTTGTTCCATGTCGCGTTGCATTCGGCGCATTAAACAAATATCTAGCGGTGTATCTATAAACACCTTGATATCAAATTCTTTATTAAGCGCTTTATCGCTCAGTAATAAAATACCTTCTACAATGAGTATTTTAGCCGAAGCCACACGGCGTGTTTTATCGCTGCGTGTATGTTGGGCATAATCATAAGTTGGTACTTCAACAGAGTGGCCATTACGAAGTTGTGTTAAATGCTCAAGCATTAGTTCGTGTTCAAATGCATCAGGATGGTCGTAATTCGTTTGCGTACGATGTGCCATCGGCAAATGCGATTGATCCTTGTAATAAGCATCTTCTTCAATAATGGCGATAGCGCCTGGTTCAAGCTCATTTACCAATTCATTATAAATTGTTTGGCTAAATAGAGATTTGCCGGACGCCGATGCGCCTGCAATAGCTATAATAGTTCGTGTCACTAAAGTTCTCACCCACACAGAAGGATATATTGTTGGTAGATCACAATAGCAAAAAAGACACGATTAATCTCTTTTGCTTCGCTTAAGAGTGCAAATTTATAATGTTTAGGTTTTATGAAACAGGACTTATGTCCTGTACGGAAAAATCGAAGAGCAGATAAAGTAACCACCTAGAACAGATGTGAGGTCACAATGGCAAGAGCAATTATCTTAATGGCGGATAGTTTAGGAATTGGCGCAGCACCCGATGCAGATAAATTCGGTGATGTAGGTGCTAATACATTCGCACATTTACTCAAGGCATATTATGACGAAACTGGCAGTAAGCTTTCGCTTCCTAACCTTTCAAAATTGGGGTTAGTAGATGCATGTGAAGCCGCTGGTAAAGAACCCTGTTTAATTGCTGACCGAAATGAGCCACAAGGTGCATGGGGTTATGCAAAAGAGCTTTCAAGCGGTAAAGACACGCCATCGGGTCATTGGGAAATGGCTGGCGTGCCAGTGTTATTTGATTGGGGATATTTCCCAAAAACACAACCGAGTTTCCCACAAGAATTTGTAGACGAGTTTATTGCTCGTACAGGTATTCCGGGCATTTTAGGCAATTGCCATGCATCGGGAACCACTATTTTAGAGCAGCTAGGTGAAGAGCACGTAAAAACAGGTAAACCAATCTGTTACACCTCAGCTGACAGTGTGTTTCAAATAGCCGCGCATGAAGAATCATTCGGCCTAGAGAAGCTTTATCAAGTTTGCGAAATCGCACGGGCGCTGCTTGATGAAATGAATATAGGACGAGTGATTGCGCGGCCATTTTTGGGTTCAAATAGTCAAGACTTTGCCAGAACCGGTAATCGTCGTGATTATTCAGTATTACCGCCTTCGCCAACATTGCTCGATGTACTTGCAAAAGACGGTGGCGAAGTAATCAGTATTGGTAAAATTTCAGATATTTATGCGCACCAAGGCATTACCCAAAAGCATAAAGCGCCAGGGTTAATGAACTTGCTAGAAAAAACCAGTGAAGTGATGGCCACTGCGCAGGATCACAGTTTAATTTTTACCAATTTAGTTGATTTTGATGAAAAGTTTGGCCATCGCAGAAATCCTGTTGGCTATGCTAAAGCGCTAAAAGAGTTTGATGATTACTTACCAACTATTTTAGATCAGCTAAAGCCTGATGATTTATTAATGATCACCGCCGATCATGGCTGTGACCCGACCTTTCCAGGGTCAGAGCACACTCGTGAGTATGTTCCAGTTATTGCTTATCAGCCAGGAATGAACAACACGCCACTGGGTGAACGCAATAGCTTTGCTGATATCGGTCAAACGCTTGCACAATGGTTTAACTTAAAAGCGTTAGAATATGGTGATGGCTTTATTGATAAGCTGAACACAGTTAAATAACTTAAAAATACGCTACTATATTTTTAAAGTAATAGGGCTTTTAGCCAAACAAAAGGAAAACAATCAATGAGTACTCCGCATATCAGTGCAAACGTAGGTGATTTTGCCGAAACAGTATTAATGCCAGGCGATCCGCTACGCGCACAATATATTGCTGAAAACTTTTTAGATGATGCAGTGCAAGTAACTGGCGTACGTAACATGTACGGCTTTACTGGAACTTACAAAGGTAAGCCAGTGAGCATTATGGGTTCTGGCATGGGCATTCCTTCAATGTCAATTTATGCTCGTGAGCTTATTGTTAGTTTTGGCGTTAAAAATATTATCCGTATTGGTACCTGTGGTGGTATTGGCAGCGATATTAAAATTCGCGACGTAATCTTTGCACAAGGTGCAAGCACAGATTCTAACGTGAACCGTGCCCGCGTTCGTGGTACTGACTTTGCAGCGATTGCTAACTTTGATTTACTTTTAAACGGCGTTAATGCGGCTAAAGATTTAGGCATTGATGCAAAAGTAGGTAACGTATTTACTACCGATACTTTCTATCAAGCAGACGACACTTTCTACAAAGACCTAGATAAACTAGGTGTACTTGCTGTTGATATGGAAACAGCTGGCCTATACGGCGTTGCAGCAGAGTATGGCGCAAAAGCAATGGCATTATTTACCGTAAGCGATCACGTGATCACCGGCGAAGCAACACCTGCAGATGAGCGTCAAACCACGTTCAACGAAATGGTAAAAATTGCATTAGAGTCTATCTAATCTTAAACAGTTCCTTGGTAACGTATTCACTAAGTTTTGGAGACACGCCCAAAGTGAAGTGAGACTAAACCCCCAAAGCCGCATTTTATGCGGCTTTTTTTATGCCTGAGATTTTGATGCGAGCTTCGGGCTTCGGGCTTCGGGCTACGGGCTTCGAGCTACAAGCTTTATGTTCCTAGGTTTTAGCACTAGCTCGTTGCTCGATATTCGATACTCGAAACCTGTTGTTTTCCCATTTATTTCCCTGTCAGTATTTATAACTTAATGCTAATGTTTAAGTTATAAAGCTTGCTTTTAAAATGAACAATTTTAAAGTTTTAGCTGATAGCTGAAAAACGTCTTAAACTCTGGAGTAACTATGTCTAATTGGATTGATGCGACAGTAAAGTCAGTCAAATGGTGGAATGAATCGTTATTTAGCATAACCGTTCACGCCGATGTAGAGCCGTTTAAAGCAGGGCAATTTACAAAGCTCTCTATTATGGACGGTGATAAACGTATCGCTCGCGCCTACTCTTATGTTAATGCACCACAAAGTCCTGATTTAGAGTTTTACCTCATCAATGTGGTTGATGGTTTACTATCTTCTCATTTAGCCATACTCAAACCGGGTGACACCGTATTAATAGAGCGCCGAGCAACTGGCTTTTTTACTCTAGATGAAGTGCCTGCGAGTGAGCAACTGTGGATGCTTAGTACAGGCACAGCTATTGGGCCATTTTTATCAATGTTACAGCAGAGCGAAGTATGGCAAAAATACAAACACATAAATTTAGTGCATGGTGTACGGCAAAATAGCGATTTAAGCTATCAGGGGCTTATTAACAAACTAATAAAATCACATCCTAGTCAACTCAACTATATTCCGGTTGTTAGCCGTGAGGTGCCTTTACAAGGCTTAGCAGGCAGAATTACCACTGTGATTGAAAATAATGCTTTATATGAGCACGTGGGGTTATGGGCTACACCAAATAATGCCCAATTTATGCTGTGTGGTAATCCGCAAATGGTTAAAGACACCACAGAGTTATTATTGGCTCAAAATTATAAGCGTAATCGTCGAAAAGAGCCGGGACATATCACGGTTGAGCAGTATTGGTAGCTAGCTATAACGTTATAATAACTATCTCAGAGGCCTAAAATTTGCTATGTTGCGCTTTAATTGTATTTAGTCTTCGTACTTAGGAAATCCATGAAATCTTTATTTATTATTTGTGCCTGTTTATTGGCCGCTTTCACGTTAAATAGTCATGCTATAGAGCAATCAACACCGCTGGACGAGACTAAACAAACACAGCAAAAAAATGCAGCGCAACAACAAGACGCGCTTGATACATTAAGCCAAGAGGCTAATACACCAAAAAAGCCGGTTGTTGAGAAAGTAAAAGCAGATGACTCTCAAGTACTTGGCAGCGAATCTACAAAGCCCGTTCAGCAGCCTAATAGTAAAGCGGATAAAGCCCAGGCTGTTGCGCAAGCTGAGCAAGCAGTCACACAAGCAAAAGAAGCACTCACAGCAAAGCAACAAGCCAAAGCAAAACAGTCGCGTGAGTCACTTGCTGTTGTCGAGCAATTAGTAAATGCTTACAACGCGCGTAACATTGAAGAATTTATTCGCATGTATGATGAAGATGTTGAGTTTTATATTTTCCCGAATGAGCTATTATTTAAAGGTAAAGAAAAACTAATAGCGCGTTATGGCATTATGTTTAAAAAACTTAAGTGTCTGCACTCATCACCAATCAAGCGTATTGTGCATGGTGATATTGTAATAGACCATGAACTGTCAGAAACCTGTTCAACGGATGCGAACGTTATAGATAAACGTTCAGAGCTTATATCAAGTTATCAGATCAAAGATGGTAAAGTGGTTAGGGTTTTATTTTTTAGGTAATTATTAATTATGCAGCTAAGTGACGAGAAAAAAATTCGTGTAATGTATCGAGTAGAGCCAGGTTGTTTAGGCCCTGATGGCGTAGACCACATTGAAGACTTTTGTCGCTTTGCGAACAAGCACATTAAATCGCCTTATTATGCGCAGTTATTATTTTTACCTCGATACGACAAGCAAAAAGATGAGCGCCAATACAGCGTTAAAAACCGCAATTTATCTCAGGTGCAGGCTAAAGCGTACTTAAATCATTTTGAAATTGACATAGAAGACTTTGAAGAGCAGCTAGACGAGCTGCTCTCTAAATCAATAGACTTATACTTCAAACGCTAGGGTCAGCAGACCCTAAGCTTCGTTTGAAACAATAGCATTAAAGCTATCGTTATCATGTAGGCTGGCAAAAGCACTTTCGTGAAGTAGCTCGTTTCGTAAGTTAGGCGAGTATTCAAGAGACATTTTTATATCAGCTAGGGCATCTGCATGTTCATGTGTTAAAGCATACGCACAGGCTCTTTGCCAATAGGCGTAACCATAATCACTGTCTATATCAATGGCTTGATTGCAAAGCTCAATGGCTTGCTCAGTTTCATTTAGCTCTAATAATGCATCCGCTTTGTAGGCAATGGCTTCTACATCTTCTGGTTTACGTTTTAAAATCTCATCGAATATTTCAATTTTATTGGCAATATCACTTTCTAGGTTGGCTCGCATCCATAACGAATGAACTTCGTTGGTGATCGATATACGTTCTTGGTTACTGAGTATTTCTTCAGAACGTACACGCAGTTTTTCTTCTAAAATTTTCAAGCGGTCTTCGTACTCGTCAGTAATAACACTAACTCGAGTATTTACTATATCTTCCACTTTATTTTTTACATCACGTAGTGAATTCCAGCCCACCAATACTAAAATAGAAGCAGTGGCAGTAATAATAAAAAATACATTATTAATGGTATCTGTGGTGTAGGTAAGCGCCCGATCGGCGGTGTCTAACTGTGCATGCGTAACTTGTTTGGTTACGTCTTCACGCAGTTTTTGTTGATCTTGGCGAACCGACTTTAATTCGTCGAGAATATAACGCTCAAGTAATGGCTTATACATTGGCTCTTTTAGCTGCGCTAATTCACGTTGCTGTTGCTCATCCAAGGTCGCGGTGTTTTTATCAGCAGCTTGCACTGCAGATGAAGCACCTATAAAAACAATAAATAGTAAAAAATAAAAACGCATTGATATGCCTAGTTAAAAAATTAATTAATCGCTTTGTTAACTCTAACATGCGCACATCATTGGTACTAGGGTGAGTATAGGGAAGCTGGCATTAACTTGGGTGGCAGTAATTATAGGCAAAAAAAACCAGCCCAAGGTGGGCTGGAAAAAACTACATCAACATCTCAGGGAACAATAGGAGATAAGGCCTAGTGTATATGTGCCTACCTGAATTTTTACTTAACTAAATTCAAATAGTTAAAAATAGGGAAGAAATAAAGGTGCATAAATAGTTTATACACCTTTTATAACTATAATTTCATGGCGAAGGGGGGTATTCCACTGTGCACTTAAGATAACCTAAGTCACTTTCAAACCCTTCAGCATACATTACGTGGCTATTTTTAATAACGATCATCTATTTTATAAAAAGTTTTAATATTAAGCACACAACTGGCAGCGCCATCATATTTATAAATGATTGTAATCGTTTTAAAGCATCGTCTTGCTCTAGCGTATCAAAGCCGCTACACGTATATTGAATAAGCAGAGACCGTACACGTCATTAATATAATGGCAAAAAAATAACAGCGCTCCCAATTGGTGAATGCCAAAAGCAGTAAGCATGGGCGTTTTTATTTATATTTAAAAAGGAGCTCAATATGGATAATCATAAAGCGGGTAAATGCCCAGTTATGCATGGCAGTAATACCACAACTGAAAACACCAATACAGATTGGTGGCCAAATTCACTAAATTTAGACATCCTTCATCAGCACGATAGTAAAACTACCCCCTACGATAGCGACTTTAATTACGCCGACGCTTTTAATTCACTCGACTTAGAGGCACTTAAAACCGACCTAAAAAATTTAATGACTCAAAGCCAACCGTGGTGGCCAGCCGATTGGGGGCACTATGGTGGCCTGATGATCCGTATGGCGTGGCATGCAGCGGGCTCGTATCGTTTAGCGGATGGCCGAGGCGGTGGCGGTACGGGTAATCAACGTTTTGCTCCACTTAACTCATGGCCCGATAATGCCAACCTCGACAAAGCTCGCCGTTTGCTGTGGCCAATTAAAAAGAAATACGGCAATAAGCTTTCATGGGCTGATCTGATTATTTTAGCCGGTAATATGGCGTATGAATCAATGGGACTTAAAACCTTTGGCTTTGCTGGCGGCCGTGAAGATATTTGGCACCCAGAAAAAGACGTTTACTGGGGCGCAGAAAAAGAATGGCTGGCCCCAAGTGATGAGCGATATACCCAGGTTGATAAACCCGATACCATGGAAAACCCATTAGCAGCAGTACAAATGGGCTTAATTTATGTAAACCCAGAAGGGGTTAATGGCAAGCCCGATCCGCTTAAAACCGCAGATCAAGTTCGCGAAACCTTTGCCCGCATGGCCATGAACGACGAAGAAACCGCAGCACTCACCGTTGGTGGTCACACTGTTGGTAAAACTCACGGTAATGGTAAAGAAGAAAACTTAGGCCCAGAGCCAGAAGCTGCCGACGTACACGAGCAAGGCCTTGGTTGGAATAACCATAAAACGCGTGGCATTGGCCGCGATACCATGACCTCAGGTATTGAGGGCGCATGGACAACCTACCCAACTAAATGGGATAACGGCTATTGTAAATTGTTACTCAATTACGAATGGGAGCTAACAAAAAGCCCTGCCGGTGCTCATCAGTGGGAGCCGGTTAATATTAAAGAAGAAGATAAACCCGTTGATGTGGAAGACTCATCAATTCGTTTGAACCCAATAATGACCGATGCCGACATGGCGATGAAGCTCGACCCCGCATATCGTAAAATTATTGAGCGTTTTAATGACGATTTTGAGTACTTTACTGACGTATTTGCTCGCGCATGGTTTAAGTTAACCCACCGTGATTTAGGGCCAAAATCGCGCTATTTAGGTGCCGATGTACCAAGCGAAGATTTAATTTGGCAAGATCCAATTCCAACGGTTGATTACACCTTAAGCGACGCTGAAATAACCGACTTAAAAGCGAAGCTACTTAATTGTGGATTAAGTGAAACCGACTTAATTAATACCGCATGGGACAGTGCACGTACTTACAGAGGCTCCGATCACCGTGGTGGTGCTAATGGCGCTCGTATTCGCCTTGCTCCGCAAAATAACTGGCAAGGTAACGAACCTGCGCGTTTAGCCAAGGTACTTAGCGCACTTGAAACACTGCAAGCGAGTTTAACTAAGCCTGTTAGTATGGCTGATTTAATTGTACTTGGCGGCACCGCTGCAGTAGAGCAAGCTGCTAAAAAGGCCGGAGTTGATGTAACCGTACCATTTGCCCCAGGGCGTGGCGATGCAACTGATGATATGACCGACGCAGAGTCATTCGAGCCATTAGAGCCAATTCATGATGGCTTTAGAAACTGGTTGAAAAAAGACTACGCTGTATCCGCCGAGGAGCTATTACTGGAGCGCAGCCAATTAATGGGCTTAACCGGGCCAGAAATGAGCGTGTTACTAGCTGGTATGCGCGTACTGGGCACTAACTATGGCAATAGTGAGCATGGCGTATTTACCGACAACGTAGGCGTACTGAGTAACGACTTCTTTGTTAATTTAACCGACATGAACAACCGCTGGGAACCTGCAAGTAAAGGCGAGTACAACATAGTTGATCGCGCAAGCGGTAAAACCAAGTACACGGCTACGCGGGTTGATTTAGTGTTTGGTTCAAACTCAATTTTACGTGCATTAGCAGAGTTTTATGCTCAAGACGATAACAAAACCCGTTTTGTACACGACTTTATAAATGCATGGGTAAAAGTAATGAACGCCGATAGGTTTGATATTAAATAAACCTGAGTAATATTTAAAAAGGAGCAGTAATGCTTCTTTTTTTATTATTTAAAGGCTAAAGGCTAAAGGCTAAAGGCTAAAGGTGAAAGGTGAAAGGTGAAAGGTGAGAGGTGAGAGGTGAAAGGTGAGAGGTGAAAGGCTACGAGCGACGAGCTTATGCTAAACCCTAAACCCCCATACACAAAAAACGGCGCTTAAGCAAGCACCGCTTTTAAAATGGTTTAGGCTATTTCTTTAACCTTTAACCTAGCTCTTAAGCTACTTTATTTTCTTCGCAGCTTGCTAGGTATTCGTCAAACGTACCTTGAAAGTCAATCACTTGCTTGTCTTTAATATCAACAATACGCGTTGCTAGTGACGATACAAACTCACGGTCATGGCTTACAAAAATAAGTGTGCCTTTAAAGTCTTTTAGGGCATTGTTAAGCGCTTCAATGGCTTCCATATCCATGTGGTTTGTTGGTTCATCCATTATTAGTACGTTAACGTCTTGCATCATTAACTTACCGAATAACAAACGGTTTTTCTCACCACCTGAACAGTTACGCGCTTTCTTATTTGAATCGTCTGCGGTAAATAATAAACGCCCTAACATGCCACGAACCATTAAATCGTTGTGCTTAGCGGTGCGCCACTGCGACATCCAATCAAATAAAGTTAAGTCGTTATCAAAGTCTTTGCTGCTGTCTTGTGGGCAGTAACCAAAGGTCGCGTTTTCTGACCATTTAACTTCACCGTGTAAGCTTTCAAGCTCGTTAACTAAACAACGTAAAAAGGTGGTTTTACCCACACCGTTTTCGCCAATTACCGCAAGCTTTGCACCCGCTTCAAGCAATAAGTCGCCGCCGGTAAATAACGTTTCACCGTCAAACCCATGGCCAAGCTTGGTTAGCTCAAGCGCTTGGCGATACATTTTTTTGCCTTCGTCAAAGCTCAGTGACGGGCTCATACGGCTTGATGCTTTAACTTCATCAAGCTTAATTTTATCCATTTTTTTAGCGCGCGAGCTGGCTTGTTTTGCTTTAGAGGCATTAGCACCAAAACGGTTAACAAAGTCTTGCAGCTCGTCTATTTCAGCACTTTTTTTCGCGTTTTCAGCTAATAACTGTTCGCGTTGCAAGCCTGAGGCTTCAAGGTACTTTTCGTAGTTACCTGGGTAAATACGCAGCTCGCCGTAATCAATATCGGCCATGTGCGTACATACCGAGTTTAAAAAGTGACGGTCATGGGAAATAATAATCATGGTACATTTACGTTGGTTAAGCTCATTCGCAAGCCACGTAATAGTATGAATATCCAAGTTATTGGTTGGCTCATCAAGTAGCAAAATATCAGGATTAGCAAATAGCGCCTGTGCTAAAAGCACACGCAATTTCCAACCAGGGGCTACGTTTGCCATTAAACCATAATGAAATTCTTTATCGATACCCGCATCAAGTAGTATTTCTTCTGCGCGGCTTTCTGCGGTGTAACCGTCCATTTCAGCAAATACACTTTCAAGCTCGGCTACTTTCATGCCGTCTTCTTCGCTCATTTCAGGCAACGAATAAATACGGTCGCGCTCTTGTTTTACTTTCCAAAGCTCAACGTCGCCCATAATTACCGCGTCAACTACGCTGTATTGTTCAAACGCAAACTGATCTTGGCTTAGGTTACCTAATTTTAGCCCCGGCGTAATAGACACATTACCTGCACTAGGCGTAAGCGCACCGCTTAAAATTTTCATAAATGTCGACTTGCCGCAGCCGTTAGCGCCAATTAAACCGTAACGGTTACCGTTACCAAATTTAGCTGAAATGTTTTCAAACAACGGCTCTGCGCCAAACTGCATCGTAATATTTGCGGTGGAGATCAAAAAAAGTAATCCTAGAAAATTAATGGCAGGGTTAAGCTGCAGCAAGGTGCCGCATAAATAAACAAGCGATAGAGTAAATAATAGGCCGCGAATTATACAGATCCACGCCCAAAGATGAAAGGTAAAAGAATAAAGCTTAAAAGCTATAACAGCTGATAAATAGCGTGTATGTTGCTTTTATTTTGTTTAATTAACTCATTTATAGTTTGTAACTCGGCTTGGTTAATAGACTTTTTACTCAACATTAAATGAATAGAACTCTTATTAATAGCCGCCATACTAGTAACAAGCTCAATGCTTGGGTGTTGGTTTAAAAAATATTGTGCTGCTACTTCGTCTTCTATTGCGTAATCCACTCTGTTTTTACTAAGCATTGCAAAGCGTTTATCGGCTGTGGGCATCATAATAACGTGAGCAGGATGATTTTGTTTAAACTGCGCAAATGCAGCGCCATAATAACTACCGCGACCAGTAGCGAGAGTTAAATCTCTATAAAAAATATCGCTTAGGTTATTTATATCAGGAGAGTCGCTATATTTATAAAGGCGCATTATTTCATCGCGATAAGTATCGCTAAAATAGGCATAACTTTGTCTATCAGAGGTTATGCTGGCTGCAAAAACAATATCAATACGGCCTTCTTTTAACTCTTCAAAAGCACGAGCAGAGGTAGGCAGCAACATAAACTTTAAACAAAAAGGTGAGCCGTTAAAAATCGTATTTACCACATCAATTTCAACGCCTGTTAAATTGTTATTAACTGCCACCACATAAGGCGGCCAGTTGCGTTCATTGGTACCCACTTTAAGTGTTTTGGCACAGGCAAATACCTTAAAACTACCAATTATTAGTAATACAACAAAAGCGAGTCTTAGCATTTTATTACTCTAAAGAATGACTACAACTAAGTATACACTAGCTGGCAGATTTATCCCGCTTGTAATAAATAAAGAGCGCGCAGTGCAGGTAGCCCAGTAAAAACAAATGCTGGGGGCTCAAGGGGTTGCAACTAAGCCTAACGACGCTCGATAAGCCTTTAATTGTTTGTTACGGCCAATTTCATCGGTTAACTTATTCCAGCCGGTTTCAATGTTTTCAACCGTTTGGTCTACGGTTTGGTTATGCCTTAAGTATTTAGCTACTTCCGTGTCGAGTATGTCTCTAAAGTAACGGTTGTTTTCAAAAATTCTTAAATCCAGAATAATATTGGCATTATTTACCGTTTTAGAAATAGAGCCTAAATAAAAGCGAAGGGTATTTTCACTCATGCCTTGGTTAAGCCAGCTTTGCTGATTAACCAATTGAGAGGTACGATACGGGTTCATGCCCGTGGCCCCTATGGTTACATCTTCATTAGATTGCAAAGGCTGAGTAACATACGACAAGTACTCATAAGCGAGCTTTTTTTTGCCAGCAGTGCTGGCGCGGTTTATTGAGCCTACCCAACCACCAAATGCAGCATAAGGCGCATAGTTAATATCGCCCATGGCAAATGGGCAAAGGGTAGAGTTACATCGCTCAAGCTGGTTTGTTTTATGATTTAATACCTCGGTTGACCCCGGTAATATACTTACCCCCGTTTTGTTTTTTACTTTAGATTCGGGTAATACGGTCATGGTGCCAATATCGCCCCATTCAATAGCTAAAGCGCAGCGCCCATTAATAAACGCATACCTTACATCGTTAGTGTCAAAGTTAAGTTCATCGGCAGAGCCAAATTCGGTGGTTTGTTTATAAATTTGTAAGGCTTTTTTAAATGCCGCGTTATTCACTAACGGCGCCATGGTTTTGGTGTTAAAAAATATCCCCTGCGACGTGCCTTTACTTTGCAAAAAACTACCCGCAATAGACAACAGCGACCAATACGACTGTTCATTGGCTTTTTTAGAAATGCATGAGCCAAAATCACCTTCGCCATCCCCATTCATATCAACCCCATGCAATTGCTTAGCAATAGCAAGGTAATCATCCCAGGTTCTGGGTGGGGTAAGGCCATACTTTTTAAGTACATCGAGGCGGTAATACAGTAAGTGTATATCGCCATCGAGGGGGATAGAGTAAATTTGACCATTATATTTAGAGCTAAAATCTCTAAAAAAGCGCGATACATCATTCCATTGAATTAAAGGGTCGGCACTTACGTAAGTGTCTAGGCGCTCTAGGTAATTGTTTTGTGCAAAATCAACCATCCACTGCGATGCATAAGCAATAATATCGTACTGGTTGGTTGGTGAGCTTAAATCTTTACTTATTTCGTTATATAACTGACCAAAAGGCACCTTTGTTACATTAACTTTAATACCGGTTTGCTGTTCAAACTCTAAGCCCCTTTGTATTAGTGGCTTGCTAATAATAGTGCCTAAATCAACCGTAAGTACATTAAGTTGGGTGTTTGCGTGAAGCAGTGTACTTGGTTGGCTTTCTATTTTAGAGAGAGGCAGGTTACTTTGTGCAACGCATTGAAAAACAAAAATTAAGCTTATAACTAAAGCAAATACAACTCTCATAAAAAACTCAACCACAGCAATATGTAGTTACTACTCTAGTCTATATTTTGTGGAAAGGGAAAAGGCAGGTAGTTGTAAGCAATAAAAAGCGCTTCTAGCTCACCACTGGCAAGTAACTTAGCAAAACCGGCATCAAAAATTTGTGCTAACTCGCGGCCTTTAGCGTTATCGGTAAAGGCAATGTATTGCTTTATTGGAACTATATTTTCAATTTGGTACTGCTGTGGGTCAAAGTTTATTGTTGATAACTCAGCGGCATTAGCAATCAAGGTTTGCTGCAGCGCTTTACGGCTATCTAAAAAGAAATCAAGCCTATCAAGCTTGAGCATTTTAACGCCCTCAATCCGCTGAGTAACTTGTTGCAAATCAATCGGCACATACAAATAATTACTGTAGTTAGATCCCCTTAATGTGCCTACCGAGCGGTTTTGTAACGAATACTCACCTTGCCAATTTTTAAATCGGCCTTTTTTAAACATCGCCGACACAAAAGTAATATCGTAATGCCAAACCGGAAAGTACAACCCCTCCACCTCATTTTGCCTTGCACTTAACATAGCATCGGCATTGCCGTTAGCCGTCCACCAATAAGCACGCGACTGAGGCACAATCATAATATTGAGTTCAATCGACTGCGCAGCAAAAATTTTAGTCAGCATATCAACGTAAAGGCCAGAGCCGTCTTTTTCTACCAGCCCGTCAATGGTGTCGGTAGCCAGTACAATTTTTTTAATATCGCTCGACGCCCAACCACTGCTAGGCACGCCTAAACAAAGCGCTAAAAGTACAGCTAAAAACCACTTAAACCTAACATTCATTGTAAGTAACACCTCGGTACTTAAACACAGCCACACTAGCCAATACATTTTTTATACTAGTAAGCGCTGAAGAGCGATCTTATGAGTAAACATAGCACACCTCGCTGACCAATAAATGAACGGTGCAATACGTGTTCATACTATTACACTGAAGGGTAAATAACAGCCATGTTTTTAGTGTGGATTAAGGTAAGTGTTTAATTATTGCTACTCATTCAAATAGCGCCGAGGCGTCTATATAACTTTAATACTTTCAAAGATGTAGAGTTAATAGGTAAAAGTGTAAATAACATTGGTTTATAGCAGTTAAACAGTGCTTTTTTGTAATAAAAACATACTACTTAGGGCGTATATATTGCCGTAGCTCTATATTTTTAAATGTTGATACTGTAGATTAGTTATAAATGAATGCCAGATTAATAAATAAACCAAGGAGCGGTGAATTTAGTGCCTACTAAAACACTCAATTACTACAATCAACATGCACAAACTTTTAGCGACTCAACGCTTAATGTTGATATGTCGGCGCTTTACGCTGAGTTTTTACCGCTTATCCCTAAACATGGCCATATTTTAGATGCTGGCTGTGGCAGTGCCCGCGATGCTATGTATTTTAAACAGCAAGGTTTTACTGTTAGCGCGTTTGATGCAAGCGAAAACATTGCAAAGTTAGCCAGTAATTACTTACTACAAACTGTAGAGGTTAAAGCCTTCCAGCAGCTTAATTGTACAAATATGTACGACGGTATTTGGTGCTGCGCCAGTTTATTGCATGTGCCAAAAGTAGAGTTACCACAGGTGTTTTTAAAGCTGCAAAATGCCCTAAAACCAAACGGTGTTTTGTATGTGTCGTTTAAATACGGCACGCAAGAACGCGTGCATAACGGCCGTGAATTTACCGATTTAAATGAAGATGGCCTAACCGCGCTAATTACCCACCACACCGAGCTTAAAATACTAAAACAATGGCAAACGGTTGACCAACGCCCAGAGCGCGAGAGTGAAGTATGGCTCAATGCCCTAATTAAAGCAGTGCCGGTTTTATGATTGGCGCAATGCAGCAGCAACTCGACTTTATCGCCTATATTCAGCGCATGCTGGTTGAGGGCGAATTCACCGCAACGTATAAATATGCACTATTACATGCTATTGCTGATATTTGCGTAGAACAGCAAAATGAAGATCAGAGTGCTCCAATGGAAATAAAAATCGACACGTTAGTCGATAAATTTATTCAACTTTATTGGAACCACTCAATGCCTTACGCTGCGCACTCTACCGATATTATTACTAATACTGAAGACATGCTGTTAAAGCAAAATAGCCAAGGACAGGCAAAGTTCATCACCGAAATTTACAAACTACAAAATGCAGGTGTGAAAAGTTACAACGCATTCAAAAACTACCAACAATATAACCAAGTAATTAGTTCTCTTAGGCGAACATTTATCGATGGCCCTCTTTGGCGCTTACAGTTACTTTCGGGTAAAGAAGAATGTTTTTTATATCCCCATATACTTTTAGGTAAAGGCAGAGAGCCCAAGCGAATTGTTTTAAATGCTGGTATAGCTCAGTGTTTTAGGCGTTTTTACGATTTGGTTGTGCATCTTAGTGTTACTGAATGGATAGAAAAAGTACAAACTATAAAAGCGAATCAAACACTATTAGGATCGCAAAGCCAGCTACAAGAGTTCTTGTTTGGCAGTAACAGAACTGCGTTAAAAGTGGTAACTCCACTATTGATAGATATTCAAAGCGGGCTTTGCTTTTACTGCCAAAAGCCAATGAATCTAAAAAACGAAAAAGAAACTAAAAAAACGCCAGAGATCGATCACTTTATTCCTTTTAAGCGCTATCCAAACGACTTAGCACATAACTTTGTTGCTGCGCATGCTGATTGTAATAACAATAAGCGAGACCACCTCGCAGCTTTTGCTCACCGCGACCGCTGGCTAGAACAAAACCTTGATATTCATAAAGCCGAAATAACTAATAAACTGCAACCTTACTTTTACTGCGATGCAGATAAATCGCTTGCAGTAAGCAATTGGGCGTATCAGGTTGCCGAATCAAGCAGTGCTAAATTATGGCTTGGCAAAAACAGTTTCGAACAAGCAAAACCAACTGCTGAGTTGTTTACGTTTCCAAACGCATCACAACCTGAGTTAAATCAAGTTGCTAAGCCCGAAGTTAGTTTAAAATCAACTGATAACGCATTAAAGCTGCCGTATTTCCCCAACATTAAAATTGCCTGTGGGCATTTTAAAACAGGGGATGAAAGCGATATGGAGTTGATGGATGCACCACTTGGCGCGGGCAAGCTCGACCCACAAGTGCATTTTTTAGCGCACGCATCGGGTAACTCAATGAATGGCGGTAAACACCCAATACTTGATGGTGATTTACTGTTACTTGAGCTTATAACGTCCGATAAAGCCGGATCGCTACGCGGCCAAATAGTGGCGATAGAGCGAGATGATATAGGCGGGGAAGGGCAGTATTTACTGCGTAAAGTTAATAAATTACCTAATGGGCAATATGAGCTAATTGCTCAAAACCCAGATTACGAAGTAATGATTGCTGATGAAAGTATGCGAACCTTTGCGCGGTTTAAACAAGTGGTTGCAGAGTAGTTTGTCGTCGCGCTTTAACTTATAGGCGCAGAGCTTGCTCGCTCGAAAAGCGCTTTTACCATGATTTTTACATGGTTTGGGAAAGGGATTAATAACCTCTATTCGAGGTTTTATCGCGTTGGCGATGGCAACCAAAGGGCGGCTGCCGCCGACCGCCCTTTGGAATCCCACGGCGCGCCCGAGGATCACACTGTATCCTCAAGTTAAAAATTGATGTGAACGTAATCGCCGTGTATTCGCCATCCATGGCGAAGTCACGGCTTAACTTGCATCCATGCAAGTGATTACTCATCAATTTATAACTTTCGGGTGTGATCACGGGGGAATTGGAGTGTGTTTGTAGATTGGTGTTATAGCTAATTAGACTGTTTAAATTTTAATCCGGTGATGAGTGCTAAATGAGCAATTGATTGTTGTGGTGTTAATTTTTTGTTACTTTAACGGAAGCGTAGTGAGAGAGGACTCTAATATGAAACTCAATCAAGTTTTATCAATTTGTTGTTTCAGTTCAGGTCTGAATTTTGTCCAGCGTTATTGAACTTAATAAGATGAATCACATTTCAAATAGCAAAGCTCAGAACTTTTGCTTTCGCTTGTAATCTCTTACTCAACTCAAAGCATAAGTTGAATATTAGCTTAAGATTCATGCTAACATCTCATAACGACATGAATTTATAGTGGAATAATAAAGCGAGCCATTAATGAGACGGAAGTTTACGAAGAAGAAAAAAGGAATATCCAAAGCAAGTAGAATTTTACGAAGTAGCCAAACTGCAAGCTTTGCCCGTCATACAGTATTAACAGAATTGTCTGGTAAAGAAATTTACCAAAACTTTACTGAATTAAAGAGCAGCCGTTTTTTTAGTGACAGTATCAATTTGTCCCTGACTAGACCACTTAATAAGTTTTACTTAAAAGACCTTCCAGACTTGAGTCTCTCTAAAAATATTAACTGGTGTGTCGCCCTACTTAATGCGCATAAAGATAAAGTTAAGTTGTTAGTTGAGAAGAAATACTCGCTAGAGAGAGCATTATTAAATGATGAACACAAAACTTGCGTTGATATTTTAGACACAATTGACCGAACATGCGGCGCGTCATTTTGGTCACATATAACTAGGGCTTCATTACAAGGCGTTCTATACAGAGCAGAAGACAACGCCATCACACAAATTGATTTTGGCGACTGTAATGACAATCCTTTTCTCAACTACATGTTGTTTTATACAAATGGTTATTTTACTGATGAAGAAATATTCTTTACTGCTAAAAGCACCCACGTAAATGACATAAACCGCTCTGTTCACCCTTCGGTGCGAAATTTCTTCCATTACCGATTATTTGGTTTGGATTCTACCCAGGAGATAGAGCTAAACAGCATAGTAAACATTGAACGAAGTTCATCTATTGTAGATGTATTTGAATTACTGTTATCACTTCTCAACTATCTTGGGACACGAGGAGCTTCAGTTGAAGAAGCTCTCGGTTACGACTTTAAGCACATATATAGTTTGCTTGAAGCAGTCGGCGTAACTAGCCGGGTTAACTATAACGTTTGCTTCAAAAATATTTCCTCAATAAATAAACTCGACGAAGATTACGAGTTAATTGATTTATATACAGTAGGGGATTATCAACAAATAATAGATAGATACGAAAAAGGCGAAATAGACGTAACGAACTTCGCTTTAGTTGAAATAGTTGCAAAATCCCTTGTAAGGTGTCCCTCAAATCTTCACAAAAGTTTCGTAAGCAACGTAGTTACAAACATGGCAAGTGTCTTAGCGAAAGACGAAAATTATAAAAAATCACTCGAATTTTTGTCTTGTATGGCTAATTCATTTAGAAGTTTAGGGTGGTTTAAACAAATGGAATTTTTAGTTCAACGTGAAGCTCCCAATATTTCAAAAGCCGACGGAAGTATCTGCGATAAAGGCATTCACCTTCTCTCAAATATTAATACTCCGAAAAAGCACTTATTGTTTGACTCAGAGCCTGATTTTCCGAATATTCGAGAAGCAGTATTAAACAAACCTACTTCTGTATCTCTAGGCTTATTAGCCTCACAATACCTATCAGGTTGCTCCAATGATTTTGTAAAAGATTTCCTTATAGAAAAAAATCGTTTATTAAAATATTCTGCTTTAAATAAATCTAGAATTGGTGAATTTTCAGCTGCCGAAAGCGAGTTCCGATATTTATCTTCAAACGCAGATCGATTAACTAAATTAGAGTCTTTGTCAGGGTTAGTCGATCTATATATTTCATTTGGGGAAAATGAAAGCGCAATCACAACATTTGTAGAATCATCACTTGAAGATAAAGACACTTTCTATATTTTCGACACACATCACATTCTGGATTCAATAGCCACAGATTACAACGAATCTAAACTCATAGACATACCAATTGCATACTCCTTACATTCCTCAAATGTGGATGATTCTTATGATTCAAATTTGAAATATTCTTTTGAAAATTTTTTGATGTTAAACGGCTATCAATTCCCCACTGACTTATTTGGGCTTGAAAATACATTTGGAAAATCAAAACTCTACTATTTCTTACGCTGGGTTTGCACGCCAGAGATAATGAAACTGTACTTAAACTTTGAGTCAGCGAGACAAATTGAAGAATGCCGTTTAGAAATTTGCAATTACTTATTAAGTGCTACTGAAACTAGTGAAGATTTACAATTTGAAATAAAGCAAATTAACAAAAATTTAGTAATTAGAAGAGCTGTTAAACAAGTAGAGAACAGTCGCATATATGTAGACTCTACAATATTCAAAGGACGAAAATCAGAACCGTACAAAAAATTATTTGAAAGGTACATGGAGCTAAGCAGCAAAAAGAGTGAAGGACTGGCGAAATACCCTGCTTTTGATAGCGTAATTAAGATAATTAAAGACTCCAGTATCAATTCGAAAAGTTATTGGAAACAACTGTCAATGATTTTAATGCCAGATACAAAGCTTTCTCCTCAGGATAAAACTTTTCTTAGTCTAGCTAAGTTGATGCGAGCTGAATTCACTCATGGTGATAAAGGAATAAACAACTATCTCAGTACGCGTATTAGACATGGAGTTTTGCCATCCGCATTGAGAAAGTCATCTCAAGCCGAAGGCATATACTTTTCAGAAACCTCATCAGTTGACGAGTGCGCTCAATCTTTAATCCACAATAGACAACTCAAAATACACCAAGATGATGTAGAAGCTATCTGGGAGCTTTCAAAGTCATTTGTTCAGTCAATTGAGGAATCTATTTTGGCGTTTAATGATAAAAGGTTACAAATCTATACCCTGGAGGGAGGGCAAGAAACAAAAGCTGAACCTGATGCAATGTTCAATTACACAATTTCGCCGCTTGAAACATACGCTTTGCAAAAAGAGCTTCCTCTATCTCCAACCTACGACGATTTAGTTAATATTGTTATGGATTGGTTATGGCATAAGACGGATTTTGTTTTAGATAACGTTAAATCATACATTAGCAAGGAGTTCACAGGTGAATTACATGGCATATTCGAATTTTATAAAAGTAATGTCACAAACTCGAAAATATCAAAACAGGGCAAACATTCATTTATAAATGCAATTAACCGCGCTAAAAGCACGACTTCTCAAGAGCTTAATAATATTGTGACATGGTTCGAGCACGTTGACTCAGAAGGAGAGGAACAGTTCGATTTAGATACCGCAGTTAAAATAGCGAGTAACTCACTTCTCATAGACATTCAATTGGACGAGCAGGCCACATTTGCTGTACATCAAAAAGACATTTCTCACTGGGTAGACGTCTTTTTCATATTATTTGAGAATGCTATTTCTAAATCAGGTCTACAAAAACAAAAGCTTAAGATAAATGTGCAATTAATTGAGAATGGTAATTGCTTTCAAATAATATGCTCCAACTCCGTATTAACGCCCTCCAACATTGAGGCGGCAAACGAAGACTTACAGTTTTACAAAGATGCTTATGGGAACGAAGAACTCATAAGAGACGTAATACAAGAAGAAGGTGGAACTGGCTTTTTTAGAATTTGGAAAATATTGCAAAAAGACTTAGGCATAGAACATAGCATTGAGCTAGGGTACGACAATGATAAATTTAACGTTTGCCTCTCATTAGCTAAGAAAGAAGGAACTTATAGTAATGAAAATATTAATAGTTGAAGACCAGATTGAAAAAGCAAAAGAGTTAGAAAACCTTTGCATACAATATTTTAGAAGATCTCTCGATGTCACTCACTCGCAATCATTGAGAGGTGGGTTAAGAGAGATAGTTAAATCGCATGACTTTAACTTGATTCTCTTAGATATGAGTATGCCTAATTTTGACCCTAGCCCAGATGATCCTCTTGGTGGCACTCCAGAAAGTTTCGCAGGCAAAGAGTTTTTAGCCCAACTAAAACTTAGGAATATTAATGTTCCTGTAATCATCGTTACCCAATATCATACTTTTGAAGAAGGGCTGATAGAATTAAATAGTATCAATAGTTTACTACTCGAAGAGTTTGGAAGTTTTTACTTAGGTGCTGTCTATTACAGCTCAGCAGATAAAGAATGGGAATCTAAATTAACAGGTATCTTGAATGAGCAGTTCGATGCAGAGTAACGTTAAAATATTGATCGTAGATGATAACTACGAAAAGGTTCAGCAAGTTGCCGACTCGATTAAGAATATAGAAAATGTTGAGTTAGACTGTGTGAACAATGTAAGAGATGGGTTAATTAAGTTAAAAAACGGTTTCTTTGATCTTCTTCTAGTGGATATAGTCTTGCCGCAGTCACTAGGAGAGGAACCAAAATCTAGTTCTGGAATAGATATGCTGGAAGCAGTCTACTCAAATAAACTCCTAAACCACCCTTACGATATAGTGGTAGTTACAAGTCACGAGCAAGCCTATCAAGAAAATAAACAAAAAGTAAAAAGGTTTGGGCTGCCTTTAATAAAAATACAACCTGATGACTCTTGCTTTACGACACTGATTAACAACAAGGTCAAATATAGAAAACACTTTGGAGCTAAATCAGTAACGACTTCGGAAGTTTTGAAAGTCCCTGATAAGGTAACTTTAATTTGGCTATTTAAAAATGTCAGTATTAAGCTTTGGGCAGCAGCGATTGGTATTCTGATTACCGTTTTTATTGCTGGAGTTCAATCTTCTAAGCTCTCAATAGTACAAGAAACATTATTAATAGACTCCAAAGCATCTAAAAACGTGTCTACTGATGTTAAAAGCGAATCTTAAATAAGCTGAGATTGTACCAAAACGGTAATAAATTAAGCGTTTTAATTGGTGTCAAGGCACGGAATCGAGCCAACGCAGAGATATTCAGTCTCTCAGTAACTTTAGAAATGACAATAACATTGTTTACCAAATACGCATTAAGTACATGAGTTTATACTTTATCTGTTACAGGCTTAGACCATCACCCAACCGCTAATTTCCCAGCCTCATGCCACATTTCACTTGGCATGGGGTTGATTAGCTCCCACGTTATATTCATCGGCTGGCTGCCGTTGTGGCTTTGGTATTTAACCTCGCCGTAGTTTACAAAGCCCATAGTTCGGCCGTTTTCGTCTTTACCTTGTTCGCGTACAAATAACAGGATGGTTTTGCCTGTTTTTTTGTGTTCAATATAACTAAGGCCTCGACCGTGTTCTGGGCGTGCGCTGTTTTGCGTTTGCCAATGAAAAAGGGTAGGGCTGATTGCGTAGTCGTGATACAGCGTGGTGGGCGAGTAGGTTTTTTCGCACTTGTTGAGTGTTACAAATAACAGCTCAAGGTTTTGGTCGTTAAATACAAGAACACCCTCACGAGCAGATGACTTTTGCTCAAACGAGTGAGCGCCAAATGCTGCGAGTATTTGTTGGCGAGTGTAGCGACTGTGTAATTTGATTGCGTGATTAGGTAAACACGTTAAATCGCTTTCTTGTTGGTGAATGCGGTTTATTAACAGCGCAATCACTTGTGCGAGTTCCTGCTGTAGTTCTTTGTGTTTAAGTGCCTGTAAGCTTTGCTCAAGCGTTTTAAACCCTAAACTTGTGCCTGTGCTATCCCAAAAGTTGTAATGCGCCATAAGCGCGTACTGTTGGTTTTGTGCTGTTGGCGTAAATCTAAAATCGTTATTACATAAATCACGTAAAAAGCATAAGTAGCTAAGCGAGTTACAGCCGAGTAATTGGGTGTTGATTGCGCGGTAATACGCGCCATAAATATCTGCCCGCTCTGCGGGTATTTCATCACCTTTTAACCATTGCCAGCCACCGAGTTTTTTATCTTTTGGTTTGTATATATCTTCAAGTGTGACTTGCGGGTTTATGCGTAAAAAGTTACTGAGCGTAAGGGCGTCATTGGTGTGTTGCGAGTAGCTATTTATCAGCTGCTGTAAACGGCGTTTAGTGTTTATGGCTTGCTGAATATTTTTTAATATTGTTTGTTGCGTTCGCTTTTGTAGCTCTATGCGGCAACCCAGCGGTAAATGCG
Organism: Pseudoalteromonas sp. P1-16-1b; assembly: GCF_001401785.1. Taxonomy (GTDB): domain Bacteria; phylum Pseudomonadota; class Gammaproteobacteria; order Enterobacterales; family Alteromonadaceae; genus Pseudoalteromonas; species Pseudoalteromonas undina. Next base: position 305,672 of record NZ_LKGQ01000001.1, on the reverse strand, counting down.
GGAAGTTGTTTTCAATCTCGGTCTTTATCGGTTGGTTGCTTTTACCAATCAATGCGCGGAACTTACTGGCAAAGTCGTATTCTGGGCGGGCGTTGCCTACAAAATCGAGTACAGTACAGCATTGCTTTTGGCTGTTGTCGGGCAGGCGCAGGCCACGGCCGAGTTGCTGTAAAAACAGCGTTAGGCTTTCGGTGGGGCGTAAAAATAAAAGTGTATCGACCTCTGGAATATCCACCCCTTCGTTAAAAATATCAACCACGCAAAGTATTTGTATTTCGCCTTGGCGCAGTGCTTGTTGTTTGGCCGCGCGTTCATTGGTGTTTTTACTGGTCAGTACATCGGCGTTTATGCCAGCTAAGTTAAATTTAGACGCCATAAACTCTGCGTGTTTTTGGCTTACGCAAAATGCCAGCGCTTTAATGCTGTGAACATTAGTCACTATATCAGCAAGACTGGATATAATTTTTTTAGCGCGGCTGTTTTCCCCCGTATAAAGGTTACTTAGCTCGCTTATATCGTAACGGCCACCTCGCCATGTTATTTGACTTAGGTCGGTATCATCATCTAGTCCAAAGTATTGAAAAGGGCATAAATGGCGCTGGTTTATTGCTTCTGGCAAGCGAATTTCAGCGGCAATTACTCCACAAAAATCATCGAGTATATTAGCACCATCTTGTCGCTCTGGTGTGGCGGTTAAGCCAAGTAATATTGTGGGCGTAAAGTGATTTAATATAGCGCGGTAACTTGCAGCGCTTACGTGATGCACTTCATCTATAACTATGTAATTGTAGTAATCATGCGTTAAATTAAGCGATTCAATTTGGCTGTTTAATGTTTGGATTGACGCAAATAATTGGTTGTAACGTTGTGGCTTATAATTACCCACCCACAGCTCACCAAAGTCGTTATTTTTAAGCACGCCACGATAAGCGCTTTGCGCTTGTTTGAGTATTTCTTCGCGGTGGGCTATAAACAAAAAGTGTGCGTTTGGGTTTTTGTCGTAAACGGTTTTAAAGTCGAACGCCGATATTATTGTTTTACCCATGCCCGTTGCGGCAACCACTAAATTTTTAAAGCGATCATGAACGCTACGCTCAACGCTTAGTTTTTCTAAAATAGCGAGCTGATGGGTTTTTGGTGTTATATCAAAATAAAACTGGCTGCTTGCTTGGCCAACACCGCGTTGCTCATTAAGTGAATTTATGAGCTTTTCTTTACATTCAGCTTTGCCAGTAAATAATTCAAAATCTGGCGATTGCCAATAGGTTTCAAAGGTACTTTTGGTTTTAGCTATGATGTGCGGGATTTCTTGCGCGGTAATTTTTAAGTTCCACTCAAGGCCGCTGGTAAGCGCTGAATGCGATAAATTAGACGAACCAATATAACCGGTATGAAAACCCGTATTACGCATAAACAAATATGACTTTGCGTGTAAGCGCTCTTGCTGGTTGTTGTAACTAAGTTTTACCTCAGTATTTGGTAGGTTTGCTAAAAACTCCACCGCTTTAGCATCCGTTGCGCCCATGTACGAGGTGGTAATAACTTTGAGCTTATTGCCGCTTTTGGTAAAGGCTTCAAGCTCATTTTTAAATATGCGCAGCCCCGTCCATTTTATAAATGATACAAGCCAGTAAATAGTGTCGGATGACTTAATCTCGCGCTTTAGCTCGGTTTCGAGCGATATACCTGCATTCGCACCGCTAAACAATTCGCTTTGGGTAAGCCCTGTTAGCGGAAAAATATCGTGAGAGTAATCTTTAAGATTGGCCGCAATAGGGTTTTGGGTATTAAACAGCGCGGTAAGTATTCGACCTTGGCTGTCGATAAGGTTTTCGTTGATTAGCTCGTCATCGCGAATATGATCTTTAAGCCACAGAACAAGGCTGTTTGCGAGGTTTATTTGCTCTTGCAAACGCTCGCTTGAATTAGGGATTGCATCAATGGCATGTTCAACAAGTTTACCTAAAAAGCGCGAAAGCCACGTAGCCGCCTCAGCCGATTCTAGCTGGCGTTCGCCCACATAAAATTGGTCACGATTTAAATTTTGCTCAATTACTTGTGTAATTAATTGCTCGTAAATACCAATCTGTTGCATTAAATCGCTCCCTGTTTGCGAGCATTCAGTTTACTAAAAAATGCAATGTAAACAAGCATTAACTCATTATTGAATTAAAGACTGCTGCCAAGAAAATTTCCCCGTGATCACACCCGAAATTGAATTAATGATGAGTAATTTACAGCATGGATGCTGCAAAAGGCGTAGCTTGGCCACGGATGGCCTATCTACGCTGGTTACGTTCATATTATTAATTAAATTGAGGAAACAGTGTGATCCTCGGGGCGCCGAGAGATTCCAAAGAGAAGTCGGCGGTTACTTCTCTTTGGTTGCCGTCGCCAACGCGACATGTAACTGTTTTTAATGTATAAAGAGTGAGTTGTTATTATAGGAACTCGTCATGGATGATTTATTAAACCAAGGTTTAAGCCTTTTAGTTATTGTTGGTAGCGTCTACTCGTTACTAGGTATTTTATTTTTTAGAATATGGCTTCATCAAAAAAATGCAAAGCTACCGGTCGACCGGAAAAAGCTTAAACGCGTTGCAGCTCAAACTCTAAGTGAACAAGTCAATGATAATATTGTTGATGTTATAGGTTTAATTTTCTTGTCTGCTTTAATTGTTACAATGCCTTTTGCTATAAAAGGCATTGCTGAAGTTTTTGCTAGCGGTAATTTTAATTACTTCCTAATTGTTTTGATTATTTTAGGTTTAGCTTATGTAGCAAGAAAGCTGTGGGTTAAATCTAATTATTTAATAAAACTAAAGCTCGGCCGTGATGCTGAACTTGCTGTTGCCTCTGAACTTATAGAATTACAGTCACATGGATATCAAGTATTTCATGATATACAAGCTGATGGTTTTAACATTGATCACTTAGTTGTTGGGGCAAATGGCATTTTTGCTATTGAAACTAAAGGCAGACACAAGCGAATAAAAGACGATAAAAATTACAAGGTTAAATTTGAGAATAATCATTTAGCATTTCCCTCTTGGTTTGAAAGTAAGCCATTAGAGCAAACTCAAAATCAAGCAGACTGGGTGAACAAATGGTTATATGAAGCAACGGGTTTTAATACTCAAGTTTTCCCTGTTTTGTGCTTTCCTGGTTGGTTTGTTGAACTAAAGCAGCGCCCACTCTTTCCGATTGTTTCACATAAACAATTAGTGAAAACGATTCTTTCGATGCGACAAGTAAATTTAAACCAAGAGCAACAACGCGCTATTTGTTATCAGGTAGTACAGCGCTCATTGCATGAAAGTAAAGCAATTTAAAAGCCTAGCTTTTATTGACAGTAAGCTAAACGCCTACAAAAAACTTAAACGCCGCTGCCAAGACAATTCCCCGTGATCACACCCGAAATTGAATTAATGGTGAGTAATTTACAGCATGGATGCTGTTAAAAAGCGTAGCTTGGCCATGGATGGCCTATCTACGCTGGTTACGTTCATATCATTAATTTGAATTGAGGAAGTAGTGTGATCCTCGGGGCGCCGTGGGGTTCCAAGGGGCGGTCGGCGGTATCCGCCCCTTGGTTGCCGTCGCCAACGCGACATATATTAATAAAGGCGACGAGCATCGAGTTGCGGAGATCGGGTTTTGCCATTAAAAGCTACGCTTTTCGCGTCAGCAAGCTTAACGCTTACAGCATAAATACCCCATTAACCTAACTCAACAATATCACCTTGTAAGCATGGCGTTTGCTCAATTACGCCCTGTATTAAAGTAATTAACTGACTTGCCGTTTTACTTGGCTGGCGTGTGTTATGCCATAGAGCATAAATAGGCCTGTTTGCAAAAGCAGGCTGCAATTCAATATAGTCAAAAGCCTGTTTGTCAGTAATACAACTAATTTCACTCATAGGTAATAAACCAACCCCATTTCCTTCTTCAACCATTTTTCGGGCTATTGTTATATCAAAGCAATAACTTATATCGCTGTAGAGTTCTGTTAGTTTGTTAAGCATGCCTGTTGGTAACTGAGTTTGAGTGTAAGGTAAAATTAGGCGAGTTTGTGGTGCATCTTTTTTGCTGACCAACTTAACCGCAATAGCGCCTAAGCGTTTTTGATAATAACTTGAATCTTGTTGTTGGCCAATGCGAATAGCGAGGTCAAAGCGTTGTTGGCTCAACTGACTATTAGCATTACTCGGTGATATGTGAAAATTGAGCGAAGGATTATCTTTTATAAATGTATTTAGCGCAGGCATAAGTAGATCTGCAATGATGTTTTGTGGGCATAATAAATAAAAAGTATTGCTGCTATTGCTATCACAATTAAGGGCGGTTATTTGATTATTAAGCGCTAACACTGAATCTGAAAGCGATGTATAGAGCTGCTCTCCTTTTGCTGTTAGCACGATTCCTCGTGCTGTACGCTGCAATAATGGCTCTGTTAATTTGGTTTCAAGTGCTTGAATACGTCGCGATAGCGTCGATAAATTTAAGCCTAAGTCTTTTGCCGTTTGGCTCATACTTTTACGCCTAGCTACCTCTATAAATAAATGAATGTCATCAAGCATTTCTGTTTCTCAATCTTAGTTTGCATTTTTGTGAGTATGGAAGCCCCAAGCTTTTGAATATAGTAACGCCAAGGAGGAAAGATGAAAATTCATTTTATATTTACATTGGTATTTTCGTTCATGATGTCGTTTTTACTATCTGCATGGGTGACCTACGTAAATTTAGGTTTAAGCAATACCTTTGTGCAAAGTTGGCTAACTGCATTTATTAATGCCTGGCCTGCAGCTTTTTTAGTGGCCTTTACCGTAGCACCGCCAATTCGTGCTGTGGTTATTAAATTAATTAATAAGGATTAAAGATGATTAATATAGTGGCAAAAATAACCCCTCAAGCTTCATTATTTGATGACTGTAAAGGGCGTTTACAGCAAATTTTAAAGTCTACACAGGCTGAGGTTGGCTGTATTCGATTTGAGCTATACAGCAATAGTGAGCAAACATGCTTGTTCTTAGTCGAACAATTTACGTCGCAAGCTGCTTTGGATACGCATTATTCACAGCCCTATGTAAAAGAGGTGTTTGCATTTTATGAAACGGCGTTAGCAAAACCGGTAGAAGTAAATAAATTAGTCGCGATTGAGCAAGTTTAATTTATCGTGTGTACTTCATTGGAGTGGGGAGTGTGTGTCCTCGGACGGTCGGCACTCGCTAACGCGACATGTATAAATAAAGGTGACGAGCGGCGGGTTGCGAGGAGCGGGCTTTGAGTATTAAAAGCTACGCTTTTCACGTCAGCAAGCTGCACGCGGTGAGAACAGGTAAAAGGTTCTAGGTTAAAGGTGCTAGGCTGAATATAGTCCGTCGCTCGCGGCTCGTTACCCAAAATTGGCGTTTAAAATAATCACAGCTAAAACTGGTTTCTACGATTTCAACTTACCAATTAATACAATGAGGCAATTAAGTGCGCTATTCGCCTCATTTTTTGAGGCGAATAATGCGTGAAAGTAACGTAATTTAAAAGCGGTGCTTTTCGCGTCAGCAAGCTTAACGCCTACGGTGGTAAAGGCTGCGGGCTTTGAGTGACGAGCAGCGAGCTTGTGCTAAAGCCTAAAACCTAGCTCGTAGCTCGCAACCCGTGCCAAGTCAGTCGGCCAGGGCGTTATTTGTGGGTTGATAAGCACCATTATCTAACGCATCAAAGTAGGCTTGATAACGGCCGTTTTGTTTAAATTTAAGTAATTGCTGATTAAAAATTTCAAGCCGCTGTTTACTGTATTTGTTATTTTTAGGGAACATCATAAAGCTTTGGTTTATGAGTAAAGCTTTGGGGTGATGGTTAATAGAGCTAAATAGGTTAGGTAACTTACTGGCCAAGGTGTAATAGCCTACGCTTTTTTCCTCGGCAAAGGCGTCTATTCTGCCCATAGCTAAGCGTTTAAAGTTTTGCTCTGTGGTACTTACTCGCGACATATCAAATAGACCCGCTTGTAGTGCTTTATCAAACTCTTCGCCATAGCTGTAAGCAAGCCCACCACCGAGTAATAAGCCTTTTAAATCGTTTAGGTTTTGCCAATCAAAAGGGCGTTTTTTGTGATAAAAAAATACAAAACGCTCGTTTAACACTGGCTCACTGTAAAAATAATCCTCAGTACGTTGTTGTTCAAACATCCATACGGCGGTGGCTGCGTATTTATCATTAATGGTGTCGTGGTAAGCACGCGGCCAGGGTAAAAAGGTAAAGTTAACCTTAATATTGGCTTGTGCAAATAAGTCGGTGATTAAATGGGCAATCACACCTTGATGAGGTAATGATTCACTTAAAAAAGGGGGCCATTCGCCGGTACTTATATTTAAAGTAGTGGTATGTGTGGGCTGTTCGTTTTTGGGTTGAATTGCTTCAATTGCGTTACTGTAATCACTCACTAAAGCCATCAGACAAAAAGATGCGGTAAAAATAAGGTATCTTAATTTAGCTGATAACATCACATGCATATGTATAGTTTACTCCTTCTTAGCCATTAGGTTGTGACTGATGCTGTTCAAAAAGTAGGCTATTGTAGTGAGTGAAACTGAATGCACGCTTAAGCTAGAACAGTCGGCAATAATACTTAATCATTTTACGGGGCTAAACGTGTCGCTACCTGCGTTAAAAAACTCTCATTACGACTGCATGGATGCAGAAGGTAGAGCAATGCAGGAGCAATTGCTGAGAACAACTAAATAGCAAATTTTTTGCCTAGCTATCAACACATTTTTCCTGCCTCAAAACAGACCACTTGATTAAGCGAATTGGTATTAGATTTAAAGCCACCTTTTAATAAGTACAGCGTACTCTATTATTCTTTTGTTTGCATGTTTTTTGCGCGCTCTTCAGCTTCAATTAGTGCTTGTGATTTAGGGGCGCGTTGCTTTTCTTCCACTTTCGGTTTTTGTGGTGAATTTGGATCCCAACTTTCATCAAGCGATAAGTTAGCAAATGGGTTACTGCTTTGTGGCGGTATATCAGGCTTAGTGGGTTCAACTGGCGATACCTTTACTTGTTCTGGTTTTATCGCACTTTTTTTAGTGGGTAAGGGCGCGTTGGGATCGAAGGTGCGTATTTCAGGCTCTTTAAAGTCGTGCTCGGTAGATGGTGTTAACGGTGAGCGCGGTTGTTTAGGCGAATGCAAGTCTGCCTTTGGTTGTTGAGGTGAAATGGGCTCAGCTGCAATAGGTGCTTCTTTTTTAGTCGCTGGTACAGGCTCGCTAGGCTGATTAACCGGCTTGCGCTGTTTTTTGATTGGTTTGGCTTCGGGATCAAAGTCTCTTACTTGTGGCTCTGCATGCTCGGTGGCATTTTTTATCCGTTCTAAAGTGGCTTTAGCGGCGGCTTCAAACTCTGCGGTATTCGGGATTTGCTTTACTTTAGCTGTGCTCACTTCGTTTGCGTTTGGCTCGGCAATTTCGGTTGTTGTTTTTTGCTCGCTTTTGCTGGTATCAAGAGTCTTAGATTCATCAATAGCAGTACTACTTTGCTTGTCATCGCACTTAGTAGTGGGAGCAGCTAGTGGCATACTGGTATCGGCAGGCTCGTTATTTTGCTTAACATTGCGTAGGCGCATTAATACAATAACCCCAATTATTACCACTAAGAGTAGCGCCACACTGGGTAATACTAGCGACAACATGTTTGATTCTTTAGGGATTGATGAGGCAACACCGTTAACTTGCTCTGCGGTATTTACGGTAACCGGCATGGCCGTTTGTAAAGGCTCCACTGTTGATTTTGTAACTGCTGGAGTTGTGTTGTTTTGCGTGGTTGTATCAATGCTAGGCTGATCATTTGTTGCAGCATCAGTTTTTTCATCGTTTGTTGTTTTATTGCTTTGCGGCTCATTAGGCTCGGTACTTGCTGATGCTGGAACAGTTGTACTTTGAGTATGTTTAATACTTTGCTCAATATCTGGCTCAGACGCTGTTGCTACTGTTTGTTCAACGTTTGATTTTGCGCTTTGCTGTGTAAGTGATGACTGGGTTTGACTCTGTGCAATAGGGGTATTTACAACAGATGAAACAGGCTCAGTTACTTGCGGTTTTGTAATCTCAGGGATGGGTTGTTCAATAATGGGTTGCGCTTTAGGCTTTGTTGCTGGTTGAGTACGTGCCGGGTTACTGCAGTTTTTTTTGTAGTCGCGAGCGGCGTTACGGTACTTACGGCTAGTTTTGTCGTTACTATATTGCTGCATTTCTTGTTTTATAAGAATGCACATCGCCTCGTTGTAAGCGACACTGCTGGCACTATAAAACAAAGTAAAACAAAAAAGTAAGCAACTCAGTAACGGTTTCATAAAACTCAAAAGCGGTTAAGCATCAATGCACTAATTTTAAGCGTAAAGTAAAAAATTATCTAGGGCTTAGCAATTTCGCGCGCTAAGCCTAAATTAGTCAATCACCATTAAGCTGCGGTACTCGTCGTAAGCAAATTGGTCAGTCATGCCGCTTATGTAGTCTTGAATGAGTCTACATCTGTAATAAAACTCATAAGCTGCAAAGTGGTCGGGCTCTTCTTGCATGGCATTTATAGCGTGCTGATAGCTACTTAAATGTTTTTTAGAGAGTTTTTTAACTAATCTCGATTCTATTAATAAACGGTTGTCGCCATGAAGTGCGCGTTTAAAGTCGTCGCTAGTTAATTGCAGTAAAGGTTTATAGCATTCTAGTAGGCCGTTAATAATACGGTAGCCTTGTAGTTCGAGCTTTTCGACCTCTTTATGAGAAAATACATGCTCAAGTGCCACTTGCTTTAGGGCTTGGGTTACTGCATGCAGGTAGCTGCGGTCTTCTAATAATGCATGGTTAAAGTCACCATGATAAATTGGCTCTATGTTTTCAATAAAGCGTTTAGCAGCATGATTTACTAATGGGTGCAGTAACGATACACGCAAATAAATAAAAAATTCACTATTAAAATTAAAGGGCTGTGCTTGCGCGCGTTCAATAGCGTAATTAATTGCATCATCAACAAAGCTTTGATGTTGGGTGTCGTTTAAGGCTAAGTTAATTAATGCTTTTTGATACTGCTTTTTTAGTTGCTCGCATAATAACTGTGTGGTGATTATGTCTTTTTCTACCGCATCTTCTATGTCAGCCAAGCAATAAGAAATATCGTCAGCGGCTTCCATTATGTAACTGGCTGGGTGGCGGCAATTCGGCTCCATTTTGAGCTCAGTTTGCAGTGCCTCTACAAAGCTTTTTTCACTGTAGTAGTAGCCCACTTTTTTCATAATGTAGTTTTTATTTTGTGGGATATCTTGCTTCGCTAAGCTGGCAGGGCGGGTGTACTTTAAAATTGCCGCACTTTGGCTGTAGGTTAAATTTAGGCTGAGCAATGAGTGAATAATACGTATGCCTTGGGCGTTGCCTTCAAAACTGCAAATATCTTGCGCTAAATGTTTAAAAATAACGCCTATACTGCTATTGGCTGTTTGGCAACGCTCAGGCGTAATACTGGCCAAGTTAGCATTAAACCAATTATTAATGGCGGCCTCGCCAAAGTGACCAAATGGCGGGTTACCAATATCGTGCATTAGGCAGGCCATTTCTACTAGGGTTTCTAGCGGGCGTTCTAAGCCTGATAAACCATATTCTTTTTGCTGTTGGTAATTTAAGTTGGCAAAAACACGCTGCACAATAAATCGACCAACTTGTTGTACTTCTAATGAGTGAGTAAGGCGCGAGCGCACGGCTGCATTGCGTTCAAGCGGAAATACTTGGGTTTTTTGTTGCAGCCGACGAATGGCTGCACTATTAATAATTCGGCCACGATCGCTCTCAAGCGCCATTTGTAAATTGGCCGTCGTGCGCTGCATACGCGCTGGGGTGATTTTGCTGCTGAAGTCGATCATGGCAATCCTTTTATTTTGCACGTTGGGCTCTTATTAAGTGCACAGTTATATTTTTTAGTGAGCCATCTTTAATCTATCAGCATGTATCATAAAGTAACAACTTGCTTTAGTATTATTTTTTATAAAATTAACATACATCTATAGGTGTTTAAAATGAAGTTGTGGATCACAAAGGCAGTCTGTTTTTGCCTTTTATTAGGGATGAGTAATGCGTTTGCAGCCAAAGAGCAAACTGTAGTGATGATTTCAATTGATGGCTTGCGTTGGGATTATATTGAAAAGCACGGTGCACCCAATTTAAAAGCAATGGCTGAGCAAGGGGTTAGAGCACAAAAAATGCAGCCAGTTTACCCTACTAAAACGTTTCCAAATCATATTTCGGTGATTACTGGTTTACTACCCGTTAACCACGGTATTGTTGACAATAAATTTTGTGACAAAGCGCGCAATAATCAATGCTACAGCATGGGTAAAGGCCAAAAAGACAGTACCTGGGTACGTGGTACTCCATTATGGAATTTAGTAAAAATGCATGGGCTTAAATCGGCGGTGTATTTTTGGCCTGAGTCGGATGCGCGCTTTAATGGTATGACGCCTGATTACTATTTTCACTATTCTAAACAAGGTGACTACCAAGACAGAATTGACCAAATTGTACAATGGTTAAGTTTGCCTCAAGCGCAGCGCCCACGTTTTGTAGCCAGTTACTTTTCGCTGGTTGATAGCATGGGGCATGAGTTTGGCCCAGATGCAGTACAAACACGTGACGCTGTTCATAAGTTAGATGCCTTAGTGGGGCAATTACGTACTCGCTTGAGCAAATTATCTCAGGATATTAATTTAGTAATTGTTTCTGATCATGGCATGGCACAGGTTGATCCTGAGCAAAGCATTATTGTTAGCAGTTTACCTAAAGATGATAATTTTATTATTGTGAATACCGGTCCTCGTTTACTTATTTATACTAAAAGCGATGCTAAAAATGCAGATATTGACGCGTATAAAGCACGTTTACAAAAAGCGGCTAAGGGGCGTTATAGTGTTTTAAGTAGCGAACAGCTTGAAGGCTACCATTATAATAGCGGGAGTAGAGTGGGCGATATTGTAGTGCAGACCAATGCGCCTGCGGTATTTAGTAACGGTACTAAAGCGCCTTATTTAGGTACACATGGCTATGCTTATAGTGATGATATGGCAGCCACCTTTGTAGCAGCAGGTCCTGCGTTTAAAAAAGGGGTAAGTATTGAGCTGGTGAATAATTTAGATATTTACCCTGTACTTGCTAAGGTAATGGGGTTAACGCTAATGAGTAAAGTGGATAGCGATGGCAAAACTTTAATGCCTGCAATAAAAGCAGTTAATCATTAAAAAGAGCGCCGAGGCGCTCCGCAAGGGAAACTTAATTGGTGTAAATGGGTAATAATTTACCCATTTATTTAATGCTAATTCTTAGAATTGGGTTTATTTAAAGTTAGCAATACTGGTTTTTGTGTCGGTTACAGTACGAATAGCATATGCTTGGTTGGTTACACCAAATGGAATGCCATTTACGCTCCAATTTGGGTTAGAGAAATAATCGTACTGAGTTGCACTACCAAACACATGCGGGTAAGCCATAATACTGGCAAATTCATTTTGTACACCGTGGCCCATACCATCAACATAAACGCCACCGGCCGTATCGCCTTGCTTACGAGAATGCGCCAAACCTTGGTTATGACCTAGTTCGTGTACGAACGTTGTAGCTCCACAATCAACGGCTGTTATTGAATACATACGGTTACTCATTGAGCTGTATAAATTGCCATTCGTACCTTGACCAACCCATGCTAGTCCACAAGAGATTAAACCGCTGCCTGCACTTTGGCCTGTGCCTAAGACGGCTACCATGTCGGCTTTCCAATCATTACGTAAACCATCTACGTAGCTGCTATTTGTCACAGCGTTAAGCCAATCTTCTGAAGGGGTTATTGCATGGTTGCCTAAGTTTTGAGAACCGACTAAACGCAGTGTTATATCAACGCCATTTTGACTATATACTTGATTACTAAAAGCAATAAGCTGATTAATTTTAGTATTAATATTGCTGGTAGCGGCAGCTGATTGGTCGGTATATAAAATACCAATATCAATTGTTTCTGCTGACACTGTGCTAGCGGCACATAATGCCGTTGCAATAGCGGCTGTTGATATTATTTTTTTCATAGTCGTATTTCCTTTCTTTTGTAATTGCAGTTTTACTGCTGAGTCATCTTGGTTTAGGTTAAAAATTAAATTGAGGGTGATTCTTCATCACTGGGCGCAAACGGATCTCCACCGTCAGTATTTTTTGGTGCGGGCTCACCTACTTGGTGTTCTATATGGTTTTTATATAAATCTCGTTTTGCTGCAATCCAGCCGTATTGGCCTTTGCTTTCAAAAACATAATTGCCACTAGGGGCAGTAAATTGACCATAAACCGCGTCATTACCAACGGTTAATATAGTGGTATGCAACGCTCCATTAGCGCCAATCACTTGGCCAACAATGCTTTTATCACCGTTACTGGCATTGGTAACATTCGTTATTTCAGCGCTGTAGGTTTCTGCGGTTTGCGGTATAGCTAGGTCAAAATTATCCCCTGCTTCAAGGGTCTTAAGCGCTGCTAGATCAAATTCTATATAGGCTTCATTTTGTAAATCGGTAGGCAGTACTTTTGCCGCTTTAAGTATTTCTTTGGCCTTGGTTGAAGGTTTATTGATTGCGTCAAATGAGTTTTCAATAACGGCTAACTTTGCTTTTGAAGGGGCGCCTTTTATAGGATCTTTACTCATATCGATTGGTAATGGCTTACGTGTTTGTTTTGCAAATTCAGAATCAACAGGAACGATATCAATAGCTATAGGGGCTTCTACCTCATCGGTTTTATTCTGATTATTAAGCAGCGTATATATGGCAAATACAGACAAAGGAATAGCGATAATTAAAACAATGTAACGTTTCATCTGTTTCTCTTTTAGGGTTATTGGTGAACTAATTGTTAAGTTTTATATTAAAAATAGGATGAGATCAAATTTAAATTGTAATCATAAAGTGTTAATGGGTGTTTTTGTAACTTATTGTAAGTATTTACTTTACCTTTTTTAGGTATTTGCTTTTGATTTAATAAGTGTGGTTTTTTGTAGTAATGACGCACCCTGTGGCATGTTTTTAGGTACGTATGTGTTTTTTAAATTGCAATGATTTTGAAAGACAAAACTGACCAATAAAATTTTTTTAGCAACGTGATCATTTTTCATTATTCATTATTCAAAATTGCAAAGTATAAATAGGCAAAGTATGTTGTAACATTAGGGTTTCTTAATGAGGGAATTATGGCAGGGACTGATCAGTTACTTAGTCGCACTATGGCGGGACTTGTTGCCGTTATTATTGGTTTTTCAAGTTCAATAGCATTGATTTACCAAGTGGTGATCACTTTAGGTGGCACACCTGAATTAGTGGCAAGCTGGATATTAATGCTGGGCTTGGTAATGGGCAGTACCTCTATTGTGTTGTCGTTTTATTATAAAGTGCCTATTTTAATTGCATGGTCTACCACTGGAGCTGCACTACTGATTTCAAGCGCGCAAGGCTATAGCTTACCTGAAGCGATAGGTGCATTTATGCTCTCAGCCTTATTGGTGCTGGTGTCGGGAATAACGGGGTGGTTTGAAAAAATCATGAACCGCATTCCCAGTGAACTGGCTTGTGCCATGTTAGCGGGGGTATTAGTCACATTTGGCATTGATGTGTTTAACTTTATGAACGATATGCCATTAGTTATTGGTTTAATGGTGGTGGTGTACTTTATTGGTAAGCGCTTTTTTGCCCGTTTTGCGATGCTAAGTGTGTTGCTAGCGGGTATATTTTTAGCGTGGTATATGGGCAATATCGATACCAGTACCGTGCATTGGCAAGCCAGTAGTTTTACTTATATTGCGCCAAGCTTTAGTTTGCAGGCATTTGTAAGTATAAGTATTCCTTTATATATAGTAACTATGACCTCACAAAACTTACCCGGTTTCGCTATTTTGAAAGCGCATAATTATAAAGCGCCTATATCATCGTCATTAACTGTGACCGGGTTAATAAATTGTGTGACGGCTCCCTTTGGTACCTACTCTATTAATCTAGCAGCCATAACAGCGGCTATTTGTATGAGCGAAGAGGCCGATAAAGACCCTGATAAGCGTTATTGGGCAAGTATTGCTGGTGGCGTGTTTTACATAATTATGGCGTTATGTGCGGCTATGTTAGTGGCAATTGTGGCAAGCCTGCCACAGGCCTTAGTATTGGCGCTGGCGGGTATTGCTTTGTTTGGCACTATTGCCAATAGTTTGCAGCAGTCTTTGCATAGTGCTGAATATACTGAAGCAGCCATTATTACTTTTTTAGTCACGGCCTCAGATTTAACTTTATGGTCGGTGGGCTCTGCCTGTTGGGGAATAATTGCCGGAGCAATCACATTAATAGTGACACGTAAGCGCTAAGCGCAGCTTTGAGTTATAAGTTGTCAGCTATCAGAAAGTGATACAAGAGAAAGCGCGAGATATACTCGCGCCTACAAGCTTTCACCGCACTTGGCTAATCTCCAGCTGAACGCTGAGAGCTAAAACCTAACCGCTGCTCTCTTTTTTTATAGCATTGGCTTTAACACATCAAACATGGCATCGATGTGATCGTCACGATCATTTAGGGCTGCAATGTATCGGTATTTTTCGCCGCCAGCTTCTTCAAAAATTTCGCGGTTTTCACCTTCTAATTCCTCAAGTGTTTCAAGGCAGTCGGCGCTAAATGCAGGGCTGATAATTGCGATATCTTTAATTCCTTCGCTAGGTAAGCTCTCAAGAGTTGCATCTGTGTATGGTTTTAACCATTCAGCTTTACCAAAGCGACTTTGAAAAGTAGTGATCACTTTATCTTTGTCTAGCCCTAGTTTTTCAACCACTAAACGCGTGGTTTGTTGGCATAGGCAGTAATATGGGTCGCCATTATCTAAAAACTGTTTAGGCATACCGTGATATGAAAACACCATTTTTTGTGGCATTCCGTGTTTTTCTAAATCTTCGCTAATGCTGTTAGCGAGTGATTCTAGGTAGGTTGGGTTTTTGTGATACCCATTTACAAAGTGCAGCTCTGGCACCCAGCGCCATTTTTTTAATACATTGGCAACCGCATCAAATGTGGAGCCTGTGGTTGGGCTTGAATACTGCGGGTAAAGCGGCAGCACAATAATACGGGTTAAACCTTTGTCTCTAAGCTCTTCAAGGCCCGCTTCGATTGATGGATTACCATAGCGCATCGCCATAACCACTTCGGTGTTGGTATAGCCATGGTGTTTTAATAAGGCATTTAATTTAAGGCTTTGCTGGCGTGTAATGTGAGTAAGCGGCGAGCCATTTTCGGTCCATATACTTTTATATAATTTAGCTGAGCGTTTTGGGCGAATACGCAAAATGATGCCGTGAAGAATGATCATCCACACTATACGTGGTATTTCTACAATACGCGGATCTGACAAAAACTCACGTAAGTAAACACGTAACGCGCTTGCTGTGGGGGCATCGGGGCTACCTAAGTTGGTTAATAAAATACCTGTTTTTTGGTTAAAACGCCCGTCGTGGGGATTATCGGTAACGGCAGAAAATCGCGACACTGTGTGCTCCTTCAAGCAATATATTTGAAAGTAACTATTATGGCTTAGTATAACGAATAAAAGAGCATTTTAGATCAATCATTTAGCCGTTTTAACCATAATTCTAAACGGAGTCGGCTTTTTGGCTTCGAGTTGCTGTAGTTTCACAATCGATTTTAAATTGAAAACGTGCCCTTTAGGTAAAAGCATAATACCTGTATGGCTGTGCAGTGAGTTTGCCAATGTCATACTCTCTTCAAGTTCTTGAGCGCAAATTACTTTAATCGAGCCAATAGACGTGTCTGAGGCCATAAGCTGTACATGACTTGCCTCAAGCGATTTTACTATTTTTGGATGATATAAGCTGCCACTACCAAGCTTAATATTATTAAGTGCCACCTCATGACGCATTTTTGTAGTTAATAATGGATCGCTTTGCTCATAATGCTCCCAGTAATCGCGAGCAACGCTGAGCACCATAGCCCCAATAGGAATATCGTTTTTAGCAAGCCCTTTGGGTATTCCTTGGCCGTTGTAGCGTTCGAATTGATGATAAATTGCATCAGAAACATCGCTTAAATGCGTTGCAGGCATGAGCATTAATTGTGAAATACTCGGGTGGGTGTAAAACGTTTTGCGCTGTAC
Source organism: Pseudoalteromonas sp. P1-16-1b (assembly GCF_001401785.1). GTDB lineage: Bacteria > Pseudomonadota > Gammaproteobacteria > Enterobacterales > Alteromonadaceae > Pseudoalteromonas > Pseudoalteromonas undina. The sequence goes on along the minus strand of NZ_LKGQ01000001.1, from coordinate 289,467 downwards.
TTCATTGAGTTCGTTAATAGGTTTGTTGTAAAGCTCAGGGTCCATCGCAAGTAAACCAATTTGAGCTAAATACCCTGCAATAGGCGCAAGCGTGATACTTCTTTGCGATACATTAAGGTAACGCGCTATTTGCGTGCATGTGCCGGCAATGTTCTCGGCTCTTTTACCATCGAGATACGGATTTGCATTAATAAAATTATAAAGCAGTTCAACAGTAGATTGATGCTCTCGTTTTTCACTTTCATTAGCGACTTCAAGTTTTTTCAGCACGCTTCTAATTTGTTTTGTTCGCTTGTCGACGAGTTGTTCTAAATTAGTATTAAGTTCTTTTAGCTGTTGATTTTGTTGATTTACTTGAAGTTGTAAAATTTCATTTTGTTTTTTTAGTCTAAACTTTTCTACACCCGATTGGATAACGCTAATTAAGTGATCATTTTGCCAAGGTTTTTGCACATAGGCATGAATGCCTCCTTCGTTAACCGCACTTATTGTTGACTCTAGATCAGAAAAACCAGTTAATAAAATACGCTGGCTATCGGGAGCGATTTTTCTCGCTTTAGCTAAAAACTCCGCCCCACTCATATGTGGCATACGCATATCACTAATAACGACGTCAAATTCATTTGCATGCATTTTTTCAAGTGCATCTTGGCCACTGGTTGAAACACTCACATCAAATTTATATTGGCGTAATAAACGAACTAAAGATTTAAGCACATTGGCTTCATCATCTAAGCATAAAATACTCGGTGGTTGTTGATTTAATTGCTCTAATGGGTCAATGTCCGTCATTTTTTTACCAATAAGAAAGTGTATTAAATGGCTAAAGTTAGTCTAAGCTTTGCTTGTAAACAACTGATTTATTTAAGCCGTATCAAGATACTGTACTTTAGCAGTACGTAAATCACAGCATATAGGATTAAATACCATAGCGCAGTACCTTGGTTTGCAAATATTTTAACTATATTACCCTTAAAGTTAACGATGATTATTACAGCTTACTTACACAAAATCAGTGCTGTAAATAGAGCTTATTCAATCGGTTTGTTAGCATTTAAAATAGTGAGTACATCGTCAGTTAATTTGGGTTTTTTAGGTAAGGTAATATAAAAAACAGTACCTTGGTTTAACTGGCTTTCAACTCGAATTTGACCACTATGCTGCTCTATAATTGCTTTGCTTATAGCCAGCCCTAACCCTGTGCCTTGGCCTATTGGTTTTGTAGTATAGAAAGGGTCAAAAATTTTATTTAATTTGTCCTCATCAATTCCACTGCCATTATCGGCAATAGTTATATAGGCATTTTTTTTATCGGCTTTAGTGGTAATACTGATCACTCCAACCTTGTCGCAAATGGCTTGAGCGGCGTTAAAAAATAAATTTAAAAATACCTGAGAGAGCTGGGTTGAACGCCCTGTGATGATAACGGGTTCTGTGTTGTAGTTTTTTTCAACGTTGGCGTTATATTTAATTTCGTTCCAGGCAACACGTAATGTGTTATCAATGAGCTCGGTTATATCAATATCGCCAATTTGGGTTTGATCCGGATGAGCAAATTGCCTTAACCCTTGAACAATCTCTTTAACTCGATCAGCCCCTTCAGTCATTTCAGCAATGATATCGCTTGAGTCTGTTTGTAATTCATCAAATTGGTAATGCTGTAGCGTATCTACTAATGTTTGCTGCGTTATGGCTTTTTCTGCTTTGAGTGTGTTAATTAAATGACTAAATTGCTCAAGGTTGTAAGCCAAATTTTGGATATTACTGACAATGTAGCTTAAAGGGTTATTTATTTCGTGTGCAACGCCTGCCGCCATTTGCCCTAACGAAGCCATTTTTTCAGAGTTGATTAGCACTTGTTCAATGTTGCTTTGTTTTTCCTCCATTTCTTTTTGTTTCACAAGTAAGTTTCGTTTTTCAAATTGTGAAATCGTATTCCCTGCAAAACTGACAAAGCGTTGCATTAAAGTAATATCGTGCTGATTAAACGCGCCAATTGTTTCAGAAAAAATATAGAGCTGGTAGCTCTCTGTGCTGGTACTTACTGGAGTGGTGAGCATTGCATGTTGCGAATTCCAAAAAGGATCGGTTACTTGCCAATTAGGAAGTTGGTGTAAGTTAAATACATTTTTAATGTTTCTATTCGGTTTATCGAGAACTGTAAGCTGGGTAATTATTGCATCGCTATGAGGGTGCGATGCTGTAACTAATGTAGATAATTCATCACTGGGATTTATTTTAATTAAAATAGCCGCAGAAAAAGAGATCGCTTGTTGCAAAATATTAAAAAACTCAGTGAGTAAGGTTTCTGTGCTGTCGTTTTTTAAGATTGCATCTAGGCCGTCTAAAATCAGGCTGTTAAAGGCACGGTTTTCTTCAAGTGCTAAATTATGAACCTGTAATAAATGCAGTTTTTCTAATAGTATTTCGTTGGTAGTCATACAGAATCACCAAATATTTCGCATGAGATCATTAAGTTACCGTGCTTACTAGTTGAGTCGCTAAATGTGCCAAGTTCTCCAAAGGTAAAGCCCATAATAAACGGTGTGTTGGGTAATTGTGCTGCAATAGAGTGTTTTACTTCTTGCATTGCACTTTGAATAGATAACATGCAGCCGCCACAAAAAATAATAATAGCGCCCTTTATATTTTTTATTGCATGTAAGTCTGCCAGTTTGGTCAGTGAAGAAACGACCATATCGCCTCGTTTTATTAATTGTTCAGGGCTTCCCGAAGCAAGATAAACAGTATCGCCAACGCTTAAATTTGAAAATAATTCTAGCGTGCCATTTTCAGCTACCGCTGGGTGGCTTAGCAGCAGCCTAGGAATATCATCATCAGAGGAAAGGGCTCTTGCCAGTGGGGTCATCGTTGATTGGGCAAGTATATTTCCCGCTTTTAACTGTTCAAACCCTATGTTTTTTCGCCACTGATTATAAACATCAAAGGCGGGCTGGTTATCGATAGTATTTAATATGCGACCATCAACGTTTGTAACTGTACCCAGCTGGTCGGTTTTATCATAGCCTGAACTATAAAAGCCGAATGTTTCTACCGAGGGGTATAACACTGCAATAATAAAGCCTTGTTGGTATACATTTTTAGTATCGCTAAAGCACCACTTTGCTGAAATGTCGTTGTCGGCACAACTTCCTCCAAAAACAGGTATACGCTGCCCGATAGCATCTTGAATTCCTTGTAATACCAACTCCTCATTACCTGGAACTTGAAAACACCAGACCATTTTTGGGGCGAGTCCAGTTTGGCCTGCATTAGCAATGGCTTCGAGTACGGTTTGAGCAGCATTTTCTCTTAGATTATCGGTTGCATTACAACTTGCAACACCATAATGACCATTTGAGTCTTTAATCGAGAATAAACTAATGCTGTGTTCATTTAACGAGAGGGTTTGCTCGGTTGATGAACCAAGGCATGATGAGATAAATAAACCGTTTTGAGTGTTTTCTATAAAGCTTGGCTGGTTGTTGCAAAGGTGCTTAATGGTATCTGTTGTTGCAAACCCAAGCAGCAAATCAGGGCTGTTGTTCGTAAACTGATTTACAGGTTGGATAAATTGGTCTATATCGCTGCCGTGAGTGTGAAAAGTATCAATGGCGAACATAGATGCCCCTTGGTGATAACGATAGCCACAATTGTGGGTGTTTTTAACTATTAATAATAGCTTAGGATTTATTCTAGACTATTCTTGAATAGGGTGTGTTATTGAATTAGCTGCTAATAAATGTCATCTATGTCTTAAGTGTCTCATTTGTCGCCTTGTTATTAAATTTATGTTAATGTAAATTTAAAATCAAGTTGAATTTTATTAGCATGCTAAAAACATTAAAGCCAAGTGAGATTGCTCGTTACTGCGATGTTCACCAACGAACGGTAAGCCGTTGGATTAACGCGGGAGACTTAAAAGGGCATAAGCTGACTGGTCGAGGCAATTATAGGGTGCAGGTAGTTGACTTTATTGATTTTTTAGTCAGACATAAAATGCCAGTTCCACAAAGTTTGTCGCACAAGCCACAGGTCTTAATTATTGACGATGAGGCTAATGTTCGTTCTGCAATTAAGCGTGTTTTAAAACGAAGCGGTTTTGATGTAGTAGAAGTCGCAGGAGGGTTTGAGGCCGGTACGTTAATGCACCAGAGAAAACCAGAGCTGATAACTGTTGATTTATCTATGCCGGGACTAAGCGGCATTGAGGTCATTCGTTTTATCCGCTCTTGCGAAGAGTTTAAAGATATTAAGGTGTTAGTGATTTCAGGGATGCCTGAAACTCAACTAATCGATGCAGTTAATGCCGGTGCTGATGGGTATATTTGTAAGCCATTTAGTAACGATACATTGATAGACAATGTAAATATTTTATTTGGTAAAAATAGAACTCTTCTTGGGGTGTAAATAGTGGCTTTGCGAATTTTATTAGTAGACGATGAACTCAATGTATTGAAGTCTTTAAAACGAGTACTTGTTCGTTCTGGTTATGATGTAATAACAGCATCCACGGGTTTTGAGGCGCTTGAAATATTAGCGGCTAATCAAGTTGAGATAATCATTACTGACTTTAGAATGCCAGAAATGAACGGCGCTGATTTATTACGGCAGGTTAAAAGTCGCTGGCCCGATTGCGTAAACTTAGTGCTAAGTGGATATGCTGATTTTAAGTCTGTAGTTGAGTTATTGAATCAGGGATTGGTATTTCGTTTTTTAGAAAAACCATGGGTCGATAGTGAACTACTTGAAAACATTAGCGAGGCGCAAGTAAAATATGAACAGCGCCGAGCTAAAAGAGTAAGAGATCAGTTATTAATGGGCAGCATGTCTGGCCTAATAGAAATAGACAATAACGGCATTATTAATCGTTTTAACGCGCCTGCCGCTGAAATCATTCCTGATATTCATTTATACGAAAACAAACACCTCGCCCATTTAGATACAGCTCAAAATAAAGCGGTAAGCCAGTCTTTTATTGACAAGCAAAGCAGTACACTTTTTATTAACTATGCACGCGCCTCTGATCTAGCGAAAAGCGAAGAAATTATGATAGAGCGTTGTTTAAATGATGATTCTTTCCAACTTTTGAAGCTATCAATTAATTCAAACAGCTTGAGTAGTATTTTTCAACTTACCAGAACACAGTCGGTAGTAACCAACGAGTCTGACTTTTATCATCATTTAACGCTGTGTGAAGCGAACAAAGAATGTTATGCCTTGGTTTATATAGGTATCTCGCAGTTTCAATTAATTAATGATTTGCTAGGGGGCGAAGATGGCAGCCACCTTATAAAATTGGTTTTGGAGGTGCTAAAAGGCGTATCAGAAAAAGCGGTCAAAGTTCTTCATAAGAGCGCCGATAGGTTCGTATTATTTGTTCCTGAAATTAAATCTGATAGTGAAATTTTAACCGTTCTAAATAAGGCGATGAATGATCTGAAAAAAGCACTTCCTAGTAAATATACCGATGCCCATGTGCAGCTTTATGGTGTGTATGGTTTGTTTCCTGAGGATAGTTTAGAGGGAAAAGAGCTCGTTAATCAAATGCAGTTGACGATGAATTACCAAGTAGGTGAGCAGCAGCGTATTTGTTCTCGCTTTGACCCTCAGCTGGTCGCAGATTATAAAAAGAACTTTGATTTAAGCCGTTTATTATTAACAGCGGTAAATAAAGATGAGCTTTCATTACGCTTTCAACCAAAGGTTGATACTAAAACAGGCCAAATATTTATTGCTGAGGTGTTAATTCGCTGGTATGAGCCGAGTAAACATGGCTGGGTAGCACCAGCTCATTTTATCCCGATTGCTGAATGCGATGGTCAAATTATCTCAATAGGGCGCTGGGTTATTTCTCAAAGCTGTAAAACACTAAAATACTGGGCAGACAACAAAACAGGGGTGGGTGTATTAGCAATTAACTTGTCTGCTAGGCAATTAAAAGATGATCCGGATTGGATTGACTACATGCTCGAGTGTTTAAGCAGCAATAGTTTAGAGCCGTCACAGTTAGTTTTTGAGTTAACAGAAACTTATCTAATCGAAGATTTTACTAACTGCGAACAGCAATTAATAAGGCTAAGATCGTTGGGGTTTAAGCTATTAATTGATGACTTTGGTGTAGGTTACTCATCACTTGGCTATCTTTCTAAGCTACCTGTAGATGGCGTTAAACTAGATAGAACCCTTATTACTGATATTGAATCGTCTTTAGCGATGCAAAGTATGGTTCGTAATATTACGCGTATGTCGCATGATCTAAATTTAAAAGTTGTTGCTGAGGGGGTAGAAACAGCCTATCAATGTGAATTAATTAAAAAGTTAGGGTGTGACTACATACAAGGCTATTACTACAGTGAGCCTTTAGAGCAGGATGATTTTTGTAATTATTTAAACCATTTTAATTCTCAAGGTGCGCAATGAGTTCGATAACGGTAGTCATACTAGACGATGATGCTTTTTTATTAAAAGTATTACAAAGGACTATTCATCGAGCCTATCCAGAGGTTGATATAATGACAACCTCTGATATTGATGAATTTTGGCAGCTGCTAAACACTAAGCAAGACTTAGATTTAGTATTAAGTGATTATTTAATGCCGCAAATGAATGGATTGGATGTTTTAGAACAATGCTCTTCACAAAACCCCTACCCAGTCAGAGCATTACTTACTGGTGATATGACATTGAGCACCATGATGCGACAACCTAATGTTGTGCATGCTTACCTTGCTAAGCCGTTTAATGAAGCAGATATAACCGCGCTTTTTGACAATGTAGCGGCGTTAAAGTCGTTACCTTTTGCTTTTAATGTGCGCAGGCAGTTAGGGGCAATGATCAGCTTCCCTGTTTACCCTCTTATTTTAAAAGAACTCAGAGACTTAGTACAAAGCGATGAATTTGATTTACATGATATTAGCCATGTTGTCTCTCAAGAGCCAATAATAACCGCTAAATTGTTGCAACTTGCAAACTCTGCTTATCTTGGCTTTATAAGGCCTACCTCGTCAATTGATGAAGCTGTGTCGAGGCTCGGAACCACTATATTAATGGCTATCACCACTTCTTTATTGGTTGCCAAAAATTTTGAATCGTCTATTCCTGTTGATGTGCATGAAAAGCAATTAAATATAGCGGCGAATTACGCTAGTTGTGTTAAGCGTTTTGCAAAGCAAGCAGGTTTTAACTTACATGATCAAGAATTATTATTTTCAGTGGCGTTATTGAGTTTTGTTGGCAAAATTATTTTACTGTCTCAAGGCGAAAGTGAACCGCCAGATGAACATGCGCAAACCATCAACAATGGATACGTGAGTGCCAATTTTATTTCGGCCTACGTTTTAAAGTTGTGGGGATACGACACGAAAATATGTAACTTACTGATGAGTTGCCATGATTTAGCTGGTACTGATGATAATGAGTTAACTCTGTTTAATCATATGTTGTATATTGTTTGGCAAATTATTTTTGATGAACAAACTCCCATGCAATTACGTGCATACTGTGACTCAAAAGGCGTAGACCCATTACTTTGCCATGTTATTAGTGAATTTGATTGGCAGAGTTATACCTCTTAAATAGACTCTGTATAAAATAACGTTTAAAAACGGGCAGTATTACAAAACCACCTATTTATAATTTCCTCTGAGTTCTCCTTCTTATCTTTATTATCTACTTTAGTCTAATAAAAACCGCATAAAAGATCATTATAAGTACGTTTTATCACCAGCTTGGTTTAAAAAACGTACAACCACGTTGTTTTTAGTTCTTATAAATATAACTTCATATTTAACATTGTATTAACTTGCGGTGGTGTGATATTAAATTGCTACTTTGGTTGTATTTTGAGCTCTTAAAGGTGTTATTTTCCTGTTTTTAAAGTTATTTGCATTTTTATGCTAATTTTATCAAGTTTTTTGTTTCTTTTTGTTTGTGTATGTTGCTAGGATGTTGGCAAGGGGATACACGAATATACCCCACACACATTATAAGAATACACAAAACAGGGTCATCATTATGTCAACATATCGTTTAAACACCTTGGCTGTAGCGGTTGCTTTTGCCTTCAGTGCGCCAAGTATGGTTAATGCACAAGAAGCGTCAGCTAAAGCTGAAAAAAATATCGAACAAATATCTGTTTTAGGATCGCGAGTTTCAAACCGAACTGCCACTGAGTCGTCATCACCTATTGATTTAATTGACGCAGATGATTTAAACAAAGGCGGCTTTACCGAGCTTGGGCAGAGCTTACAGGCAACGGCGCCGTCATTTAACTTCTCACGAACACAGGTTTCTGATGGTTCTGATTTATTTCGTCCTGCTACATTACGCGGCTTACAACCAGACCAAACGCTGGTTTTAGTCAACGGTAAACGCCGTCATAATCAATCTATTTTTGGTTTAACAAGTACTGTGGGCGGTGGCTCTGCCGGTACTGATATGAATGCGATTCCGCTTATTGCTTTAAAAGGAGTTGAAGTGTTACGTGATGGTGCGGCGGCGCAGTATGGCTCTGATGCAATTGCAGGGGTTATCAACTTATCACTTAATAACTCAACAGATTTAACCACCGGGTACGTACAATATGGCGAAACGGCAGAAGGAGATGGAGAAACAATTTCTGCGGGTTTAAACCGTGGCTTTGAATTAGGTAATGAGGGCGGTTTTATAAATTTATCGCTTGAGTATCGAGATGCAGATAAAACTAACCGCGCAGAGCGAGATACGGGTGGGTCACTTAATGTTGCACCAGGTACTTTATCGGACGAAGTACGTTGGGGACAAGGTAATGCAGAGAGTGAATTCACTTCGGTATTTTACAATATGGCGTTGCCAATGGGTGAAGGAGAGCTTTACTCATTTGGTGGTTACTCTGAGCGCACGGCACTAGGCAACGGCTTTTACCGTAATTTTAATGAAGCGTCTAAAAACGTAACGCAAGTTTACAGCGACGGTTTTTTACCGCAAATCGACAATGAAGCACAAGATATTTCGGTATCAGTTGGTTTTAAAGGTGAAATTAACCCTGATTGGACCTACGATGTTTCTGCAGTTTATGGTGAAAACCAATACGATTTTACCTCACGTAATACTTTAAATGCGTCATACGCGGCGGAGTATTTATTTAATAATCCGGGTGCAAGCGATGCCGATATAGCCGCGAATGCTGGCCCAACAGAGGGTTATTCGGGTGGCTTTAGATTTGATCAAACAACGTTTAATGCAGATGTAAACGGCATTATTGATATTGGTCGCAGTGAGCCTGTTTATGTTTCAATTGGCGCTGAATACCGTAAAGAAAACTATGAAATTGTACCAGGTGAGGTAGCATCATACGCATGTGGAGCAGCCAACACGGATACCTCATACCCATCGGTGAACGATCCGAGTCAATTTGCACAATGTGGTTTTCAAGCTTATAACGGCCTTCGTCCTGAAGCTTCAAATAAAAGCGATCGTGATAGCTACGCAGTATATGTAGATGCAGAAACCATGTTAAGCGATGCATGGAATGTGAGCGGTGCCCTTCGCTATGAAGATTTTTCTAATGCGGGTGACGATATCATAGGTAAAGTAGCAACACGTTATGAATTTAATGATGATTTTGCAATACGTGGTGCGTTATCAACGGGCTTTAGAGCGCCATCATTACAGCAAAGTGGTTACACTGCGTTTACCACTAACTTAGGGTCTGACGGCACGTTAAGTCAGTCGTTTACTGCGACAACGGGCTCTGCATTTCCTGCAGCTTTAGGCGTTGATACTTTAAAGCTTGAAACATCAACTAACTACAGTGCTGGTTTTGTTTACGATGTGACCAGTGATTTATCATTAACGGTGGATTTTTACCGTGTAGAAATTGAAGACCGTATTACGTTAGGCAGCTTGTTGTCGGCTGATGATGTCTCATTTAGCCCTGAGGCAGTTGCCGCTCTGCAAGCAACGGGTGCAGTGCAAGCGAATTACTTTTCAAACTCAGTGAATTCAACCACTCAAGGTGTGGACATTATTGCGTCATACCGCACTGATTTATATGACGGTAATTTTTCTGCTACGTTTGCGGGTAACTTAAATGAAACCAAAATTGATAGTGTGAATGCAGCACCGGGCATTCCAAAAAGTGTAGCGCTTGATGACATTCAAAGTAGCTTTTTAACCGACGGACAACCGGGTGAACGTGCAACGCTTACCTTTGATTATGAGCGTGATGCCTACAGCGCAATGATCCGCTTTAATTACTTTGGCGAAACTGATGTGAAGTACTTTGGTAATGACCATATTGAGCTTGCAACAGATGGCTCGTTTAAAGCGACGAGTACCGTAGAGACTGCAGTACTCGTAGATTTAAACGTAAGCTATGAAATTAATGAGATGTTTTCGTTATCGGTTGGAGCAGACAACGTATTTGATGAAACACCGGATGAGCTAGGTGATGATGAAGTACTAAATGCTATCTCAAATGGGGCATTTAAATACCCGTTACGTGCTGTACCATACGGTTTTGATGGCCGTAGTTACTATGCAAAACTAAGCTTTAGCTTTTAATTTTAAACTAGGGTCTGTTGACCTTTGCGGATTATAATTTGTTCAAACTAGGGGCGGTTTAATCGCGGCGCGAGATTTGTAACCTAGTGGGCTAAGTAAAAACCGAGCAACAAAGAGTAAATCGCCCTTAGGCAGAACCCTTCGGGCAGCGCCTGTTTGGTATTGATGCTGCGTTATCGCCTATTTATGGGGAACAACCACACCACACCACAGAGGCGCTGCCTTAAACGGCGCTTTTTTTATGCTTAAAAATATTGAAAAAGACATTAAAAATGGTTGCATGCTTGAAAATTAAGCATACAATCGCCATCAATATCAGTGTGGGATATGTATCCCTCTCATTTTACTAATAGGAAAAAACAAATGGCTAAAAAAGGCAAAGCAAAAGCGGTTAATAAATCCGCAGTAGACACCGGTCGAGGAGTGATAAAGCACAGCGCATTGGCGGCACTGGTAACCTCTAAAGTATTTAAACCGCAAATGGTTAAAGCTAAAAAAGGTAAAGGTTCGTTTAAACGTAACAACAAACATGCAGGACAAGAGTCCTATTTAATCGCGGCTTAATTAGCACCGATCAAATAGGGCTTTTGACTTACCGAAATAAGGCTGACTTCGAGCTAAGAGCTTCGGGTTTCGAGTCACGAGCAGCGAACACAACCTAGCACCTTTAGCCTTCTCTTTCCGCGCAGCGTCTCATGATCTCTTTTTGAATTAATCACTTAAAACATGTTTGCACAAAGAGAAGTGAATGAGGAGTAAATGAGAAGGCAACGGGCCTCGAGTGACGAGTAGCGAGCTTGTGCAAACAGTCTAGCACCTAGTCATATCAGCCCTTAAATCTATTCTTTCAGCGCAGCGCCTCCCGTAGCTCGTAGCTCGCCACCCGAAACCCGTATCCTCGTTATCCATGTATTATCGATTTAGAATTTGCCAAATAAGAACCATGATTGATTACTGTTTGCGAAGGGTTCTCACCAAATAATTGCGTGTAGTCTTTGGTAAATTGCCCTGCATGCCAAAACCCCCAATTGGCAGCAACCACAGAAATGGGTTTATCTTGCTTTGCTAATTTTAGCTCTCTTCTAACATTATTTAATCGGGTTAAACGTAAAAACCGCAGTGGGTTTATCCCTAAAATACTCTCAAAACTATATTGTAAGGTACGCCTGCTCACAAAGGTGAGTTCGCATAATTGAGTAATTGTTACCGTGTTTTGTGGATGCGCTTTTATATAATCTTTTACTTTATCAACAACCGCTTTGCGGTGTTTATAACTGGGAGCGATGCGTTGACATGGGAGCTGTTCGTTGAGTAAATGTAATGCCAGCATATTAAGCATGTCTTGCTGTAAATCGGCATTTAGGCCAAAAGCGTTGTTGCTAACCATACTGTTTATTATACCCCGGGCACTTTTTAGCATGGCGTTGCATGTTGTCAGTCGCTCAGTACCTGAAGACGTTATATTTTTTAAGTGCATCCCTTGTATCTGAGCCATATGTTCTAACGATTGCGTGTCTATTACTAAACCATAAATATTAAACTGCTCAGGTGTAATAAGCTCAAAGTTACTCTCACTAGTGCGACACATAAATTGATTACTTGCCACATTTAAGCCATTAATTTTGCTCTGCTGCGACTGCTTTGGGATCCCGAGCCAAATAGATCGTGGCGCTATTGCGCATTGTTGGTGAAGAGCACGCTCTGTGTATTCTTCAAATGCATGAATATTAGAATAATCCACGCTTTCTATACACCCAAAAAATCGCCCATCACTGAGCTGATCATATTTTTGCTGCCACTGCGTTAGATTATGCGCCTGCTCATCTATATCTTGGGTATGCACCATGCTCTTTTGTGGTGCGCTAGCTAAATCTTGCTGCGTCATAATGGAGTTACTCTTTGCTTTTTTTATTTTTATTAAGATTAAGTTACCACCTGTAACTATAGTTAACTATATGAAATAAAGCTAAAAATGATGATTTGCCAAAATTCGATAGTGTCTTGGTATGAATTAAGCTCTCTTGAAACTAAACAAAATTGATTTATAGCTTATAGGTCAGCAAAACCTGTACCAAGGTTTGAACTAGTTGTTATGTGGAGTAGATCATGGGGCAAAGGTACCGATATACACTGGGCACGCAGGTGTATAATTTTAAAAATTTGGCGCAAGTAATGGCAAAAGCCACTCCTCATCGCTCAGGTGACAGGTTAGCGGGTGTTATTGCACAATCAGCGCAAGAGCGAGCGGTGGCGCAAATGACCTTAGCGGATATTCCGTTGAAGGCATTTTTAAATGAGGCACTGATTGCTTATGAAGACGATGAAATAACTCGCTTAATTATGGACGATCACGATGCTAGTGCATTTATGGCGATTGCTCATTTAACCGTGGGAGATTTTCGTAATTGGTTGTTAAGTGACTTTGCAACTCCCTCGGTACTTGCAAGTGTAAGACAGGGGATCACCCCGGAAATGGCTGCGGCTGTTAGCAAAATAATGCGTAATCAGGATCTTATCCTTATTGCTAAAAAATGCCATGTAACCAGTGCATTTAGAAACACCATTGGTTTACCTGGGCATTTATCCACGCGTTTACAACCTAATCACCCAACAGATGATATTAACGGCATTGCCGCCTGTATTTTAGATGGGTTGCTGTACGGTAATGGTGATGCGGTGATAGGTATAAACCCCGCAACCGACAACGTGGCGCAGGCTATTAAATTGATGACATTGATGGATGAGGTGATTCAAAAATATGAGATTCCTACCCAAAGCTGTGTGCTTACCCATGTCACTAATACGATTGAATGCATAGAAGCGGGGGCGCCAGTTGATTTAGTGTTTCAGTCTATTGGTGGAACAGAAGCCACCAATTCGAGTTTTGGTTTTAGTTTAAATACTTTAGCTGAGGCACAAGATGCCGCGCTGAGCTTAAAGCGTGGCACGGTAGGCAATAATGTGATGTATTTTGAAACAGGGCAAGGCAGCTCGCTTTCGGCTAATGCTCATCACGGGCTTGATCAGCAAACCTGCGAAACTCGCGCGTATGCCGTTGCACGAAAATTTAATCCGCTATTAGTTAATACGGTGGTGGGATTTATAGGCCCGGAGTATTTATTTGATGGCAAAGAAATTACCCGCGCGGGGCTTGAGGATCATTTTTGTGCCAAATTACTGGGTATTCCGATGGGATGTGACGTGTGTTACACCAATCATGCCGAGGCTGACCAAAATGATATGGATAATTTACTTACGCTGCTTGGTGTAGCTGGGTGCTCGTTTGTGATGGGGATTCCGGGCTCCGATGACATTATGCTCAATTACCAAACTACCTCATTTCATGATGCGTTATACGTGCGCCGAGTTCTAGGCTCTCGTCCCGCGCCAGAATTTGAAAAGTGGCTTACTAGCATGAACATTATGAAAAACAGTAGCGATGTTACTTTATCGCACAGTCTTCCCGCTGCATTTGCTAAGCCGTTAGATGCACTGGCGGGAGGTCGTTCATGACTGCTGATTTTAAATCAAATGACCTTGCTAATACTGATCATAAAAATAATGGCAATGTGGTACACAACCCATGGCGTGACTTACGCCAGTTTACTGATGCCCGCATAGGACTTGGTCGAGCGGGTATTAGTTTACCAACCTCTGAAATGCTGGCGTTTCAACTGTCGCATGCGCAAGCGCGCGATGCAGTCAATTTTCCACTTGATATCAATGAAATGAAAGCAAAGTTAGCGACTGTTAATGCAGCTAATGCGCGTGTATTGCATTTACATAGCCAAGCGGTTGATAGAGTTACTTATTTACAACGACCAGATTTGGGTCGAAAGCTAAATGAGAATAGTCGTCAATTATTACTTGATTTTGTTGCTGAGCAACAGCAAAGCACCCAAGAAAAATACGACTTAGCAATTGTAGTCGCTGATGGTTTGTCATCGTTGGCGGTTCAAAAAAATGCAGCTCCTTTTATAACTGAATTACTTTCACAGTTGAGCGTTAATAAGCCACTTACTTTTGCTCCAATCACCTTAGTTGAACAAGGGCGAGTAGCCATTGGTGATGATATTGGTGAGTTATTGAATGCCCAAATTGTGATGGTGCTCATTGGTGAACGTCCTGGGCTTAGCTCACCAGATAGCTTGGGACTTTATTTAACCTGGGAGCCTAAAACAGGGCTTAACGATTCGCTGCGTAATTGTATATCTAATATTCGTCCTGCTGGTTTGCCCTATATCGATGCGGCAAGACGGGCAGCCTACTTATTAAATGAAGCTAAAACATTAAAACTAACAGGAGTGAACTTAAAAGATCGGACACAGGATGATGTGATTGAGCATCAACAATCGAGCCGTCATTTTTTAAATGCGGAATAACGGTAACTAAAAATAAAAAATCGATAAAGAGGATGTTATGTCTACTAATAATTCAGAATACTTAGCAAAAAGGCAGCTCAAAGGTGGCACTGCAGGTTGGTTATTGCTGGCAGGGTTAGGGGTATCGTATGTTATTTCAGGTGACTTTGCTGGGTGGAACTTTGGTATTGCAGAAGCTGGCTGGGGCGGCTTCGCGATAGCTGCAGTGTTAATGGCGATTATGTATTTAACTTTGGTGTTATCGCTGGCTGAAATGTCGGCTGCTATTCCTGCTGCTGGAGGGGGTTATAGTTTTGCTCGTCAAGCAATGGGGCCAACGGGTGGTTATTTAACCGGTCTTGCGGTATTAATTGAATATGCGTTAGCACCGGCCGCCATTGTGATATTTATTGGCTCTGCAGTGGAGGCGTTAACGGGGTTCAATGGCCCATGGGTTTATGCACTATTTTATTTGGTGTTTGTAGGTATTCATTTAGCTGGAGTAGGTGAAGCGCTAAAAGTAATGATGGTCATAAGCGGTTTAGCGGTACTGGCTATTGTTGCAACGGCAGTGGTTTTAATTACAAATTTTGATGCTACCAATTTATTTGATGTTGCAGTAACAGATGTCGCAGGTGCGAATGAATTTTTACCTTTGGGTTGGTATGGGGTGTGGGCTGCATTACCTTTTGCTATGTGGTTGTTTTTAGCGGTTGAAGGCGTGCCATTGGCGGCTGAAGAAGCAAAAGATCCGGCTAAAGATGTACCTAAAGGTATTATTGGCGCTATGGTATTTTTATTGTTTACTGCGTTGTTAGTGGTTGTGTTAGTACCCGGCGCAGCAGGTGCAACAGCAATGGGCGCAAGTGCAGTTCCGCTGGTAGATGCGTTAAATGCGACAGGCAATAGCGATTTAGCAACCGTGGTTAATATACTGGGATTAGCAGGGCTGGTGGCTTCATTTTTCTCTATTATTTATGGCTATAGTCGGTTGGTGTTTGCGTTATCGCGTGCAGGATATTTACCGCGTTCGTTATCAATTACTACAGTGCGTAAAGTGCCAGCACGAGCGCTTATTGTACCTGCTGTATTTGGTTTTTTAGCTTCACTAAGTGGTGAGGGCGATTTAATGTTAGCTATGGCGGTGGTTGGTGCAACAGTATCGTATGCGTTAATGGCGTTCAGTCATATAATGTTGCGCTTAAAACAACCCGACTTACCTCGACCTTATAAAACGCCTGGCGGCATTGTCACTTCAAGCATAGCATTGTGTTTATCCTTGATTGCTCTGACCGGTGTGTACGCCTTTGACCCCCGTGCTTTTTTATACACTATGGTGCTGTTTATAGTCGGTGCGGCGTATTACTTTGGCTTTAGCTCTAAACATTTAGTGGCCAAAAGTGCAGATGAGGAGTTTGCTATGCTCGCTGATGCTGAGGCCGGTTTAAATACAGCGATAAGTGAAGGGTAATTTTCATTTACTAAAATAACTCATGTGGCTTTAATATTCGAAGAGTTTGCACTGGCGCGGTAAGTTTTAACTTACCGCGCTTTTTATTATTTGACTAGCATCCATAGACCGGCTGCTATCATAAATAGGTTTTCGGTTAATGAAATAAAGCCAAGCGGTACATTGCTGTCGCCGCCAACACAGGCGCATTTTAGTGCTCGCTTGTCTATGTATACAGCTTTAATAACAGAGACTGCGCCAATACTACCTATAAATAGGGAGACAGGGGCAACCATATAAGCGGGTAGTGCTGCAATCATACCTATACCTACAAAGACTTCTAAAAATGGATATACGTAAGCGTAAGGGATCACTTTCATGGCGAATAAGTCGTAAGTGATAAACGAGTTTGAGAAGCTGGTTAAATCTTGCAGCTTTTGTATGGCTAGTACGGCCATTGTTAATGCTACAAAAAGCTCAAGCGTATACACGCTTAGCCCTGCACCACTTAACGAAAAGGCTAAACTTAGCAACAAGGTAACCGCAAAAATCGCTATAACAGGGGTATAGGTTGTACCTTGCTGACCGGCAGGCGGTTTATTAAAGAAACTTCTAAGTTCGTCGTAGCCACCGATACGCCCATCATCTATAAACGTTTGTGGTGTTGTTTCTACATTGTGTTGTTGTTTAAACGCATCGGTTTGCGCTCTTGAGGTGAGTAAATGATCGTCTACTTCAAAGCCTTGACGTTCAAGCAAATCTTTAGATTTTAAACCAAATGGGCAAATATGTTCATCGGTTGCCATTCTATACAATTGGGCTGATTTGGCCATAATTTACTCCTGTATATTTATACCAATCTGCAATAATACTTAATTAAGCGAATCGGTATTAGAGAGTTGAACTGAGTTATGTAACCTTGAAAGATCAACCGAGCCTAAGTGTAAAATTTACATTGAAAGTCGTCTAACTGTTAATAAACTCAGTAATACAGAAGGTATATTCAAAAAGTAGGCCGTTTTTAATATAACCCTGCGCTGAAGGTTTTTTTACAACGCACAGGGGAATATTAATAATACGGTGATCCCATTTACACGGTTAACTAGGGCGTGCGGTAGAGTCTCTTACGACAAGTTCAGGAGTGTATAGTTTTATAATATCGCGGTCATTGCCATTACGAATTTGGGCTATTAACAAGCTGGCCGCATCTTCGGCAATTTTATTATTAGGCTGATGAGCGGTGGTGAGTTTTGGCCAGGTTTGACGCGAGAATGGACTATCCTCAAACCCTGTTATAGAAAGCTCGCTGGGTATATCAATGTTCATTAATCTGGCTGCAAATAACGCACCGGCGGCTATTTCATCATTACATGAGACAATAGCGGTTGGCCTATTTGTTTGGCTAATGAGTGTTTTAGCGCCCTCAACCCCCGACTCAAATGAATATTCGCCATCAATAATTAAACTTGGATCTATAGTAATGTCGTATTGGGTTAACGCTGCTTTGTAACCTTCCAAGCGCTCTTTGGTCGAGTTATGTTCGCTGCCACCGGCTAAAAAGCCAATGCGCGTGTGGCCGTTATTAATTAGATGCTCAGTAATTGACTTTGAGGCGAGATTATCGTCAATCATAATACAGGGTGTTAATGAGTCAGGCGCGTCGTGCCCTGATAAAATACGCACAACTTTTAGGTCTAGTTGAGTTAGCTTTTCAACAAACTCAGGCATTTCAGAAAAGGGCGGGGTGAGTAAGATTCCCGCGATACGAGTGCGTTTGATCATATTAGTAATTTCATCAAAAATATGCGCTTCTTTGGCATCACATGGGTGAATAAGTAGTTCAAACCCCTGCTTTTTGCACGCATCTAAAATACCATTTTGCATGTCGATAATGTAGTACGCATTAGGGTTGTCGTATATGTAAGCTATGCTGTAAGCTTTTGTTCCTGCAAGACTTCTTGCAGCTAAGTTTGGCTGAAAGTTCAACTTTTCGACTGACGCCATAACTCTTTCACGGGTGTTGTCACGGACCGAGGTTTCGTTATTTATTACTCTTGATACCGTTTTTATTGATACCCCGGCATCTTTTGCCACGTCGTTTATTGTTGTTCTCATAGGCTTAATAGACCTTTATATATCATTTTAGGTACTAATTTATCTTTATCGGTTAACGACTACAGCAAGAGTAGTTAACAGTACTCGGTTTTTATTATTTGACGACTAAATTATAAAGACATCATTGAATATTAACAGTTAATTTATACGCCTTTCTTGTGAGAATGGTAGATAAAGTTTTAGGTAATAATTTAGTAATATTTAAATTTAATTTAAATACAATGGTTTAAAAGAATATTAAGCTCACACTTGTAAAATTTTTGTATCTTTTTTGCCCTTCTGTGTAGCTATAAAAGAAAAAAAAGGATACATTAACAGCTTAATGACAGCGTTGTCATAGATTAAAGCGCAATGTTAATTATTATTTAGAACCTACGTAGTGGATTGTTTGGCTAAGGTAGCAATTACTAGCTATGAATAGTGATTAACTTAAAGCATAAAATATTTTTTAGCTGATGGTACATTATAAACTAACCGCACTAAGAATAAATGCATTCAAAAATCGATTTAATTTTTAGCATTTGAAAGAGATGCTTGAGTGACTAAGTTAATAATAAAGGGAGAGTAGCGAATGAAGATTAAATCATTACTGACAGCATGCTGCTTAGCACTAGGTTTAAGTGCATGTCAGGGCAATGTTGAAGGACAAAATACGGCATCGGTTCAGCTAAGCCCTGCAAACGATAGTGCGGTGGAGTTACTTGCTAAAACATTACAAATAAAATATCAGCAAGTTGATAACCGCCCATCAGCACAGTGCGATCCAGATATTGAAAACGGTCACTGTTTTAAAGCGAATTTACATTTAACTGCCAACTCGGCGATTAACGTTGACCAATGGAAAATTTACTTTAGTCAAATTACGCCAATACAAAAGTCGATTAGCGATGAATTTACTATTAAACACGTTAATGGTGATATTCATGTCATTGAGCTTAAAGATGGGTTTACTGGCTTTAAAGCCGGTGAGACTAAAACGATTACTTTTTATGCACATTTTTGGTCATTATCGCAAAGCGACGCTATTCCTAACTATATCGTGGTGAATAACAATGACACCGCTAAAGTGATTGAAAGTACAAAGCCTAAAATTGATCCAGAGACCGGCTTAGAGCTATTACCTCATGTAGAACCTTATACCGACTACACTCGTCAGTTTAAACGTACTGCGGGCGACAAAACACAGTGGCTTACTGCTGAGCGCTTGTTTGAGCGTAATGAAAAGTATGACTTTTCAGCTTATTTAACCTCGCAAAATCAAGTGAGTAATGTCATTGCTCAGCAAATTATACCCACCCCACGCGTTAGCGAGTTTAGTCAAACTCAAACGCTTGATATTAGCCAAGGGCTTAATATTAATTATGCAGAAGTTAATAAATCAAGTGTATTAGCTGCAATCGAGCGACTGGAACTACTAGGTATTAATTTAAGCGATGATGCAGCGGCAATTAAGGTCACACTTAATTCCACTGTTAAAAAAGATCAGCTTAATGGTAGTTATAAATTAGCAATTAAAGCCGATGAGGTTGTAATCGATGCAGTTGACGAAACGGGTGTTTTTTATGCTCTGCAAAGTTTAGCGAGCTTATATCAGGTTAACAGTAATATATTACCTGTGGGAGAAGTTATTGATGCGCCGCATTACCAGTTTAGAGGTGTGTTGGTTGATGTAGCGCGAAACTTTCGTGATAAAGGTTTTATTTTAAAGTTACTTGATCAAATGGCTGCTTATAAACTTAACAAGCTACATTTACACTTAGGTGATGATGAAGGCTGGCGTTTAGAAATTCCATCACTGCCTGAACTTACAGATATAGGTGCAAAGCGTTGTTTTGATCAAAGCGAGCAGCAATGTTTAATGCCACAGCTAGGCGCAGGGCTTGATACTTCAAGTGCAGCAAACGGCTATTATTCGGTAGCTGATTACCAAGAAATACTTAAAGCGGCGAGTGCGCGTCACATTCAGGTGATCCCATCGCTTGATATGCCAGGACATTCTCGCGCTGCGATTAAATCTATGCAAGCGCGTTATAATAAATACATACAACAAGGCGATAAACAAAAAGCCGAACAGTTTTTACTTTATGACCCACTTGATACAACGCTCTATTCGTCGGTACAGCACTACAACGACAATACCATTAATGTGTGTTTAGACTCATCCTATGCGTTTATCCGTGAAGTAATGGAACAAGTAAAAAGTATTCATAGTGAGGCACAGCACCCGCTAACTCGTTATCACATAGGTGCCGATGAAACCGCCGGAGCATGGGTCGATTCACCTGCTTGTGCTGATTTTATTAAACAAAATAAGTTAGAAATTACCGAAGCAGGTCAGCTGGGCAGTTATTTTATTGAACGTATCGCTAATATGTTGGCTGATATGAATATTGAAACCGCAGCATGGAGCGATGGCTTATCGCATACTAACTCAGAGAATATGCCAGAGGTTGTGCAAGGTAATATTTGGGATTTATTAATGTGGAATGGCCATCAGCGTGCACATGAATTTGCCAATAGAAATTGGCAAGCAGTGCTTTCGTCGCCAGATGTGCTGTATTTTGACTTTCCGTATGAGGCAGACCCACAAGAGCATGGTTATTACTGGGCTTCAAGGCACATAAATACTGAGAAAATATTTCAGTTTATGCCAGATAATTTGCCTATTCATGCTGAATTTTGGCTTGATAGAGAAGATAAGCCTTATGTAGCTGATGACACATTACAGCATGATAAGCAAGGCAAGGTCGTATCCGCGCCTTTAGCTAAAGATAAACGTTTTGTGGGTATTCAGGGTCAATTATGGAGCGAAAATACGCGTACCAATAATATGGCTGAATATAAGCTATTCCCACGATTATTATCGCTGGCACAGCGCGCTTGGCATAAAGCAGATTGGGCGGTACCGTATGATCACAATGGCTTTGTTTACAGCCAACAAACAAATCGCTTTAGCTCTGAATTAAAACAGCAGCGCGATCAGCAATGGCAAACTTTTGCTGCTACCATGGGGCTAAAAGAATTTGCCAAGTTAGAACGTGCTGATGTGCATTATCGTCTTGCAAATGCAGGTGCTAAAATTGAGAATAGCATGTTGTACGCCAATATTGCTTACCCTGGTTTAGTGATTGAATACAAACAAGGTGATGAGCAATGGCAAACCTACACACAACCTGTCAAAGTAACACAAGATGTATGGGTTCGATCTAAGACTCCATCAGCTAGTCGTGTAAGCAGAAAGCTTAAAGTAACGCACCGTTAAGGTGCGTTTTTCCGTTAAATTATTGACGATTGAAGAAGTTATTTATTTGTAAATAAAAATAATGACAACGCTGTCATTTGTGCTAGTATAAGATTCATACAGTATGACAGTCCGGCTTTATTTTAGTGTTTTGCAAAACGGTCGAACAACTTAAGAGGCAAAAATGATCACCAACAATATTAAAAACAATCAACTCTTTGTGGGGATCGATGGCGGCGGCACTAAATGTAAAGCAATTATCGTCAATAGCTGTAATAACATAGTCGGCACCGGTGTGGCAGGCCCAGGTAACCCGTTACATGGTTTTAATCAAGCAACTCATTCTATTGAGCAATCAGCGCGTTTAGCATTACAAGATGCAGGGCTTAAAGATACGCCTTTATCTGAGCTTATTGCAGGGGTTGGCCTAGCAGGGGTTAACTTACCAAGTTTGCATAATCAAATGACACAATGGCAACACCCATTTAAAGCCATGCACTTAACTACTGATTTACTTATTGCTTGTATGGGCGCTCATCAGGGCGAGGATGGCGCAGTGATGATTGCTGGCACTGGTTCGTGTGGATTTTCATACGTTAATGGCCAATCGTTTATGATTGGTGGTCATGGCTTTCCACATGGTGACAAAGGCAGTGGTGCATGGATTGGCTTTACTGCTTGTCAGTATGTGCTGCTTAGCCTAGATAAATTAATCCCAAGTGGTGCGCTTACTAACTTGTTAATGAAGTATTTAGAAGTCAGCGATGCAATGCAACTTGTTGAAGTGATTGCCAATAAGCCTGCAGCCTTTTTTGCGCAACTTGCAGGTTGTGTTTTTCAATCAGCACAGGCGAACGATGCCACAGCAATTGCCATTTTAAAAGAAGGTGGCGCTTATTTAAGCGACATTGCACGACAATTATTAGATAAAAACCCACCAAGGCTTTCGTTTATTGGTGGCTTATCAACCGTGATGACAACATGGTTAGACCCAGACATACAAGCTATTTTATCAGCCCCATTATCGTCACCAGAAATGGGGTCTGTACTTTACGCTAAACAACAGCACGTTAATTACAGCAGCCAGGAGTTATGATGTTTAACACACTAATGGAAAAAGAAGCGGCGCAAACGCCAAATGTTATTGAAAAGCAAATTATTGCCAACCAACCTTTAGTGGAAAAAATTGGTCATAAGCTTCGCGATATGGCCCCTAAGGTGGTTATGATGATTGGTCGCGGTTCATCAGATCATGCTGGCGTTTTTGGTAAGTATTTAATTGAAATTGAAGCGGGTGTACCGGTCAGTTCAGCAGCGCCATCAGTGGCGAGTGTATATGGTAAAACATTAAAGCTTGAAGGCGCTGTTGTGATTGTAATTTCTCAATCAGGACGCAGCCCAGACATTCTTGCCCAGGCAAAAATGGCGAAAGAGGCGGGCGCTTATTGTATTGCGCTGGTTAACGATGAAGCGTCACCTCTACAAGACATAGTCGATGATTTTGTTCCTCTTAAAGCTGGCGATGAAATTTCGGTGGCGGCAACAAAAAGCTATTTGGCAACGTTATCAGCCCTAGTACATATTGTTGCTAATTGGACTCAAAATGAGTCATTATTACAAGGGCTTGACGAGTTACCTAGCGCGCTTAATGCCATTATAGATTCGCCAACTCAGTTACAACCTACTGAGTTTGCAAATATTAAGAATATGGTGGTGTTGGCACGTGGTTTAGGGTTTTCTATCTCAAAAGAAATGGCACTTAAACTTAAAGAGGTGTGTGCTATTCATGCTGAGTCATTTAGTAGTGCGGAGTTTTTACATGGTCCGGTGACTTTAGTTGAGCAAGGGTTAGTGATTTTAGATTGTTTGGTTGAAGATGAAACCAAAGAGTCACATCAGCAGCAAATTGCTGAGGTCAAAAAACGCGGTGCACAAGTGATTAGTCTTAATCAACAAGGTATTAAAGTACACCCGCGATTAGCGCCATTTTTAGTATTACAGCGTTTTTACCTTGATGTGGCAAAAGTGGCATTAAGCCGTGGTTTTAATCCTGATGAGCCAAAGGGGCTTAAAAAAGTAACAAGGACATTATAAATGTCAGTTAAACGAATTCATGTAGCCCAGTTTTTTGATGGCGAGCACTTTGTTAACGACAAAGTGCTGAGCGTTGATGCGGGTATTATTACGGCAATAGATGATAACGTACAGCAGGCAGACGAGCACCTAACGGGTTTAGTTGCACCTGGCTTTATTGACCTACAAGTTAATGGCGGTGGCGGTGAATTGTTTAACCGTACTAGCAGTGTTGCTGGGGTTAAAAAAATACTGCTAGCACATGCCAAATACGGTACAACTGCTATGCTGCCAACGTTAATTACTGACACCGTAGAAGTAATGCGCCAAGCAGCCGATGTAATTGCTAAGGCGATAGCCCAACAAACGCCAGGTATTATTGGCATTCACTTTGAAGGGCCGCATTTGTCAGTGGCAAAAAAAGGGGCTCACAGCGCTGATTTTATTCGTCCTATTTCTGAACAGGAGTGGCAGGTGTTATCTCGCCAAGATTTAGGTAAAGTCGTAGTCACCTTAGCGCCTGAGAATGTACTACCAAGCGATATTACCAAAATGCGCGATTTAGGGATTCAGGTTTGTTTAGGTCATACCAACGCAAGCTTTGAACAGGCTCAACAAGGTGTTGATGCTGGGGCAACCGGATTTACGCATTTGTATAATGCTATGTCACCACTACAAGGGCGTGAGCCGGGAGTGGTGGGCTGTGCATTATTAAATGATGATACTTATTGTGGCTTAATTGTTGATGGTCATCATGTTGATTACGCAGCATGCCAACTGGCATTAAAAGCAAAACCAATAGGGCACGTGTTTTTAGTTACTGATGCGATGCCACCAGTGGGAACAGATGACACTCAGTTTGCTTTTTTTGACCGAACTGTCAGCTTAGAGAATGGTAAACTCACCTCTACAACAGGCGAGTTGGCAGGTTCTGCGCTTGATATGGCAACCGCAGTTAGAAACACTGTAACTCATTTAAAACAGCCATTAGCGCAAGCGCTTAAAATGGCGAGTTTATATCCTGCTCAGTATTTAAAGTTGCCTGCCACACACGGGCGATTAATACCGGGTAGTCCAGCAGATTTTGTACAATTAAACACACAACAACAAGTCATTAGCACGTGGATTGGCGGCGCTCGGGTTTGTTAACAACATAATAAATATAAATAAAGGAAAATAACATGACAACCAATGTTATGGATACGTCCAAAAATAGTAGCGTGGTCCCAATGGCCATTGTTGCGGTATTATTTTTTATACTGGGCTTTGCTACTTGGCTTAATGGCTCGTTAATGCCTTACTTAAGTCAAATTTTACAGTTAACCCCATTTCAAGGGTCGTTAATTTTATTTTCCTTTTATATTGCGGTCACATTTACTGCGCTGCCCTCGGCAGTACTGATCAAAAAGGTCGGCTACAAAAACGGTATGGCATTGGGGATGGGCTGTATGATGTTAGCAGGCTTAATGTTTATTCCTGCTGCTATGTCGCAGTTTTTTCCTTTGTTTTTACTAGCGCAGTTGGTAATGGGCGCAGGACAAACCTTATTACAAACCGCGGTTAATCCGTATGTAGTACGTTTAGGGCCAGAAGAATCGGCTGCTGTACGTATTAGTATTATGGGGATTTTAAATAAAGGCGCAGGAGTTATCTCACCGATGGTTTTTACCGCCTTAATTTTAAGTAACTTTACCGGTACGGTAGGCACAGAGCTAAGCCAACAGCAAGTTGATGATATGGCAAATGGCCTTATTTTACCTTACTTAGGCATGGCCTTATTCATTGGTATATTAGCTTTTGCAGTTAAAAAATCACCGCTGCCAGAGCTTATCAATGATGAAGTAGAAGCAATAAACGACAAAGGTGAAATTCGTGAAACACTCTCTCATCCAAACTTGGTGTTAGGTGCTATTGCTATCTTTTTGTATGTTGCGGTAGAGGTTATTGCTGGCGATACCATAGGTACTTTTGCACTATCGCTGGGTATTGAAAACTATGGGGTAATGACTTCATACACTATGATGTTTATGGTGTTTGGTTATATTTTAGGTATTTTACTTATCCCTAAATTTATCTCTCAGCAAGCGGCCTTAACAGCATCGGCTGTATTGGGTATTGTGATCACCCTGTGCATTTTGTTTATTGATGCGCAGTCGTATGTTATTGCCAATGCCATACTGGTGCCTTTAGGAGGCGCTAATTTACCAGATGCTTTACTGCTAATTGCCTTTTTAGGCTTAGCAAACGCCATTGTTTGGCCGGCGGTTTTCCCACTTGCGTTATCGGGTTTAGGCAAACTAACCAGCACAGGCTCAGCACTGTTAGTAATGGGTATAGCGGGCGGTGCATTTGGTCCGGTGTTATGGGGCTTACTGAGCGGCTTTACCTCGCTACAAACTGGCTACTCTGTATTGTTACCTTGTTACTTATTTATATTATTTTATGCCGTGAAAGGGCATAAAATGAAAAAGCAATAACATCCACCAGCTATCCCTAGCTCAGTGCACTTTGCAGTATAAAGTGCACTGATTATTAGGGCACTTTATCAGCTTAAGCGTGTTACCTTGAGCTTTATTCTGCCAGCATTCGCCCCATAAAAACGACTTAAATCATTAGCAAATGGACAAAATTCTCCTGATTTTTTAATGGTTATTTCAACGCCTTCGGCAATTTCAAATGCATGGTCATCGCTTTGGCCAATTGTTCCTATTAAGCTAAACCACTGCGCCGTGGCTAAACGCCTAAATGGCTCAAGTAATGCCATAGGGATTTCTTTAACGCCGAGTTGCACATTATCGCGATGCCAGCCAGAAGGAGGGCACTTTACACCATCGTCATACCAAAATTGGTTAGGGTAAGGAGTAAAGCGATAGGTTGCATCTTGGGCAAGCATTAAGCCGGTAGCGTTGTAGGCTTCACTAGCGTACACCATCACATCTTTGCTTTGATTAACACTCAGTAAGCTCATATTTTGATTGGCGAGCATTATATGAGCACTTAGCCCCATAAAGTTTAGTGTACTGTCATCGCTGTAAATTATTTTATAATGTATATTTTTTAACGATTCAGGGCGATAGCTGGTTAGTTTATTAATTCGCTGTGCAACACTGTGATGTATTAATGGAGCGTTGTGGCTAATTTCATCGTTAATTAATACACAGCACTGCCTATCAACCAGCTTGAAAAATGGGTTTAACCAAAAGTAATTTTGCTGATGACTTAGCGCCAGTGGATCGGGAATAACAGTCACATCGTCTTGGGCAACCAAGTTACTCTCAGGTAAAAGGTTTTCATAGTCTATGTCATGACTGGTTAATAACGAAACCGATAGCGGCTGAGCAATGAGCCACTCAAGCGCATAACGCAGGCAAATATCGGCAAGCCCATCGCGATAGTAGCCTCCTCCTACATCGGAGTGGGCTCCTGCAAACCACAGCTCGGTAATGTTTGCTTGTTGATTCATTAATGTGGGCTCAAAGGCCCGTCGTTTCTCATCAAGCGCAACACAATGCAGGGCCCCAGCTACATTATTGGCAATAGTATGGTTTTCAAAAACCACATGCTCTGCGCCACGGGTCGCTTTATTTATCTTTGACAGGCCAATTGAGGCCACGGTGTCAAAAACACACAAATATACTTGCTCATTTATTAATGGCTCTAGGCATTTAGCAAAACGCCTTGCTAATGCAGCGCCTCTGCTAAAACCGGTAAGTAGAACAGTATCGCCACTTTGATAATGCTGCTTAAAATCTGTGATAGCCTGAGTCAAAATGCTGGCCACATCTTCAGAACGTGGGGCAAGTGTTTGATTTAAAATTCGTTTTAAACGACTTCCTTTGGTGCCTATGCCTTGGTAATAAAAGCTTAGTTGCTGTGAAAATGGGGTAGTGGGTGAATCATCAAGTTTACCGCCGAGCAATAAGTGTAGTTTTAGAATATTAGAAATACTGGCGTCTTCTTTAAAATGCTCTGTACTGAACTGATCTGCGTCGCGGGGTTCACTGCCGGTACCATCAAAATTAAAAATAAGCGTTTTAAAGGTCATTACTAAATTCCGTGAGTGGTTTATGTAAATTTATATGGGAATTGTGAAAAATTAAAGACGGCGGTAATAAATATTTGTTTAATCTTATTTATTACCGCGACTGATGTAGCTATTTAACCTGAAATCTAGTTAAGAGATTTACTAACATATTTAATCAAAATGATATTTATGTTTATTATCCGGAGTTCAGGTTATTTAGTGTAGTTTCATTTTTGGGCGAACAACACGCAGCACCTTTTCGCTGATCCACAAAGCAAAGGTTTTGGCACTGCCGTGGATAGCGCGCTGATGCATTCTATATAGTGAAATATACATAAAGCGGGCAATTTTACCTTCAATAAAAAAGCTACTACTGGTTAGGTTACCCATTAAGCTGCCCACCGTGCTGTATCGCGATAAATTTACCAGTGAGCCATGGTCATTATATTCAAACTTTTTCAGGGGTTGCTCACGTAATGTAGCAATTAGATTTTTTTCAACGCATTGCGCCATTTGATGAGCCGATTGTGCGCGTGGCGGCACTTGCGTCCCATCGTCTTGGGTAAACGCGCAGCAATCACCAAGCACATAGATTTGAGAGTCTAGGCTACTTTGTAAGTAATCATTCACTTTTATTTGATTGCTACGTGTCAGCTCAAATATGTCTAGCTCTTTAATGAAGTCAGGGGCTTTTACTCCTGCTGCCCATACCATAATATCCGCATTTATTTGCTCGTCATTATTAGTGATAAAGCCATGCTCGGTTGCTTGTTTAACTTGGGTGTTTTCTCGTACGGTAACCCCTAATCTTAATAATTCACGTTTGGCTGAGCTGGCAATTCGCTCAGACAGGGCAGGTAAAATTCTGGGACCCGCTTCAATCAAATGTATGTGCAAGCGTTTCGCCGACATATTGGTTAAACCGTATATTTTGAGTAAATCAGAAACATGATACAACTCAGCTGAGAGCTCAACGCCAGTTGCCCCACCGCCAACAATAGCAATGTTTAATGAATGCAATGGGTCGTCGTCTTGATGAAGGCGAGTAAAGTTATCTAGTAAGGCGTGTTGAAAACGCTCGGCTTGTTGGTTTGAATCAAGGTAAAAGCAATGGTCTTTAATACCCGGGGTGTTGAAGTCGTTACTGACACTGCCAATGGCAATAACTAAATGATCATAATGAACGGTTCGTTTAGGTAATATTTGATGCCCTAACTCGTCATATAGAGGGCTTAAGGTAATGGTTTTATTATTGTTATCGAGGTTACAAAAGGTACCAAGTTGGAAGTTATAGTGGTGCTTGGCGGCATGCGCTGAATATACAACGCCATCTAAATCGGCATCAATAGAGCCGGTTGCTACTTCATGCAATAACGGTTTCCATATATGAGTGCGGTTTTTATCAATGAGTAATATATTTGCGTGTTGTTTCTTTCCTAATTTGTGCCCTAATTGAGTTGCTAGCTCCAGCCCACCAGCGCCACCGCCTATGATGACAATTTTTGGTATGGTTTTGTCCATGACTATGCCCTTAAAAATAATATACCGAAGCAATTTCTGTACGTTGATTTTTAAAATGACTTGGGTATCAAAAAATTATTTTGGCAAAGCATGCTTTTATAGGGCTATAGTGTGCGCCTAATTGAAGGATATGTCAGCAATAAATCCAATGATATGCTGTATACTGATATGCAAATATTTCATCTACTGCGCATTTACAGTATTTATGGGCACCGACATAAAAAGGACGCTTTTATGAGTACCTCGCTAGTTCAGTCTCTTGAGCAACATTTTGGTTTTAATCAGTTTAGAGCAGGGCAACAACAAACCATAGAACAACTGCTAAATGGTCAATCGTCACTGGCTATATTCCCAACGGGGTCGGGTAAATCCTTGTGCTATCAACTTACTGCGTTACATTTACCGCATTTAACTTTGGTAGTATCGCCATTATTAGCGTTGATGAAAGATCAAATAAGTTTTTTAAACAGTAAAGGCATTTATGCCGCAAGTCTTGATTCAAGCCAAGATCAAATGCAAAGCAGTACGGTAATGAACGACGTGCGCAGTGGTAAAATTAAAGTGTTAATGGTGTCAGTTGAGCGCTTTAAAAACGAGCGCTTTAGAGAATTTATTAGCCAAGTGGCACTTTCTATGTTGGTGGTAGACGAAGCGCATTGTATTTCTGAGTGGGGTCATAACTTTAGACCCGACTACTTAAAGTTACCGCGTTACCGTGAAGAGTTAAATATTCCGTTAGTGCTACTATTAACCGCCACCGCGACTAAAAAAGTTAAACGCGATATGGCAGAGCGATTTGCTATTGATCCACAATGCATTGTGCAAACGGGGTTTTATCGCGCTAATTTAGATTTAAATGTGCTGAGTGTTAAAACGGCTGATAAAAATACTGAGCTTACTGAAATTGTCCGTACGCAAACCGGCCCCGGTATTGTGTATGTCACGCTGCAGCAAAGTGCTGAGCAAGTGGCCAATATGTTAAGCGCACAGGGCCTGCAAGCGGTGGCGTATCATGCCGGGCTTGAAGACACCCTACGCGGGCAAATTCAAGATGATTTTATGGCGGGAAAAATAAATGTAGTGGTCGCCACTATTGCCTTTGGCATGGGGGTTGATAAATCAGACATTCGTTTTGTGATTCACTACGATTTACCTAAATCAATTGAAAACTACAGCCAAGAAATTGGCCGTGCAGGACGTGATGGCAACCCATCGAATTGTTATACGCTGGCTAATCTAGATGGCTTAAATACAGTCGAAAACTTTGTGTACGGCGATACCCCAGAGCTCAGCGGTATTGAATATGTTATTAACGATATTCGCCAAGCTCAACAGCAATGGGAAATGCAAGAATATAGTCTTTCTAGCGAAAGTAATATTCGCCAGCTTGCCCTTAAAACCTTACTGGTACAATTGGAAATGCAAGGTGCAATAACCCCGCAGTATGCGTACTACGCCGATTTTAAGTATAAATTTCTAGTTGATAAAAATGAGTTGCTTAATCAG
Organism: Pseudoalteromonas sp. P1-16-1b; assembly: GCF_001401785.1. Classification (GTDB taxonomy): domain Bacteria; phylum Pseudomonadota; class Gammaproteobacteria; order Enterobacterales; family Alteromonadaceae; genus Pseudoalteromonas; species Pseudoalteromonas undina. The sequence goes on along the minus strand of NZ_LKGQ01000001.1, from coordinate 258,631 downwards.
TTTGATCAGCAGCGCCAAGCTTTTTTAACGCAAATATTTAGCCATACCGACTTTAAAAAAATATGGGGTACACTTAACTTTGACTCTCTAACGCAAGCCGCACAGGTTGACCGTAAACGTGTGGTAGCCGCACTTGATTACTTAGCAGAAAAAAACCTTATCACCCTTGAAACCAAACGTATTACTCAAGTGTACAAAGTGCATAGCGAGGTGATTAATAACCCTGCACTTGCCCAGCAGTTACATGATTACTTTACCGATAAAGAGCAAGCTGAAATAAAACGGATTGCTGCTTTGGTGCGCTTTTTTGAGCTGCAATCTTGCTTAAGCTATAACTTAGCCCGTTACTTTGATGATGCAAATGCGCCACAGCAATGTGGGCATTGTAGTGTGTGCCGTGGACATGCGGTCAAGCTTGAATATTCAATCACTCCTGCAAAAATTGATACAGTACTTATATATCAAAAGGTGGATGATCTTTTGGCGCATATGGCAACGAAAGGGATGCATAATGTTGGCATTGAAACCCAATGTCGGTTTTTGGCGGGAATGAGTGTGCCGCTATTTGCACGCAATAAAGTACGCCAACTAAGTGGTTTTGCATTGTGTGAGCAACAGCGCTACAGCGAAATTAAAGCAATATTGCTATCAAGGTCGGCGCCTAATTAATATTAAAAAATCAGTATAAAATAAAAAGTGTTAATTTTTTGTTTCTTTTTCTCGCTTAACTATACTCAATTTGGCTATGACGGCCATTATAATAATGAGGTGATCAATGAAACTGCAAAAAATTATACTATTGGGGGTATTTGTATCAGCAAGTAGTTATGCTGAAATTAATATTTCAGGTTTCGCGAGTATTAATGCGGGTAAAGTGCTCAGTGGCACCGGTGTCCCGCAATATGGCGTTGAACCAACCTTTCTAGCGGACTATCCAAATGTAAGTGCCTACACTGAAGATTTATCCTTTTCGCCAGAGTCTTTGATTGGATTACAGGTATCAGGCGACTTAGGTGAAGGCCTTTCTGTAACTGGTCAGCTAGTTGCCAGAGGAGTTAACGACTTTGAGGCAAATTTTGAATGGGCTTATATTTCTTACGATATTAACGATAATTGGACTGTTCAAGCAGGTAAGAAGCGTTTACCACTATTTTACTACTCAGACTTTTTCGATGTAGGTTATGCATATGTATGGATGCGGGCCCCTGCTGACAATTATACATGGCAAGTATTTAACTACGAGGGGGTTAATTTACTTTACTCAGGCTCTGTAGGTGACTGGGGAGTATCCGCGAACATTTATACCGGTAAAGAAGATGATGACGATAACAAGCTGTTGTCAGACTTCTTCTTTCAAGAGCCGACAAGAGAAATTTGGGAAGATATGTTAGGCGGCGTACTGTTACTTAATCGTGACTGGCTCGAACTAAGAGTGACCCACATGCAATATACCAACAAGCGTTTTCGCGCGGGTGAACCCGTTTTGTGGGATGGTAAAGACAGTAGAGATGGTAAATTTTATGGCTTAGCTGCAAACCTTGATTTTGGTGATTTTTTTGTTTTAAGTGAACTGAACCGCTTAGACCTAGATGGTAATCTCGATACTTATATGATCAGTGCGGGCTATCGTTTTGATTCAATTACACCCTATGTCATGTTTTCAGACTTTGAACAAGAAGGTGAGGGTGATACAGAGCAGCATAATACATTTGCTGTTGGTGTTAGGTGGGATTTTCATCCGTCAGCTGCATTTAAAGTGCAATACGATAGAGTCAAAGATGACTCGTTTGATTTAGCTGTGGCCGGTGATAGTAAAGCAATCACCCTTGGTGTTGATGTTGTATTTTAAGGAGAAGTAAAATGAAAAAATTAATATTATGTGTAATATTCTTGTTTACTAACTTCGCCTATGCAGAATTTGCTATTATCGTGCATCCTTCAAATGAAAGTAGTTTTGATGAGTCTGTTATTAGTCGAATTTATACAGGAAAAGAAAAGTCATTTAGCAATGGCAATAAGATCATTCCAATATCTCAAGAATCAAGCAGTGCTGCAACCGAGCAATTTAATAGTAAATTACTCAATAAAACGTCTTCTCAGTTAAAAGCATATTGGTCAAAACTGATTTTTACAGGAAAGGGCACACCGCCTAAAGAGTTAGAAAATGACAGTGAAGTAATCAAAATGGTCGCAGCGAACCCTGACACCATTGGCTTTGTTTCTTCATCAGCAGTATCGGATAACGTTAAAGTGGTTTTCACTTTTTAATCTACAACTAATAAGCGTGCTGATTAACCAGCACGCTTTTTTAGTAATTGGTTAATTACATATGACGATGTTTAAAATCTGACAGTTATTTTACTGTCACCGCTGCCTCGCTCGTGTATCCTATAGGTTGTATACCATTTATCAAAAGTCTGTATGTCAAACTCAATCATTGCTGTTGAAAATATCGATACAACCGCCGTCACTTGTGCTAATTGCCAAGCGTGTTGTTGCCAATTAGAAGTGCGTATTGTTAGTGATACCGGTGTCCCTTTTCAGTATATTGATTACGATAAATGGGGCAGCGAAGTAATGAAGCGCGGCGACGATGGTTGGTGCCAAGCACTCGATAGAAATACGTTAATGTGTACTATTTACGAAAATCGCCCATTAACGTGTCGAGAATTCGAAATGGCGTCTGATGAGTGTATTACCGAACGTGAATTAGCGGGTATTTAAAATGCGAGCTGATTAACCCGCGTTAGTGTTGTTAACCAATAGAGAGTTGCGCGCTTGGGTATCTTAGTTTTTTAGTGCGTGGACTTGCTAAAAAGTAGGCGAGAGTGAGCGGGCCTATTCTGCCCATAAACATTAAAAACATAATGATAAACTCCCCCAGCGGTGATAACGATGACGTTAAACCGCGTGAAAGCCCTACAGTACCCAGTGCCGATACCGCTTCAAAAGCAACATCTAAAAAAGGTGCATCTTCAACGACCAGTAATGTAAAAATAGCCAACCAAGTGACTCCCGCTGAAATAACGGTTAAGGCTAATGCTTTATACACTGAATCTTTGTCTATTTCTCGGCGTAACACGGTGACGCCTTTGTCACGTCTTAAGTAGCTATAGGTTGCTAGTATTAAAACGATAAATGTAACGACCTTTATGCCACTTGCTGTACTCAAAGAGCCGCCACCGATAAACATAAGCATCATAGTTAAAGCGGTACTGGCATTTTTTAATTCTTCAATAGCAATGGTATTAAACCCCGCAGTACGGGGAGTAACGGCTTGAAACCAAGCTGCTAGCCATTTACCTACTTCAGATAACGGCTGCAGTGTTTTTGGATTATCGTATTCAATTGCGTAAATAAGCAACAATGCAATAACGTTAATAATAACAGTGCTGATCAGCATTAATTTACTGTAGGGACTGAACTTAGCCCAACGCTTTGACTTATATAAATCTGTTAATACGGTAAAGCCAAGGCCACCAATAATAAACAAACAGGTAATTGTTAAATTTACAACGGGGTCTTCTACATACTGCATTAAGCTGTTAGGACTTAATGCAAACCCTGCATTGTTAAAAGCGCTAATAGTATAAAAAAGTGCATGAAAAAAGCTTTTTTGTAAGCCCATTTCGGGTAGCCAATACAGCGTTAAAATAATAATGCCTACAGATTCAACGATTAGCGCAAACAGCAAAACAGACTTAGCGGTATTTACCAAAGTAGATGTATCTGTTTGATTAAAAGCAGCTTTAGTCACTGTTTTTTGAATAAAGCCAACTTTATTACCCAGTGCCATTAAAGTTACAACCGCAAAGGTCATTAAACCTAGACCGCCTAGTTGAATTAATAGCGCAATAACGCCTTGTCCAAAAGGAGTAAACACTGAACCGGTATCGACGACAACCAGTCCAGTTACAGTCACCGCAGAGGTTGCTGTAAACGCACTTTGTATCCATGAAATAGGCTCATAGGTTGCAAAAGGCAGTTTTAACGCCAATGCCCCAAGCGTTATTAATATTAAAAAACTGCAACATAAAATAAGCGGTGGAGCCGCATTGAGTTTTTTATGCCCACTGACTTTTCGCTCAATAGGCGTTTTGAGGGGATGCCATAAAACCATGATTATAAAAGCCTTGGTGCAAGATAGTTTAGTTCGACTCGATTACCTGATAACAGTAAGGTGTCGTAGGTAAGTAACTCAAAGTCATCATCAAGTTTGGCAAACGTTTGCTTGGCGCGCTTAACCAATAATGGGTCTACAGTGCGTTTCATTTCTTTTAGTAAATGCCCTAGTTTTGTTTTATGTAAGTGCGCTTTTATACTTACTTCAACAACGTATATGCCATTGCCTAGGGAAATATAGTCGTTCACTACAGGGTAATTAAGCGCTTGTGCAACTCGCACGCCCATTTCTTCTTCAGGATGAATAATGCGTGTTACACCTAATTTAGAAATAATTGTGTGATGGGCTTTAGTGCTCGCTTTTACCCATATTTGCTTAACAGCTAGGTTTTTTAATGCAAGGGTGCACAGAATGCTCGATTGCATGTCTTCTCCTATTGCCACTAAAACGGCCTGACTGCTCGCTAAATCAAGCTCTTTAAGTGCGGCTTCATCAGTGGAGTCGCAAACAACGGTTTCTGATAAATGCTCAACATATTTTTCAGCTAGTTTAGGGTTACTATCAACCCCAGTGACTGTATGCCCTAAATGAATTAACTCAAGGCTTGCTGCAATGCCAAATCGACCCAATCCGATCACTGTAAAATGTGCCATGTTGATACCTAAATTAAAGTTAAAAAAGAGAAGTGGTAAAGTTCATTTGGTCAATAAACAGTTAATACATAGGCTGTAAGCATCACTATTTTTATCCAACCCAACATACGTATTACTCCTTCTGCTGAAGTTAGAATATGAGTTATTAAAGTAACAATGTAGGTAGGCGTTAAAAGCTTTATAAAGATTTAACGAATCAGATAAAAAACTTTATAAAAACTTTATAGAGGCAATATCGAAAAGGCAGTAATCTAGGTTCTCAAATGTTAGAGGAATAATTAATGAATCAGGCAGAGGCTAAACCACGTTGGTATAACGCATTGTTTTTGGCAGTAATAATGCCATTAATTGTGGTTATTGCCATTTACCCTGTACGTAATTGGTTTACTACCACCGATATCGTGATGCTTCAGTTATTGTGGGTGACTTGGGTTGCTGTGCGCAGTAATCGTCGTCTTGCCATACTGACCACCTTAGTGAGTGTGGCGTGTACAGATTGGTTTTTTGTTGCCCCAAATTTTACTTTTCATATTGAAAACATAGAATATTTAGTAACCTTTATGGTTATGCTGATTGTTGGTTTTGTGATCAGCCAATTGGCAGGGGAGCTCAGTACTAAAGTTAGGGATGTGCAATTACATGCAAGTAATAGTCGCACCTTGTATGAACTGGCCAAAGACTTAAACAGCCTAGATACGCTGGATGAACAAAAAAAGTACTTTGTGCAGCGGATCAGCAAGCATTTAAACGCATCTTGTACATTTATACCTGCAGCATCGCAGGGCAATAGTGAGTTTATATTGCTTAGTGAAGTTAACCCTAGCTGGGGCGGGTTTAATTTTACTAAACGGTTAACGCAAGGGCAAAAATCCTTTGCGGACACCGCTATTTCGCTTCTTTATCAGGTACATGAAAAAACGTTATTACGCCAACAGTCGGCTGCTATTTCGGTGCAAGCGGAATTAGAGCGCGCTAAAAATGCACTTTTACGCAGTTTGTCTCACGATTTACGCACACCACTGGCGACTATTATGGGCGCATCGAGCATGCTTGCAGATGATGAGATTACCCTCAGTGACAGCGTGATAAAAGAGCAAGCGAGTAATATTTATGAGCAAAGTAAAATACTAAATGAGCACTTTGATAAAGTAATGGAGTTAAGCCGAGTTAATAAAATGGGTGAAAATCTAAGTTGGCAAACAATAAACTTACAAGCACTACTTAGTGAAGCTAAAGCTAGAAGACAGCAGCAACTCACTGATTTTATCATAAATACCAATATAGACGCTCAGACAACATGCAAAGGGGATGTGACTTTGTTAGAAATTGCGCTGGCTAATATGCTCGAAAATGCATGGCGTTATGGTGATAAAAAGGTAAGCGTTGAATTTACGCAAAGTACTAATCAGCAAAAGGTAGTTTATCAGTTACTTCTAACTAATAACTTGGTAATTAAAGGGCAAACAAGTAGCGATGAAGGCGTTGGGTTAGGCAGCATTATTTGTGATGTGGTTGCTAAATTTCACCAGGGCACATTTACATTAACAATTAATAACGAAACAAATATGGCGCACGCAAAGTTAATCTGGGAAAAAAGTAATGACTAAAATCTTGATATTAGAAGATTCTCCCCCTCTACAAAGCTTTTTAAAAACCTTGTTGCAAGCCAGTGGTTACGAGCTAAGTATTTGTGATAAAGGGTTAGATGGTTTTGCACGTTTAAGTGAGCAAAGTTACGATCTTGTATTGTTAGACTTAGGCCTGCTAGATATGGATGGTCAAGACTGGTTAGTTGAATTTCGACAATGGAGTGCCTTACCTGTTTTAGTGCTATCGGCTCGAGATGGCGAAGTAGAAAAAGTCACAGCGCTTGATAATGGAGCAAATGACTATATTACCAAACCGTTTAGCGCTAATGAGTTGCTAGCCCGGATTCGGGTTTTATTACGCACCCAAAGCCAGCCGAGTGTGGCATTTACCTGCGGGAATATAACAATAGATCCACAAAAGCACAGAGTAACCTCATCTGGAAATGAGATAAAACTCACTAAAAAAGAGTACGCAATATTATTATTACTGTTTCAAAATAAAAATACAGTACTCACCCATAATGCAATCTTAAGCCATATTTGGGGAGCGCAGTACATAGACCGTCCTGAATACGTACGAGTCCATGTGGCACAGCTCAGACAAAAATTAGAGGCTAACCCCGCTAGTCCAAAATATATCTTAACTGAACCAGCTGTGGGTTATCGATTGGCCGATTAAAAATAAAAGTTTTGCAGAGTGTTTTTGTCTTTAAACCATACCCTATTTAACAATCTTATCTACTAGGCAGCTGGTATTTTAATACCCTGCTTTCACATTTATTTCTACACAATTCATTTGCCTAGAAAGTTTTTATAGTCTAATTTTTAAGCTTACTACTTCAAATCCTCAGGACATTGGCTTGCTTGTTTAAGCCTAAAATTATGCGACTAACACTCATACATTCTTTGCAAGGAAAAATGCTGCTGTATTTGGCATTGCCCGTTATGCTCATCATCGCGGGTATTTTGAGTTACTGGTATTCAACCAGCCTTAATCAGGCTGTTATGCAAGCAAAGCTTAACTTGAGTCAGACCGCCGATACTATTTCTGCAAAAGTAAATGAAGAGACGCAATTGGCAGTACGCACTACCGAAATTATGGCCTTAGCACAGCAAAATGGGTTGTTTGGTGATAGAGAGGCAAGTATTAATTTTGTTCGTGCAGTGCTTAAAATGAATCCTTCATTCGTGGGGGCTTCTTTTGGTTATGAGCCTAATGCCGATAATCAAGATCAAGCCTATATTAATGCTCCGTCATTAAAAGAAGGCGTTTATGTAAATCAAACCGGTCGTTTTTTACCTTATTGGCACCGTGACTTTAATGATTCTGAACGCTTGTTACTTGAGCCCTTGGTGGACATGGAATCTAGTCTTTATTATGAGGGAGTACGCCAACAGTTTTTACGTGATGGCAATACAGAGACGATGATCACTGAGCCCTATGTTTACGAGGGAAGAATGCTGGTTGAACAAAGTTCGCCCATTATCATTAATGATAAATTTGTCGGTATGGCAAGCGTAGATAGAGCCCTCGCTGACATCACTGAATTCTTGCAAACCATAAAGCAGCAATTAAAAATAGATGTTTTGTTACTCAGTCAACGCGACAACGTGATTGCAACGACATTAAATCATTCAGGATTAAAAACGAAGGCCATTTTAGATACAGATTACGCAAGTATAGCCAAACAGCTAAAGCTACAGGGGCAAGAAAGAGAGATACTATCTGCGAACGATCCTTTTGATTCCGGGTTTTTCTATTTTGATAAAGCCAAGGTTGCCACTGGTAATTGGACAGTGATAGTGCGCCGCTCTGAAGCCGATATTATTGGGCCTATTCAAGCGCAATTTAAACCATTACTGGCAGCGGCTTTTGCAAGTGTATTACTGGTTTTTTTACTCTTTTGGTATTTTATTAACCGAACAACTAAGCGTATTAATATTGCTATTAAATCTGTTGAACAGTTAGCTAATGGCGATTTATCCATTCATGTTCAAAAATATATGACTCAAAATGATGAGCTTGGCACTATGTTTAGAAGTTTTGAGCGTTTAATTAAAGCCAGTAAAGATATTGATCAGGTTTGCTCTGCGATTGCAGCAGGTGATTTTTCTAAAACAGTTTCAAAGCGCGGTCCTTATGATCGTTTAAGTGATTCTATTAATTTAATGTCGAGTAAACGCCACGAGGCAGAGCAGGCTCTAGTTGAGCAAACCATAGAGCTTCGTCGCACTCAGCAGGAGCTTGTTGAAGCAGAAAAAATGTCGTCACTTGGAAGTTTAGTTAGTGGTGTAGCCCATGAGGTGAATACGCCGCTAGGTGTTTGCGTAACTGCGACGTCGCATTTAAGAGAAATGCTGATTGAAACTAAAAATAAGGTGGCTTCTGGCTCCTTGAGTAAAACGCAGTTTAGCGAGTTTATTAGTGAAGTTGATTTAAGTTGTGACATTTTACTAAAAAATATGCAGCGCGCTGCAGGTTTAATAAGCAGTTTTAAACGTGTTGCGGTTGATCAAACAACCGAAGAATTACGTAATTTATATATAAGTAGTTATTTAAATGAGGTGCAAAAAAGCCTTTACCATACCCTCAAAGCAACACCCGTTGACATTACTATTAGTGCGAAAGAACCTGAGCCTGAAGTGTATTCTGATCCTGGTGCTTTAGCACAAATCTTCACTAATTTAGTAATGAATTCAATTATTCATGGTTTTAAAAATGGCAGCCAAAAAGGGCAAATAAGTGTTCATATAGACTACTCAGATTCTGTTTGCATTCATTATCAAGATAACGGAAGAGGCATGACTGAAGAGGCAGAGAAAAAAGTATTTGATCCTTTTTACACCACAAATAGAGCAGGTGGTGGCAGTGGTTTAGGAATGAACATTGTGTACAACCTTGTTGTACATCGTCTAAAGGGGCAAATTTTTATAAAGGAAAAACAATCAACGGGAGTTTATTTTTTTATTCAATTCCCCTTAACGCTACCGAATTAATAACTAGTAGAGTGTGTTTATGGATTGGTTACAAGATGATGAAGTTGTAAAACAAGCGGTCGACAGCAAGCATGTTGAACCATGGAAAATCTTAGTGGTTGATGATGATGAATCTGTACATCAAGTAACTCAACTTGCAATGAAGCGCTTTGAATTTGAGCAACGACCTATTGAATTACATAGTGTCTACAGTGCGGCAGAGGCCAGAGAGAAACTACAAAGCTCAGAGCGCTATGCATTAATTTTATTAGATGTAGTAATGGAAACTGAGCATGCAGGATTAGATTTTGCACGATTTGTTCGCCAAGACTTACAAAATGTATATAGCCGAATTATTTTACGCACAGGTCAGCCAGGGGTTGCGCCAGAGCGCAGTGTTATTCGCGATTATGATATTGATGGTTATAAAGCGAAGAGCCAACTGCAAAGCCAAGATCTTGAGTTGATTTTTTATACTTCTTTGCGCGCCTATCGCGATATTTGTATGCTACAAAACCATCGGCACAACTTAAAAAGGCTAATAATAGCAATTTCTACTATTACCCAAATTGGTGACTTGGTTGAGTTTACTTCTGTTGTAATGGAAGAGCTAAAACTAGTACTGAATATGAGCTCCGCCAATTTGTATATTGATGCGCCTAAGGTCTTTGGTATTTGCCAGTTAGATGAAAAACTGCAGATGATTGAGGGAGAGCTTTCTGGCATACATTTATTCACGGGCAATGGAATTGACAGTATTCCACAAAAACATCAAGAGTATTTTTTAAGGGCAAAGCAAACTAAGCAGAATTTTATAGCAGAAGATCATTATGTTTATTTTCATCATTCGCAAAAAGGGCTCGATTCCATTTTAGCGTTTCAGTCGCTGCAGCCGGTAAAAAAAGAAGCTCAACAGCTAGTAGATTTATTCTTGGGTAATGTAGTACTGACCTTTGAAAGCCTCTTATTAGCTAATTCAATTGAAGAAACCCAGCAACTGGCTATTTCACTAATGGGAGGAGCGATGGAGTCACGCTCCAAAGAAACCGGCTCACATGTAATCAGGGTTGGTTTATATGCAAAACTATTAGCGCAGCTAAATAATCAAAATCAATCATACTGCGATAAAATTAGTTTAGCAGCACAGTTACACGATGTAGGAAAGGTGGGAGTTCCAGATTTAATTTTAAATAAGCCAGCTAAATTGGATGCTGATGAATGGGAAATTATGAAACAGCACACCACCAAAGGCTGGGAAATCCTCAAAGGAACAGCTAACCCTGTAATTGATATGGCTGCTAACATTGCAATTGATCATCACGAACGTTGGGATGGAGCTGGTTATCCACACGCAAAAAAACAGCAAGAGATCAGTTTAGAGGGGCGAATTACTGCGATTGCTGATGTATTTGATGCGTTATGTTGTCGTCGTTGTTACAAAGAGCCTTGGAGCATGGATGAAGCAAAGGCGGAAATAATTAAAGGCGCAGGTAATCATTTCGATCCGACGTTGGTTGAATTATTTGAATTGAATTTTAATGCGTTTAAACAAATTTATTTAGACAGGCCTGAGTAACGAGGTTGTCGCTCTGATTGCGTTAGCCACAATCAAAGCGAACATAAAATTAATCGTATTTAGCTTCAAGCTCGTTGGCAGTATGAAACTTTTCGTGAGATTGTAATTGCTCATCGTATTTAACTAGGTTTTTAAAGTGCCCTAGTTGGCCAGCGTTTTTAACGATTTCAACAATAAACGACATCATAAAATCGGCACCAGTGAGAGTATCGCCCACTAAATAACGTTTGCCTTCAAGGCGGCTGTTAAAGTAGCTAATTACTTTAGCGGTTTCAGCATCGGCATAGCCCTCTAAAAATTGCGTTTTAGCACCATCTTTCTGGACAAACATTTTTAGCAGAAGAGGTAAAATTGCAGAGCTTTCTGCAAAGTGAAGCCATTGTTGATAGTCTACAAATTCTGCAGTACCTGTGGCTGGTGCAAACTTACCTTTACCATAGTTAGTGATCAGGTAATCTGTGATAGCGCCAGACTCGGCGATCACTAAGCCATCATCTTCTATAACTGGCGATTTACCCAGTGGATGAACATTTTTAAGCTCATCAGGGGCTAAAAAAGTTTCAGTATTGCGCTGATAAGCAACAATTTCGTAATCAACCTCAAGCTCTTCTAATAACCAAATAATACGTTTAGAGCGAGATTTATTTAAATGGTGTAGTTTAATCATTTTCTTCCTTATTGAGCTGTGTTGAATTACAACACAGCCTGAATGTTATTATAGTGGGCTGTTAATCTTTACTACGGTTTTACCGAAGTTCTTCCCGCTGATCATGTCGTTAAATGCGCTGACGGTTTTTTCGAAACCATCTACAAGATGTTCGCGGTATTGAACTTTTCCGTCTTGTAACCACTTTTGCATGTCTTGTGCAAATTCGTCATAACGATCGCCATAGTCATCAAAAATTATAAAGCCCTGCATTTTAATACGCTTAGTTAACAATTGTCCCATTAGCATACCTAATCTATCAGGGCCTTCAGGCAAGCTGGTGGCATTATATTGCGATACCAAACCACAGATAGGCACGCGTGCTGAGGTATTAAGCAAAGGTAATACGGCATCAAACACTTTTCCGCCCACATTTTCATAATAAACATCAATGCCTTGCTCACATGCTTTTTCTAACTGCTCGGCAAAGTCATCTGCTTTATGGTCAATACAGGCATCAAAGCCTAGATTTTCAACAGCATGTGCACATTTTTCGCTGCCTCCGGCAACGCCTACTACTTTACAGCCTTTAATTTTAGCTATTTGACCAACCGTTGCGCCTACTGGGCCTGTAGCTGCTGCAACAACAACGGTTTCACCCGCTTTAGGTGCGCCAATATCTAGTAATCCCATGTAGGCGGTAAAGCCAGGCATACCCATAATACCAAGTGCGTATGACGGATTTGTTGGCTCTTTACCTAATGACATTAAGCCCTCGCCATTTGAGATAGCGTAAGTTTGCCAGCCTGTATATGCTAATACCCATTCGCCTTCGCTAAACGTATCATTTTTAGATGATTCGACTTGGCAAACCGTTGCACCAACCATTACATCACCAATTTCTACAGGGTCGGCATACGATTTAGCATCGCTCATGCGGCCACGCATATAAGGGTCTAGTGATAAATAAATAGTACGCAGCAATACTTCACCATTTTTTAATGATGGTAACTCTACGTTTTTAAGTTCAAAATTTTCATTGGTAGGAGCGCCATGTGGGCGTGATGCTAAAGTAAATTGACGACTGGTTGTGGACATAAAAATCTCCATGATAGAGTGAAAAAACGACCTATATACCGAATGTTTAAGCTTTAAAACTATACATTGCTCAACAATAATGCGCGGATAGGTAGAAAAGATTTGTACCTTGATACACGAGCTTTGGGCGAGAGGTGGTTAATTCAACCGTCGAAAGAATTTAATTAGAACAATTACTCTGTTTTAGCACACTAAATACATGGCTATCTAAATAGTGACCATTTTTATAAATTGCTTTCTTTAAAATAGCTTCGTTATTAAAGCCATTTTTAAGCAACGCGCTCATTGAGCCAACATTACCAGCAAATACAGCCGCATGAATACGGTTTAAGTTAGTACTTTCAAACACTTCTTTAGTAATCAACTCTATGGCTTGGGTAATAATACCTTGCCCCCAATATTGCTGACTAAGCCAATAACCTATTTCGCCACTGCGGCTATACTCAAACTCACCAGGGATAACACCAATACAACCAACACACAGGCCATCAACTTCAATAGCTTTAATGATGCCACATTTTGCTCCTTCGTTTACCCACCAGTTTGCATCTGCTTGAGTATAAGGAAATGGAATTTTAGAGGACAAATAGCGAGCTACTTGTTGATCGTTCAAAATGGTGACTATTTGGCAGGTATCGTGTTGTTTAAATGCTCGTAAAGTGATCATGCTACAAATGAGTTTGTTATTATCAGCCAACAACTTAGCAAGCTTTAAACGCTTAAACAATGAAAAACAATTCATTAAAATTAAAGTGTATACAGGTATAACTTTGCTTAAAACTCTTTTAAAATGTAAAAAACACCCAGACAGAGTCTCTATGCATCCTCATATCGAAGCCCTTTATAATAGCGCTAAAAAGCCCAGTCGTTTAATTATTGGTTTAATGAGTGGCACCTCTTTAGATGGTTTAGATGTGGCGCTATGTAAAATAACCGGTGCAGGTTTGCATACACAAATAGAGGTTAAAAATTTTACTACGATTGAATACAGCGACGAGTATAAAACTAAAATAAAGCAGGTATTTGCTAAGCGCGAATGCGATTTAGAAGTGCTGACTTTATTACATCCTTGGGTGGGCAAACTCCATGGCGAGATGGTTAATCAGTGTTTAATTACATGGGGTATTGATCCTGCGAGTATTGATGCCATTGCAAGCCACGGGCAAACTATTTATCACTGTCCGCAGTCGCAGCATAACCATCATGACTTTAAACATGGCACCTTGCAAATAGGTGATAGTGACCAAATAGCCGTTACTACAGGCATTACCACTGTTGGCGATTTTAGGCAAAAGCATATTGCCGCTGGTGGAGAAGGTGCGCCGCTGGCCGTGTATGGCGATTATTTATTTTTTGCCAGCCCTGACGAAAACCGCATTTTATTAAACATGGGTGGCATTGCTAATTTAACGTTTTTACCTAAAAGCGGTGATGCTAGTAGCGTGTTTAGTAGCGACATAGGCCCAGGTAACACCATTATGGATGCCTACGTACAGTATTACTTTAAAGGAATGCATTATGATGAGGGCGCAAAGCTTGCCAAAGCAGGCAAGGTAAATGTAATACTGCTAAAATCGCTCAGCGATAATGCGTTTTTTAAATTACCACTGCCAAAAACAACAGGGCCAGAGGTGTTTAATTTAGCCTTATTACGTGCAGCCCAAGCCCAAACCGCAACCCAAGATTTAAACCATGAAGATGTGTTGGCGACATTAAATGCGCTTTCTGCGACTACGATTGCTAGGGCGTTAAATGACTGTGCTAAAGGGGTTCAAAACTGTGTGGTATATGCCAGTGGTGGAGGTATTCATAATCCATTATTGATGGAGCAATTACTAATACACTGCCCAAATATTAAGGCGTTTAAGAATACTGATGATTTGGGTGTTCACCCTGATGCCAAAGAGGCGGTGCTGTTTGCTATTTTGGCAAACGAATGTTTAGCAGGGCAGCGACAAAGTGCTAAAAATAAAAGAGGTGGAATTTTAGATATTACTATGGGTAAAGTGAGCTTTGCTGATTAACTAATTAAAGCTTAATGGTAAAATTTATAACAAGAGCTAAAAAAGTGAGATTAAAGCTGTTCCCATACTGGCGAGGTACTGACGAACGCGGTGCGGCTTTGGTGGGGTAATCGAAGTTACTGGTATAGTATATCCACTACCAAATTGGTTAATATGCATATCGAACTGCAAACTATTCTTTAACGTGCCGTGTTTACCGTGCAAAATCATTTGCATTACAAAACCACGACTATGCGCTATTTGGTTCAACCTAAGCGTGACCCGTCCCTGTTCTAAATCAAATTGATTGAGTTTTTTTTCTGTGTAGTACTGAGCTGCTCGTGCATTTGGTAAAGTTGCGCTCAGCGAAATAATATCACCTTCATGGGCCGCTTCAGGCAAAACGCATTGCAAAGCAATTTGATGCTGGCTATTAGCATGCAATGACAGCGTTTCAAATTCCATGCTGTGGCTTAATGCCGCAGACATTGGATCTTCAAATGACGGTAGTGCAAAGGTTAGTTGCACCATAGATTCGCTCATGAGGGTCTTATAAAGCTTTGTTGACTAATAATGCAGCTATTATCGCTGATGATTATTGCAAAATTATGACTAAACTAAAGCGCTTGATGCAAGGGTTAATTTGACTTGCAGTTTACAACTAAAGCTATTGTTTTAAATCAATATTATATTTAATAAATAAACTATAATAGTCGCTCAATAACCTCTGCGATAAACGTAAATACAGTTTACTGGGTTCAAACGTATACGAGCCTTGTCTTAACAATAAAATAAAACACTTACCAACTTTATTGTTAATTTATTTTATTTTTAATGTTAAATAATGGGCGTTTTTTTTATGTGTTTTTCTCAACTTTGCAATAAAATAGCTTGAAAAAAAACCAAGCTAGCCATAAAGTGCATTTAAGGGCCCAAATACATAACACACTACCAAACGGGTTGTGAGAAATTAGATGGCACTAATAAAAAATAATTTATGGAAACTCTTTTGTTTTTTGCTATTGGGCGGTCTAGTCCTATTAAGCGTTTTGTTGGCTTATGAATGGCGAAATATCGAAAAAGAATACCGCACAAGCTCCCAAAACCGTGTCGAATTTTCTGCGCAAGCACTTAAAAGCACCCTTAGAAATAAAGAACTTATGCTGGATTTAATTGGCAGAGACATCCTTTCAAACAATAACTTAACCGAAAAAACATCAACAATTAAACTTCTCGACAATATTTTACTAGAGAATCCTGTGTTATTAGGCTTTGGACTGTTTAATCCCCAAGGGGAAATTATTTACTACAGCTCAAATTTAAATGCCTCAACAATGATTAATCTGAAAGAAAATGAAAAAACCCGCCAAAGTTTTTCACAAACCCTTAGCTCAGACAAAATGGTGTTAGGGCAAACTTATTTTAATCTATCGTTACAAGAATGGGTTATTCCAATAAGGAAGTCATTACGAGACAAAAGTGGCACTGTGATTGCTGTAATGACTGCAGGGATGGCGGTATCAAGAGGCGCTAAATACCTCAATATTTTGCAAAGTAATAGTGACGATTACATAATGCTAGCAAGAGAAATTGATGGTTTTATTCAATACAGTTCCGTAAAAGATGCAGATATAGCTAGCTATACAAAAACCAAAATTAAGCAGGCATTAGGGTTATCTGATAATGCTTTGATAAAGCAAACAGGCAAGGATAAAGAAATATTTAAATCCTCAGAAGAGGTGTTTAGTATTGATACACATGTAGGTGGTAAGCCTTATTTAACCTCTGCAAAATTTGATAATCGCTATCAATTATGGACACTCTCAAATCGGGCAATGCAGCCAATAAAAAACGTCTTTTATTGGAAGGTATGCTGGTATTTTTTAATCTATTTACTGATTTGTACGGTGTTATATTTTGGTTTTAGGTTTATTGCTCGTGCTGAGCAAAAACGAGTTGATGAACTGTTTTACCTTTCTCGGAACGACGATTTAACAAAGTTACCCAATCGAAAAGCACTGCGTGATAGCTTTGAAGCAAAAAAAGAGACATCTTTTAGTCTAGCAATCATAAACATTACCAATTTACGCTCAATGAATAATCGCTTTGGTATGGAGTATGGCGATAAGGCAATTAAAGCCTATGCCGCAATGTTGCAAGCTACATTCGCAGTTCCATACCTAGTTTTTAGAAACAGTGGTAATGAGTTTTGCATTATTACACCGCATTTATCGGATGAGCAAAATAGGCACGCTTTTGAACAAATATTAGCATCTTCTATTGAACAATATGAAACCAAAAATACCGAACGTCCTTTAAATATGAGTGTCGGTGTGGCCAACTACCCAGAGCATGGCATAACCAAAAGTAAGCTGGTCCGCAGTGCGCATTTGGCTAATCAATGGGCAAAAGATACAGGGCAATGGCTGTGCCATTACCATGCAGATATAAAACAAGCTTATTTGCGCCGTTTAAAAGTAGAAGAGCGATTAAATGTAGCGCTAAGTGAACAATCATTCTCTATGGTCTATCAGTGCCAAGTGAATGAACAGGGAAAAATCCATGCTATGGAAGCACTTATTCGTTGGCATGACGGTGAATTGGGTATGGTTTCACCTGCCGAGTTTATTGCTATTGCAGAACAAAGTGATTTAATATTTAAAATAGGTGACTTTGTTTTAGCGCGTTCTATTAGTGAATTTGCAAAGATGCAACAACACAGCGATACCCCTCTTGAATTAGCAATCAACATTTCAGTGATGCAATTTCAAAGCAGTGCTTTCATTACAACATTATTGCAAAGCATAGAAACCCATAATGTTGCCCCGCAAAGTATAATCTTAGAAATTACAGAGTCACTGTTTATGGATAACCTTGAGCATGTGATTGATACGATAAATAGCTTAAAATCTAGAGGGATACGCTTCTCGATGGATGATTTTGGTACAGGTTATTCATCACTGAGTTTATTAAGGCGCTTACCCATAGATGAACTGAAAATAGATAAAAGCTTTGTAGATGATATTTTAATAGACCCTAAGTCTAACAGTATGGTGCAAAGTATTATCGCCATTGCCAACAGCCATAACTTAAGTGTTATAGCTGAAGGCGTTGAAGAACAGGCACAGTTTGATATGTTAGTGGATATTGGCTGTAAACGCTTTCAGGGGTATTACTTTTATAAACCAGTGGCAGCAGCAACGGTTATTGAATACCTAACGGTTAATTAACTTATCCTACAAATACTGTGGTGGCGCGACTAAGTCGGTCATTCACTGCAGCCCACTCACTGCCTACTGGCGGTTTTTCGATATAAATATTCAATGGTGTTTTCTCATCAATAAGATGCAGTGCTTTATACATATTTTTAGCGTATTCAATAGGGCAACTATTTAGCTTAGTAATACGTTCGGATGGAATGTCGCTCGCTAATAATTGCTGTTGCACTTGAGTCGAATAGATCAAATAGTGACTTTTACCCTGAGAGTTCTCAGTTAAAATTTTAGCGAAATCTTCAGTATTAGCTAACATGGCAGGGACATTAGGCTGATAATGCGCTTTTACATTACCCGGTACCACTTCGTTATGTGAATGTGGTGTGCTGACATGCAGTCCGGTTTTTTGCAGAATATCAGCTGCTGAAATTGGCCCTGGGCGTAATATGCGTAACTGCTGTGAGCTTGCATCGACAATGGTCGATTCAATACCTACATTACATTCACCTCCTTGTAATACCGCACTAATTCGACCATTCAAATCGCGTATTACATGAGCTGCACTGATTGGGCTCAATTGCTTATAGCGATTAGCTGAGGGAGCTGCAAGACCAGTATTTAATCGTTTTAGTACCGCTAAAAATTCAGGATGCGCAGGCACGCGAAGTCCAATGGTGGGCAAGCCGCCTGTTACCGGACTGTTTAAATCATCTTTAGCATTTAAAATTAGGGTGAGTGGGCCGGGCCAAAATGCATCAGCAAGTGTGATGGCTGCCTTATTTACATTTTTTGCCCAATTGTGTAGATGCGACTGATTGGGAATATGCACAATGAGCGGGTGATTTGTTGGGCGTCCTTTTGCGGTAAATATTTTCGCTACGGCATCACTGTTAGTCGCATCTGCAGCTAGACCATAAACAGTTTCTGTGGGTAAAGCGACGCATTCGCCGGCTTTTAATAATGCAACGGCTTGGTTAATACGCTCTTCAGTATTTAATAATTGAGTTGGTTGTAATGATGTCATAATAACTCTTAAGGATTACAAAACTGGCAATATGTTGCATCAGCAACGTGTTTTTTATTCGCTTCAATATGGTTATAGCCGCAGCAATCACACAAAGAGGTTGTTGATTTTACTTGTTGTGTGGGCATGTTACATAGTTCACAGGGCAAGCCTTTCGTGAGCTGTTTGGCAACAAAGTTAGCACTCTGGCATTGTGGGCATTTTGATGCCAACCGCCTTGCTAAGTCCTCGGCAGCAAGGCAAATAATAGCTTGGCGTTGCCCACTATACATGGCTCTTAAATCAGGTGTGATTATGCCGGCTTTGGGCACTTTTTCTTTAAATAAAGCAACCAAGTTTTCAAAGCTTAGTCCTTTATAAAGTGTTTGAGTGTCATCAAGTATCCAGTGTTGCTCTTTATAGCGCTGGCATGCAGCAATGATTGATTCAATATTGGTCTCGCTGTTGATGGTTAAGCTGCTGGGTGAAAATGGCCCGCCTGCGCGTCCATAAATAGCGATGCCTGTGCGTTTATCGTAAAAACAAATTACTTCTTCATCCCAGTTCATTAACCCAGGGTATGGCCCACCTCCAAAGCTGCCTTCACTACCAAGTCCAAATTGCTCGCCAGTGAGTTCACATGCGCGTTGAGCTTTTGTTAATGCCGCTATTTGGGCGCTGCAATCACGCTGCACTTCATTAGTAAACATCCCTAGCGTGTCGGTATCAAATAGACTGGTTGTTACCACATTATAGCCAAGTGGCTTTAATGCAGGGGCGATCAGAGGTGCTTTTTTATGTTTAGTGGCTATGACGGCATTTAACATTGATCATGCTCGCTATTTAGAGGGGGCAATTGTAGTGAAGTGCCCGTTTTCAAAGCGCTCTAGGGTGTTGTCATCGCCCCAACGAATGAGTGTTAGCCAGTGGTTATCAATTAGTTCCTTCACCATAGTATGCTTGTTATAAATTGCTGCGATTGCTGATTGTGGCGCAGCAATATATACATTAAGGCGAATAGGTTCGTGCATCCATTTATCGCCATTGTGTAGCGATTGCATGGCTAAGCCTATGCGCAGGTCGCCACCGTTACCTTCAAATAAGCCAATATTACCGCCCACCGCATTGTGAAGTATTTTATTACCACTGCCGTATTTGTGATTATCGTTAACCGAGGCATTATATTGGCTATTGATCCAATGGGTGACTATCATAGGCGCAGTCATAATAAGCTCTAATATTGCAAAGTCGCCATCGCTTTCCCAATCATAATCGTGTAAAAAACAGCGCCCCTGTAAGTTAATACTTCGCGTCCATGAGCGCGGCGCGACAATAAAGGCGGCATTATTTGCAAGCCCCCATTCAGGGCGCACCTGCGACCAATCGCGGGCGCGTTGATGATAAGCGTGATTAATTTCATCCGCTGATTTATCAACCAGCTTTGGCTCTATATTAACTAAGCGCTCGCGCTGAGCGGTTTGTGTTGCCACACTGAGCCATTTTTTTAGATTATCATCCAATTGAGCATCATAGGTGGTGATCACATCTGTGGTTGTATTATGAATGGCTGCAATAAACTGGGTATTTTCTGACAGTGTGAGTCCCCGAGTTTTAAGCGCTTGACGTACTTGAGCATCGTTAAGTAGGCTTGCGAGTACTCGTACATTTACTTCACCACTTTGTCCGCCACAGGCGCCGCAATCTAGGCCTGCGCTGTGTAAGTTATTGGTTGTATGGCTAGCATGACCCACTAACATTACCTGTGGTGCCAACGATTTTATACCTAAAGTAGTAAGCACTTTTTGGGCTAAATCGGTTTTGTCTTTTAGGGTCAGTTGCTGCTGGTTTTGTGTTAATTGCCAGTCAGTTGGGGTGCACTTTTTAGCATCGCCTTTAGATAAAAAGGTATTTTTTATTAATTTAAATGCATACAGCCAGCCTGCTGACTCAACCATAGAAAACGATGAAGGGGCCGATTTTGACCAGCTTTGCCATGTGGCACTATTTTGGCGTGATGCTTCAAGTGTCGCGTCTTTGTGAGTTTGCGTGGCATGTATAGCCGGTTTAAGTAGCCCAGGGAGCTGTGGGCGAGTAATAGCACTGCCATTTTCTTGATATTCCAGCGGTAAACCAAAAAAACCGGCAAAGCCAAAAGTTTCAATATGTTGACTTTGAGACTCTAGCGCACGGCGAATCACTTCCGAGCGAACATCAATACAAAACACCGCTTGTAATTGAGCGTTTTTCACCGGGGCTTTAGTCGCGGTTTGCAGAGCCTCATTAAGCGGATATTGAAAGCCGAGTTCCATTGCTTTTGCCCACACCCATAATGGTTTTTGTGCTAGTTTATGTGCATGTAAGCGCTCAACGACAAGCGCCTTTTCTTGTTGCCACTGGCTTTGCAGTTGTTTAAATGTAGCACTATCGTGATCGCTCAGGTATTGCCAAATTACTAAGTCCCATGCCATGCGCATGGCTAGAAGTTGCTTCATCTCATCTGTTGGGGTGTCGTAAAGCTGACCTTGAAAACGTAAATACGCAAGCCACGATGCCCAACCGTTAATATCTAAAAGCAATGAGTGCGCGTATAACTCTAACGAGTCATTATCTATGTTAAGCGTTTTAAGAGTCAGTGCAATTAGTTCATCAGCGGATGTGGGTAATTGCTTAAAATAGCCATTTAAATGCCGTTCATCCATAACAATGCTAATGCCTTTATCAGCTTGAATAACAGTAAGCCAATGGCGATATAATTCAGATGGGGCTTGAGTATCATTACGATGCAGCATAGGGCCGAGTTGTTGATAATGTGCAGCACAAAACTGACTCAACTGATGAGTAATTTCATCATGCCAAGCCATTTTATGCTTATTACGTTGTTGGTCGAGTAAATCAGCAATGTTGTGCCAGTCTACTAATGGCACATCAACTCTAAGCGCTTGTAATAGTTGCTCTTTATTAAAGTCACTATTAAGTAGCGTTGCGGCATCGGCTAAGTGTTTGTCGGTAATCATGCCAGCATTATATTTTTGCAGATAAAAATCTTTAGGCATTAGCATGTTGGCATTACATAAGGTATCCAGTCGTGCGCTTACATCTTCAATTGGCATATGGCGCATTTCCCAAAATGGGTTAACTGCAATCATCTGATCTAACGGCCAGTTTGGTGCTATGTAACCGCATACTTTATTAAGTAGGTTGTTTTGACTGTCGCTTAGCGAGAGTGCTCTATTATCTGAAGGCGTTAGAGTGCTCATTTTGATTCCTCAATAGTGATCCCAGCGGCATGATTTTTTAAATCAGTGTGGCCATTATTAGGCAAATTTATCGGCCATATTTTTAGTGTTAATCGTGTAAACCACTCATCCAAATACAAGCCTGCAAATAATAAAGTGGATAATGACTTAACCTGAGGTCGCCAAGACTGATAACGCAAATAGTAGCTTGCTATCATTAAGGTTAAAATAAGAGCTATTACCCAACTGTCGGCTAGGCTAAATGCAGGTTCACGCCACTGCTCAAGGGGAAGTGCAAACGCAAAGATATTTTTAGCGGCCACATAGCTAAAGACCACTAATAGTGCAATTAACAGTTTTTTACTGCGTGTTTTAGCCATAGCCGTACCATGCTGATTAGCAAGCAAAATGGTTAATGCTGATGCTAAAAGCAACCAAATACTTACCGCTCCCTGATAAGAGCTAATAACCCATGCTGCGCCAACTATTATTATTGAAATTAACGCACTTGTTAACCAAGCAAAGCATGCGGGTGATTGTTTTGGAATATGGCGGCGGATCAGATCTTCATTTACGCCATTACCTGAGTTTAAAAATGCGAAAGCTTTATAGGTTGAGTGGGTAACAAGGTGAAGCAGAGCCAGTTCAAATAACCCCAGCGCACACTCTACCAGCATTAAGCCCATTTGCGCACTGGTAGACCAAGCAAGCCGAACTTTAACGCTTATTCTAGTGGTCATTATTAATGCGCTGATCACTGTAGTTAAACCAGCAACAATTAAAATTAACCATTGTGCTGCGCTAGCTTGAATAAACAAAGGCGCAAATAAAATTAATAAAAAGCCTCCTAAATTAATGACTCCGGCATGTAATAAAGCGCTCACCGGTGTGGGTACTTCAACCACTTTAATTAGCCAGCCGTGTATTGGGAGTTGAGCGCATTTTATTAAAGCCGCAAAGGCAATTAAAAAAGCAGCGACTTGCTCTGCAAAAGACAGAGGTAGCGTGGTGGTGTTATAAAAGGCGGTTATATCAGTTATGTACAGACTATTGTGAATGAACCACAAAATACCAAATGCAATCAGTAATAAGGATTCGGCAACACGTGCCACAATAAATTTTTTATGGGCGGCGAGCACCGCTCGAGGGCGCTCAGGGTAAAACATTAATAGTTTATGTAGTGCTAAACTTATCGCCACCCAGCCTAGCCAAAATAGCGCTAAGTGGTTGCTCATAACCACAACTAATACGGCAGTGATGGTAAGTAATAGCCATCGCCAAAAGTAGTTTACACGTGGCTCACCTTGCATATAGTGCTTACAAAAGCGAATTAATATCAGCGTGATAAATAATATAAGCCCCAGCATAATAATTCGGGTCATGGTCAGCGATAAGAAACTGAGTAAATTAAAAGCATAAATTTGATGAAGCGTAATAGCTGTTATAAATGCAATGCTATTAAACACCATTACTTTAAACAGCACATGACCATTTGAAGCGCGCGATTGTTGGCCAATTAACCAGGCTGCTATAAATGTGCTCAAAGGCATTATTAGCAGTAACAACGAAATAATATACTCACTCATTCAGTGCTCCTTATTTAGTGATCAAAGTATGGCAAACTAGATAACTAAATAAAAATAGATATAATGCATATAAACGTTCTATAAAAGAGAACAATAATGAGCCGTTTAAATTATCATCACTTATATTATTTTTGGTCGGTTGCTCGTATTGGTAACTTAACCCAAGCCGCGAAAGAGCTGCATTTGTCACAGTCAGCGCTCTCTACGCAAATAAAACAATTAGAGCACACCATTAATATTGAGTTATTTGAACGTAAAGGCCGCACACTCGCATTAACCGATATGGGAAAGCGGGTGCAAATGTACGCCAACGATATATTCACCAAAGGGGAAGAACTGTCTTCTTTTATTCATAAAGGGGTGATTTCCCAAACTCAGCATTTATCAATCGGGGTGCTCAATACGCTCTCGCGTAACTTTATCGAAGAATTTATTAACCCCTTAATGAGCAATGACGAAGTACGGTTTTCACTGACTGCAGGGCGTATGGATGGGCTGCTAAATGGTTTGGCAGAGCACGAATTGGATTTAGTTTTAACCAATAAACCCATCGGGCTTGAGCACTACGATCAGCTTTGGCAAAGTCAGTTGGTATCTCGTCAGCCATTAGCTATAGTTGGCCCAGCTGATAAAAAAACACGCGGCCAGTTTCCATCAGGTTACACGGATGCACAGTGGGTGCTACCCGCTAAAACTTCTGCTATTAGAGACTCATTTAATGCTTTATGTGCTCGCTGGCAATATCAGCCAAAAATAAAAGCAGAGGCTGATGATATGGCTATGCTGCGATTACTTGCCCGTGATAGTGGTGCACTATCGGTATTGCCATCAGTTGTAGTAAAAGATGAAATAGAACAAGGCCTACTGGTTGAATATCAGCGTTTACCCGATGCGTTTGAGCACTTCTATGCCATTACCGCGCAGCGAAAATTTGTACCAGACATATTAAAGTCGCTGCTTGCCAAAACCTGCTAATTACTTTTAAAGTATGTTTTTTGCGTAACTACTTTATTTTTAAATAATAAAAAACTAATTAAAGCTTTTAATTCGTTGGCCGATACCGTATTTATATTGTACTGAAGATTAAGGATAATCATGGTTAATAAACTACAAGGCAATTATGCTAACTTAAATGCGTTGCTTGCCCAATCGGTCAATAATTCAAACCAAACCAGTATGCCCACAGGTTTGCAATCGCGTGCTCACTTAGCGCCAAGTTCGGCAACAATCACTGATGAAATGCTCAGTCAGTTTAGTGATCAACAAGTCGATGAAATACTTAATCAGCAATTATCCTCGTTACTCACGATTTCCAGCACACCCAGTGGCTCAAATTATAAGCTCTCTAGTGAAGAGGTTGCACTACGAACGGTAATAAGCTCTCAGCAAGAGGGCTTATTAAAAAACGAACGCAGTGATCAGTTAATTGAGCGCTTAAATTCTTCGGTAAAAAATATCCAAGGTGCTTATGCCAACACTAGCGATATTTTATCAAACTTGGGGCAACTGGGGTTTAATCAAAAAACATTTTTAGCATCTAGCCAACAGCGTGTTGAACGCTCACTTAACCCTTTCATGGAAAGCTTTAATCGCGAGCGATTTGAAGACGATGATAACTATGGGTTTGAGCTTTCGGTAAAAACCAAAGAAGGTGATGTTATCAATATCGCCTTTCATTCTGCGCAAGGTTATGATGAGGAAACAGGCGAAACCACTGACGAATTTAGCATAAGTTATGAAGTAGATGGCGACTTATCTGAGACTGAACACCAAGCATTAACGCAAGTACTTTCTGGTGTTGGCGAAATGGCGGATGAATTTTTTAAGGCTAAACAAAGCGCTTACAGTCGTTACGTACCCGCAAACCAAGCTGATTTAGATTTAAGCTTTCTAAGCAATTTTGATAACAAAGAACTTTCGGGTTTTGATTTGTATTTTTCAACGTCAGAGGGAAATACTGGCGATGCTGATGGAGCGCTCCTTGGAATAGATAATGAGCTTAATTTAAGCTATACCCTTGATGAGGATTCTGAGCAGCAAATACTGGAGTTTGAATCGGTAAACGGACAAAACAATATTAATTTTTCGCTTGATATGTCAACCATTGGCGCTCAAGACAAAAGCCAAATGCAACAATACATAAAAGCGCTCGATAAAAGCTTAGAAGATAGCCAGCTCAATAGCTCTGAGAAAAGTACACGTTCTGCGTTTGGTCACAAAAGTGATGAAGTGATGAAACAAGGGTTGGCTGTTTTTAAAAGTGCGTTTAGTAGTATGTCATCAGCTGCTGAGCGCTATAGTGAAATTGAGTCGGTTGCTACAAAGCAGTTTACTAATGGACGCGAGCTTGTCGCTAATTTAGTTGACAACATGATCACCAAAGATCCGCGCTACCAAGGGCTAGGTAGCAGTAATAAAAATTCCTTAGGTGATGGTATTTCTAAGTTAGCTGATTTTGATGCAAAATTCTCTTTTGCAATGGATCAGGGGGATTACATAGCAACAAGCACCACAAAGCTGAGTCAAAATACAGAACACCAAAAATCAGCAGGGTTAACTGGGGTTACTCAAGATAAAGCGGCGAGTACGCGTTTTAATTATGAAGAAGGTAACCGCTCTGACATCCCTCCTGATTATTATGATAAACAAGAAAATTACACTATTGGTACCGCTGTAAAAAATAACGAATTGGTTGCCCTTGATCAGGCTCATGAGGTGGATGTAGATAAAAAAGTGTATCAGTTTAATCCCGAAATATCTCAATACGAGCTAAAAAAAGAATTGAAAGAAACCACCACCAGTGAGAGTAATATTCGTCTTATTAACGATATTTGGCTCGAGAAAAATGAAGCTAGTCATCGTATGGATGAAAGAAAACGACTCAGTGGTGTGGGGGCGTCGAACGAGTTTAGAACAACATCGAGTTATTCACATACGCAATTAGTGACGTTAATCGGTGATTTAGATAAATTAGAACAAAACAAAGAAGTCAAACGTGAGTACTTAGCCGTTTTATCACAAGTGGATGATTTTATGGATAAAAGCAAGTAACTTTTATTTACTTAAGCTCGATTGTGGGTATAGTAACTAAAACACTATTTAAGTATAAGATTATGTTTAAACAATTAATTTTTCTTTTAATGTTGAGTTTACCACTGGCAGTGAATGCAACGCTCAAACCACACTCGGACGCTATTACTGCTAAGCGTTTATTAAGCGAGCACGATAAATTTGCTAAGCAATACCAAGCATTTCCGCCCACACCGCAAGACGTTGCATTGATGCAAAAACTAGCAGGTAAAGAGGTGTTAGTGCTTTTAGGTACGTGGTGTCATGACAGTGCCCGTGAAGTACCTCGATTAATAAAGTTACTCGATGAATCGAAGGTCAAACTCTCGAAAATAACTTTTGTTACAGTCGGTTATGACAAACGTGATGAAGCAGGTATTGCCCTGGCGCATGACTTACAATATACCCCCACTTTTATTGTTAAGCATAACGGGGTTGAAGTTAACCGCGTAGTAGAAAAACCCAGCGGCACTCTCGCCCAAGATTTAACCTTGGGCTTATAACGAGAGTCAGCTAGCCAATATCATGTTCGAGGTTTTATTTTTACACAGGCCAATCAGCGGCGTCTAAGTCATCTAATTGTGCATCGCAATGCTCATTTCCTTGCCACTTGGCAATGTACTCACCGTGCGGATCGTATTGCGGAGTTTGTTTTTGCAAATTAAAGTGACGTCCGCCGCGCGGATCGACACCAACTCCAGCAATATATTGCCAATTACCCCAATTCGACGCCATATCGTAATCGATTAACTGTTGCTCAAAGTAAGCCGCACCATAACGCCAGTCTAGTTGTAGTTCGTTTACTAAACAGCTAGCAACGATTTGTCTTGAGCGATTGCTAATAAAGCCCGTTGCGTTTAGCTCTTTCATAATGGCATTAACTAACGGGTAAGGTGTACTGCCTTGGCACCATTTAGCAAAACGATTCGGGCTAAACGTGGTGAGTGGCGAGCTTTGTTTCTTACCTTTAAAGGTAAATAACTGATGCTTAACATTAATCGCATGCCACTTGAAATACTCACGCCAGAGCAATTCAAACTTGATCCAGTAAGTTGACTCGTTTGCTCCATACTGCGTTTCATAAGCATCTACTGCACAAAAAATTTGCTTGGCACTAATACAGCCAAAAGCCAGCCAACTACTAAATTTTGTTGAGTTATCAAAGCCATCTAGCTCATTGCGAGTGATTTTATAGCTACTCGGTAAAGCCGATGAAAAGTACTGCTGGCAGTGCTCAAGCGCAGCCTGATGCCCACCAAGTAGCTGTGGGTTTCCTGCTGCTGGCTTTTCTATCGGTTGTTTTTCGCAAAGTATAATAGGTGGAGGCAATCTTGCCGCTGAAAATGTATGTGTGGCTAAACTAATTTCTGCCGCTTCGATCTTTTTTCTAAAAGGTGTAAAGCCGGTTGGTAAATTAGCTAGTTCAAAGGGCAGTTGCTGTTGTTGATATAAAGTATCTTGCATCACAGATTTAAATACCACAGTCGTGCATTTTGACTTAAGAGCGCTAACTTGGCTCTGTTCATATACACCTATTTGCTGGCTATATACAACTTCGTCAATGCTAAGCTCATTAATACGCTGTGTTAATACCTCAACTGGATCGCCTTCAATAATATGTAAAGTTTGGCCAAGCTCTAAAACAGACTCCTGTAGCTCATATAGGCTTTGCATTAAAAAGCGTTGTTTGTGGACACCATAGGGTTTTTGTTGGTAGTTATTGCTTTTAAACCAAGCCGGGTTAATCACAAAGACCAGGTCCAACTCACATTGTTGTTGTGATAAATCATTGAGTATGGGGTTGTCGTCAATGCGCAAGTCATTTTGCAGCCAATACAGAATACGTTTTTTCATACTTATGCTCTGGTTTTTGAAATCATTTATTTTACGAAGCAAAAGCGAGCAGGGATTAGTTTTGAGGTGTTTAATAGGGCTTTAAAAAGAGGCGATAATAATACCGCCTCTCAATTTGTTTCCGTTGTATCTTAGATAGCTAATTTTTGCTGTGCTATCCAGTCGTTAATTACATCTTCAAGTACCGCCATAGGAAGTGAACCTTGACCAATAACGGTGTCGTGAAAGCTGCGTATATCAAATTTAGCGCCTAGCTGTTTTTCGGCTTTTGCACGCAGTTCGCGTATTTTAATTTCGCCCATCTTGTATGAAAGCGCTTGGCCTGGCCATGAAATATAGCGGTCTATTTGATCTTCCACGGCGCTTTGTGGCAAGGCGGTATGTTCAGCCAAGTAATCAATCGCCTTTTGGCGGCTCCAGCCAAAGGCATGAATACCGGTATCGACCACTAAGCGCACTGCGCGCCACATTTCGTAGCCTAAACGACCAAAGTCACTGTATGGGCTTTGGTAAAAGCCCGCTTCTTTACCTAAACGTTCTGTATACAATGCCCAGCCTTCGCCAAATGCTGAGTGGCTAAGGGTGCGTCTAAATTCAGGAACGTCTAACTCCATTGCAATGGCGTTTTGTAAATGATGCCCAGGAATAGCTTCGTGCAGGCTAAGTGCTTCTAAATTATATAAAGGCTGCAGTTTTGGAGTTGAGGCTAAAAAGTAAGTGCCAGGTGAACGGTTATCAGAAGGTGGCATATAAAACGCACCGCGACTCGCTGAGCCTTTTATAGTAAAGGTGTTACGCGGCAAATGGCCAAAGTAAGTGGGGAGTTTGCCATACATTTTTTGCGTTATAAAAGCGGTTTTTTCTAGCAAGTCTTGGGCGTCTTTTGCGTAAAATTGCTCATCGGTTGCTAAAAATTTTAAAAAGTCGCTGTAGCTGCCTTCAAAACCAACGCTATCAATAATGGCTTGCATTTGTGCTTTAATGCGCGCCACTTCTTTTAGACCAAGTTCATGAATTTGTTTAGGAGTAGCATTAGTGGTGGTGTAGTAATTAACCGTGTACTTGTAATAATCAAGGCCACCTTTGATGCTTGAAATACCCGGCTGCGTTCTACAGTGCGGCATATATTCGTTTTCAAAAAAGTCGTAAAAGTGCTCGTAAGCAGGCACAACTTTTGAGGCAATTATTGTTTTAGCTTTATTTTGGTAAGTTTCTTTTTGCGCTGCGCTAAATGTATTAGGGATGCGGGTAAATGGCTCATATAAGGCGCTATTCTCAGGTTGTTTAACTATATGAGCGTTAATGCTTTGGCCATAATTTTTAAACGTTTCGCAGTAATGTGTAAAACCGGTTTGAATGCCTTGTTTCATTAAATTAATGTTTTGCTGATTAAAACGAGGGTAGTCACTAAGGCTAACTAAAAATGCATCGTAATCCTCGGCAGTTAAAAAGGCCATGTTAGCTGGCGCTTCTGCAAAGTAAGTATGCCAGCCACTTAAAAAATTAACCGGAAAATACTTATCTTGATAAAGGTAGCTTTGCTGCTCTGTTTCTCGCTCATATTTAAATAAGCGGTAGTTCATTAGCTGCTCGCTATTGAGTGTTTTTGGGTCAATGCTGGCTAAGCTTTTTAGTACGCTGTTGTTGTAAGCTTGGCGCTTAGCAATGGCTTGCTCACTCCAATTTGGCAATGTGCCGTTTGGTTTCCAACCGTCTGGATCGGTTCTAAAAAATATTTTTTCTGCTTTCGCATTTTCCCAATGGTTATCAATAATGGTTGTTAAGTCGCTGCTACTGTCGGCTAAGCTTGGCAGCGAGGTGGCTGCTAAACAAATAGCTAAAATTGTTTTTTTAAACATGTTGAATTTCACTTTTTAGAGTTTTAATTGTTATTCATGCGCGTGCCTATTTTACGATAATAACAAGTTCACTCAATTAATGCGTTGGTTTTTAACAGCAGTCTAGCTTATTGTTTTACTGGTGTTTAAAATAAAACATATTGGAGTAGCGATATTTAATAACGTATTTTGCTAACTGATAAGGCGAATAGCCAACACCCAAATATTTATTGAGCATTTCATGCTTAGCTTTGCAGGTTCGAAATCCGATTATGATGAAGAGAAATGGATTTGGATTATTCGCTGTACGTGAAAAAATGTCAGATGAGGCATATGAGTTTGTATTGGCAGGTCACACTACATTGCTACCACCATTAATTGGCCTGATACACAAAGCGTTAGAATAACTATTTAACTTTAGGTATTAAAATAAAAAGGATTTTGAAAATGTTGTGCCCTCGTACGAATACACCATTGGAGTCTATATTAGTTGGCGGTATCACTGTTTATACATCGTCGTTAGGAGGCGTTTTTTTCGATAACAGCCAAATTTTTAAATTTAGCTCGCCAGAGTTAAAGCATGGTCAGGTTTTACTTAAGTATTTAAGTAATTATGCCGAAGGTGAGGGTGAAGTCGCAATGCGAGTAAATTGCCCTAAATGCCCAAGCATAGTGATGATGCGTAGGTATTTTTCACCGCTAAAAGCAGTTGAAATAGATGAGTGCCCTAGCTGTGCGGGAATATGGCTTGATAGTGGCGAATTAAGCAAAATACATGAAAACCATTTAACACCCAAAGAACGAAAACTGCTAGCCCACGAAATGGCCACCAATCATGGGTTTATAACTATTAAAACGCCAAAATCGAAATATTATCCTAAAGCGCCTAAAAATGTTCAAGGCACCACAGTTGAACGGCTGGTGCAATTGGCATTACTTAACTTTGAATCATAAAAAACGGCGTACTATAAAGTACACCGTTTTATTAAACTGACTTAATCAAAATCGTTATGACTTATTGCGGTTTTCTTTACTAAACGCACGAATTTTACGTTTTTGCGACAGGGTTACTTTATTAGTACGCCCTGCAAATGGGTTATCGCCTTCTCTAAACTCAATTTTGATTGGCGTACCCATAATCTTAAGTGCTTTACGGTAGTAGTTCATGAGGTAGCGTTTGTAGCTATCAGGTAAATCGTGAACTTGGTTACCATGAATAACGATACGTGGCGGGTTATAGCCCCCAGCATGCGCATACTTAAGCTTAACACGAC
Organism: Pseudoalteromonas sp. P1-16-1b; assembly: GCF_001401785.1. Taxonomy (GTDB): domain Bacteria; phylum Pseudomonadota; class Gammaproteobacteria; order Enterobacterales; family Alteromonadaceae; genus Pseudoalteromonas; species Pseudoalteromonas undina. The sequence goes on along the minus strand of NZ_LKGQ01000001.1, from coordinate 226,892 downwards.
GTCCACGAACAAGTGGCGGCTGGTGGTCGGCCTGTGCCATGTCCATAATACGACGCAACATAGCAGTACTAATTCGCTTAGTTGCCGACTCATACGCTTCGTCAACTGATTCAAATAAATGGCCAACACCAGTACCATGCAGAGCAGAGATAAAGTGTAGGCGGGCAAAATCAATAAAGCCTAAACGACGATCAAGCTCAGTCTTAATACGGTCTTTAACGTAGTTATCTAGACCATCCCACTTATTCACGGCAATAACTAATGAGCGCCCTGAGTTAAGCGCAAAACCTAACAGGCTTAAGTCTTGATCAGAAATACCATCGCGTGCATCAACCACTAGTAGCACAACGTTACAATCTTCGATTGCTTGTAGCGTTTTAATGACTGAGAATTTCTCAACCACGTCACTTACTTTTTTACGTTTACGCACACCAGCGGTATCGATAAGAATATATTCTTTGTCGTTACGGGTCATCGGAATGTAAATTGAGTCGCGGGTTGTACCTGGCATATCGTATACAATAACACGGTCTTCACCTAGTATACGGTTAGTAAGGGTTGACTTACCTACATTTGGACGACCAATAATTGCCAGCTTTACCGGCTTGTCGGCAAACGCTTGGTGATCGGTGTCATCTTCTTCACCTTCTTGATATAAGTCGATAAGTTCTTCATCGTCATCGGCTACATCTTCATCAAGAGCGGCAAGTTCAGCAATAACAGGCTGAAGAGTTTGCTCAAGCAGTAAAGTAATACCACGGCCATGTGCGGCAGCGATATGATGAACTTCACCAAGTGAAAGTTGATAAAATTCAGCACAGTTTGAGTCGGCATCAATGCCGTCTGTTTTATTGGCAACAACAAAACATTTTTTCTCTTGCTTACGTAAGTGGTTAGCAATAGCTTGATCAGCCACTGTCATACCCACGCGAGCATCAACTAAAAATAAAACAATATCCGCTTCTTCAATGGCTAGTAATGACTGATCAGCCATTTCGGTTTCGATACCTTCTTCTGAACCATCAATACCGCCCGTATCTACCACGATAAATTCAAAGCCATCGTAATTTGCTTGGCCATATTTTCTATCACGCGTTAAGCCGGGAAAGTCGGCAACGAGTGCATCACGAGTACGTGTTAAACGGTTAAATAATGTGGATTTGCCCACATTGGGTCGCCCTACAAGAGCGATCACGGGAAGCATAAACTACCTCTTTAAAAAACAACAAAAGGCTTCGCAGTGCGAAGCCTTACAAAAAATAATTAACTATTAGTGCCTTACACTAATAGTAGACAGTTAGTTCGGTATTTTTACCGCGCTAACTTCACCATCGCGGGTGTATAAAATCAATTTATCGTCAGCGACAACGGGCTCAACAAAAAAACCTGAGCTGTCAAAGTCTTCACGAGATACTAGCTCGCCAGTTTCTTTATTTAACCAATGCAAATTGCCTTCTTGGTCACCTAACGCTAAATAATTACCGGCAACCGCTGGACCTGTTAAGTACCAGCCACGTAGAGCGGGTTGGCTCCAACGTTCAATGCCTGAATCTTTATCAAGTGCATAAACAACGCCGTTACTATCAACAACGTAAATTGTTTGCAAATCCATGCTAATTTCACGGTAGCTGCTGTATTCACGTTTCCATACAACATTACCTGAACGAATATCTACTGCTGATAAGTTACCATTGTATGCAATAGCATAAGCAAATGGACCGCTAATGATCGGCTGCGTATCTACATCAACTAAACGTTCAAACTCTGATGCGCCTTTTGGCACTGCAATTTCTGCACTCCATGCCGAGTAGCCACTCTCAGAAATTAAAACACTTAACTTACCTGTTTCTAGGCCTAGTAACACACCACCGTTAGCCACAGTAGGTGAACTTTGACCGCGTAAAGTCAGCGGTGGCACTTCTTGCTCAAAGCTCCAGCGTTCTTCACCAGTATCTGGGTGAAGCGCAAGTAACTTACCTGAGGCTAAATTTACAAAGATTAAGCCATCGCCTGCAGCGGGTTTAGAGAGTGATTCGCCAGGTACTTTCTTACGCCAGATTTCTTTACCAGTCTCACGGTCAAGTGCAATTACATAACCATGTTCAGAGCCTAAATAGATTTTACCATAAGCTTGTAATATTCCGCCTGATAATTTTGCACTATCGTTATCGCTCCAAGGCCAAAACGATAAATCTTGGCGAACGTCGGTTTCCCATTGGGTATCGCCATTGGCAAGTGATAAGGCTTCTACTTGGCCTTCACGGCTAGCAACATACACTGTCTCTTTATAAACAGCAGGTGATAAGCGTGAAAAGTAATGCTCTACACCACTACCAATTGATTCTTGCCATACCACATCAGTTTCAAATTGATTGGCTATTTCTGGAAGCACCAGTTCTTCTTCGTCATCACTTGAAGAACACCCCATTAGGGTTGCCATACATAGGGCAAGCGTTGCTGTTGTTATTTTTCTCATGCCTAAAACCTTATGCCGCTGGGCTAGTTACTGCTAGGTCATCTAACTTAATTTGTAAAAGAGGATTACTCGTTAATCCACCTGCATCAACAGCAGCTTGGTAAGCTACGCGTGCTTGCTCTTTATTGCCTTGTTGAGTGTAAATATCACCTTTTAATTCAGCCACATTTGCGTTAAATGCTTCAGGAAGAGGAGCATTTAATGTACTCAATGCATCATCGTATTGCTGCTGAGCAATTTGCACACGTGCTAAACGTGTTGTTGCAATGGCTTTAAGCTGGGCGTTATCAACGTTAGTTACAATCCAGCTTAATTTTTCATTTGCTAAATCTAAGTTTTGGGCATCTACAGCTTCTTTTGCAGCAACAAATGCCGCTAGAGTTGCGTACTGAGTGTCTTTGTTTTCACTGATAAATGCATCAGCAGACGCTAATACGCTGTCGCTTTCAACAAGCTTAGTGTATGCATCAGATGCTTGCTCTGCAGTCGTTATTTGATTTTGGTTGTATGCTTTCCAGCCATATAAACCACCTAAACCAACAATAACGCCTAACGCTAGTGAAAGGCCGTTTTCACGAAAAAAGCGTTTAATTGCTTCTGCTTGTTGTTCTTCTGTTGAATAAATTTCCATGCTTACCTCTGTTAAAGCGCTTCACTACTTACGCTTTATATAATTTAGCTATTAATTAGTTCTGCAAGTAACGTTTTAGCTTGTTCTAGTTCTAGTGTGACTTGTTCTTTACGTTCACGTAAGTATTTAATAGTCACAACGCCTTGCTCTAATTCATCTTCACCGATAATAATTGCGACGAGAGCATCGCTTTTATCAGCACGTTTAAGTTGTTTTTTAAAGTTACCACCGCCAGCGTGCACCATTACGCGTAATCCAGGTACATCACGACGTAAGGTAGATGCAATTATAGGCGCTTGAATACTGGCTTTGTCGCCCATAGCTGCTAAATATACATCAGCACTACGGCGTATGTCACCTACACATTCAAGTGCTTGAAGCAGTAAAACCAAGCGCTCTAAACCCATCGCGAAACCTACCGCAGGGGTTGATTTACCGCCTAATTGTTCTACTAAACCATCATAACGACCACCAGCACATACAGTACCTTGTGCACCTAAGCTGTCGGTTACCCATTCAAATACAGTGCGGTTGTAATAATCTAAGCCACGTACCAGCTTTTCATTAACCGTGTATTTGACGCCTGCGGCATCTAATCGTTCACATAAATTTTCAAAATGTTCTTTTGATTCAGCATCTAAATGTTCAGATAACTTTGGTGCATCGACTAAGATTGCCTGAATATCTGGATTTTTAGTATCCAAAACGCGCAGTGGGTTAGAGTACATACGACGTTTTGAATCTTCATCTAGTACATCGGTATGTTGTTCTAGAAAGGCGATTAAGGCATCGCGGTACTGTGCGCGAGCTTCGTTTGAACCTAATGAATTAAGTTCTAAACGCACATGGTCAGTAATGCCAAATGCTTCCCAAAGTTGCGCCGTGAGTAAAATAACTTCGGCGTCAATATCGGCGCTGGCAATACCAAAAGTCTCTAAACCAAACTGATGAAATTGACGGTAACGACCTTTTTGTGGGCGTTCATGGCGAAACATAGGGCCCATGTACCAAAGGCGTTGTTCTTGATTGTATAACAGGCCATTTTCGTTACCTGCACGTACACACACTGCAGTCCCTTCTGGGCGCAGAGTTAAATTGTCGCCGTTACGATCGGCAAAGGTGTACATTTCTTTTTCTACTATATCGGTTACTTCACCAATAGAGCGTTTAAATAGGTCGGTTGATTCTACAATTGGAAAACGAATTTCTTGATAACCAAACGATGATACGGTCTCGCGTAAAATGTGTTCTACTTTCTGCCAAACTTGCGTATCGCCTGGCAGGCAATCGTTCATACCGCGAACTGCCTGAATTTGTTTTGCCACTGATAAATCCTAAATCTGTTTATGTGCAACCCTGGGTTGCAACCACGTAAAACTAAAAAATCGACCCTGCATTATAACCTTAACTATAAGGTAATTGCGAGCGTAGCGGAGCGTACGTAATTTATACTACGTTGTGAATACCGCGACTAAAAAAGGTCATTTAAATACATAGTGTTGTAACAACACATCACTCTACGATTTTTATGTCGATTGGAGTTTGTTGTTGCTTCTGTTCAATGAAATCGCGTACATAGCCTTCAAGTTGATCAACAATATTATTGTTATCAATACGGGCTTTTTGGCGTTCGCCATTAATGTATAAACCTGAGCGACGGTTTGCGCCGGCAAGGCCAATATCACTCACTAATGCTTCGCCTGGTCCGTTAACCACACAGCCAATGACTGACACTGAAACTGGCTCAATAATATCTTCTAAACGCTCTTCAAGTTGATTCATGGTGCTTACTACATCAAACTCTTGGCGTGAACAGCTAGGGCAAGCAATAAAATTAATGCCGCGAGAACGAATACGCAATGATTTTAATATATCAAAGCCTACTTTTATTTCTTGAACTGGATCCGCTGCTAATGATACACGCAGCGTGTCACCAATACCTTCAGCCAATAACATGCCTAAACCAACGGCCGATTTAACCGAGCCAGAGCGCATGCCGCCTGCTTCGGTAATACCTAAATGCAGTGGCTGGTCGATTTCTTTTGCAAGTAGACGATACGCGCCAACCGCTAAAAATACGTCTGACGCTTTCACCGAGATTTTAAATTGGTCAAAGTCTAAGCGACGTAATATATCTACATGGCGCATAGCCGACTCAAGTAAGGCTTCAGGTGTTGGCTCGCCGTATTTTTCTTGTAGGTCGCGCTCAAGTGATCCACCATTTACGCCAATACGAATTGGAATGTTGTGCTCACGGGCTGAGTCGACAACCGCTCTAATACGCTCTTCACTGCCAATGTTTCCTGGGTTAATACGTAAACAATCAACGCCATACTTTGCTACTTTTAATGCAATGCGGTAGTCAAAGTGAATATCAGCAACCAGCGGTATCGATACCTGCTCTTTAATACTTTTAAATGCTTCAGCGGCATCCATAGTTGGAACAGATACACGGACTATGTCAGCACCGGCATCTTGAATCGCTTGAATTTGAGCTACAGTGGCATCAATGTCCATTGTGTCTGTGTTAGTCATTGACTGCACTGCAATTGGTGCACCATCACCAATTGGAACATTACCCACATTAATGCGGGTGGATTTTCTGCGTTTTATAGGAGATTCTGAAAACATAGCGACTACTCTGCTAAGGGTAATTTAAATTTAGCTAAACGGTTTTTAGGAAAAGCCGAAATATCAACTGGCTCACCATTTAGGGTAATACGAACAACATCGTGCTTGCCTAATACCACTGAAAAAGGCGCTACACCAGTCAAGGTCATTTCGTAGCCTGCTTTTTTTACACCAAATGCAATTTTCTCATCGTTGGCATCGTGGATTTCAACCCAGCTTTCGTCATTAAACATCATAATAATAGTGCTTAAATCACTGCTTGTTGGTTCACTTTGGCTTTGTGCATCGTTTAGGGGAGCAGCCTGAATTGTTTGTTGTTCATTGAATACGGTTGAGTTTGCTTGTGGTGCAGGCTCAATCTCATTTGATTGTGCTTCATCGGCAGCTTCTGCTAACAGTTTTGTGCTTTCTTGTTGCTCCGAGATGAGCGAGTTATTTGCATTAATAGTGTTAGTTTGTTCATCAATAGGCATTGCATTTTGCCACCACCATACGGCTGATGAGCCAATAACAATGGCTAAAATTAAATAACTTACCGTCATTAGTCGGCTGTCATGCGCTTCTTTTTCTGTACGTCTTGAAAAGCTTTGCATATCTACAGGCTTATCTGATGTGCTATAGGCTGGCAGCATAGTTAAAATAGCAGTGCTATCAATGTTTAGCGTGCGACAATAATTTTTTATGTAGCCTTTAACAAATGTTTTTGCGCCTAGTAAATGATATTCGTCGTTTTCAATATGCTCAACCTGCGATTCAGTCAACTTTAATAATGATGCAATCTTAGCAAGGCTAATGTTTGCATTTTCTCTATGTGTTTTTAGTATTTGACCTACAGAGGGTTCATCGTTCTGCGGTTGTGTATTATCTTCATTCATAATGTGTATCAGTTTGGATCCACTAGTAAAAGTTTATGTTTTGGCTTAACAACCAGAGTAAGACTTCGTTTTTATTTTTTGGTATTCGTTAATTCTTGTTACTAAGGCGCACTATAAAAAGGGACTACATTCAATATCTTAAAAACTATACCGTGTTTAGATAAAATTTATGTGTTTTTAAGTCCTTTAATACACCTTATTTGTAGCAGTTTAGCATTGTATCACACTGAAATGCTAAATTGCTTTACCCTAGAACAGGCTTTTACACATCATCCTTAAGGCTATATTTTGGTTTACAGCTAAAAGGTGTGTAATTATCTAGCGTATTTTTTTTGTTTGCTCACCTGACGCTTCGCTATTTGAAGCCGGTACTGGGCTTTTTTTACGAATAACCTTTATTTTCGGCTCAGCAATAATTTGATTGTTATTATTGCTTTCTTGTAATTCATCTAACTGTGCTTGGCGATATTTTTCACGTAGTACTTCAAATTCTGTTCGTCTTAACTGGTTATCGCGAATAGCGTTAGCTTGCATACTACTAGGGTAGGTTTGTAATAAGGTTGTCGCAATTTTTTCTGCTTCTTCAATTTTACCCATTCGTTGTTTAACCAAATAGCCAAGCAACAAAGCGCGAGAAGAAACTTGCGCGGTATCGTCATAACGTTTTATTAAGTTACTGGCTTTGTACAAGTCACTTTTTGCATAATACAGAGCTGCTAAACTTATTAATGTAGATGCGCGTTGTGAACTATGGTTTAGTGCCTGCTGAAAATAGCTTTCGGCGTTGGTGAAATCGTTAAACTCAATGGCACATAGAGCCAAATTTTCATAGCTTTGCGCTACACGAATATAACTGGGTATTTCAATCGCTTTTAAAAACTGATCGGTGGCGCGGTCATATTCATTAATACTACACAAAAACGTGCCGTAGTTGTTTAAGGTGTTAGGATCATTTGGCTTAATGGCCAACGCTTTTTGATAGGCTTTGTCGGCTAATCCGTTCTCGCCAACTTGTTGGTAATAGTATGCTAAAGAGTAGTGTACTTCGGGTAAGTTTGGGGCGTACTCGCTGGCACGTTCTAAGTTATATTTCGCTTGAGAGTTATTGCCTGTATTTAAATACTGTAATGCCAATGCTATGCGCGTGCGAGCTGCACCATCGTTATTAATTTTATTCTCGAGGACCGGTTTATCGCTGCCGTTGTAACTATTCTCGGTAACACAACCGCTTAAAAACAGTGTTGATAGTGCTAACGTAAGTAAAGATCGCATTACTTTGTCTCTTTATTTATATCCATAACCTCTATCTTACCTCAAAGCCTTTGTGTTGCATCATTTATTTAAAAATAAACGATATATCACAAAGGCTCTTGATTACTCAAAAAATTAGGCTTGATGAATATTTACTGCAATTGCATTGTCATCACGCATTTTCTTTTTCGCCATACGCTTCGTACGGTCTACAACATCGCCAGCTAACTGGCCGCAGGCAGCGTCAATGTCATCTCCTCGGGTACGACGAACAATACAGGTAATACCCGCAGCTTGTAATACTTTAGAGAAACGATCAATTCGACTGTTGCTTGAACGAGTATATTCATTACCTGGGAATGGGTTAAATGGAATAAGGTTTACCTTCGATGGTGTTCCTTTTAACGTTTTAACCAGTTCATGAGCCTGATCGGTACTATCGTTCACGCCGTTAAGCATTACATACTCAATAGTTACATCTTTGTTGGCTTTTGAACCGTCAATGTAACGACGACACGCAGCTAAAAACTCTTCAATTGGGTATTTTTTATTGATCGGTACTAAAATATCACGCAGGGCGTTATCTGGCGCATGCAATGAAATTGCCAGTGCTACGTCTATTTTTTCTTTCAATAAATCAAGGGCAGGTACCACACCTGAGGTGCTTAATGTAACGCGGCGTTTAGATAAACCAAAGCCCCAGTCGTCCATCATTAATTCCATCGCCGGTACCACGTTTTTAACGTTAAGTAACGGCTCGCCCATACCCATCATCACTACGTTAGTGACAGGACGTTTTTCGCTGTTGCCATCAAGGCCAATATCTTTGGCTACTCGCCATACTTGGCCGATAATTTCAGACACTTTTAAGTTACGGTTAAAGCCTTGTTGAGCTGTTGAGCAAAAAGTACATTCTAGTGCACAGCCCACTTGAGAAGATACACATAGCGTGGCGCGATCTTTTTCTGGGATCCAAACTGCTTCAACTTCTTGACCGCCTTCTAAAACGAGTGCGTATTTGATGGTACCGTCGCTGGCTTGTTGGCGAACTGATATTTCTGGTGCAACAATTTCGCATTCATTTTTAAGCTTTTCTTTTAGCTTTTTGTTTACGTTACTCATTTCGTCGAAATTATCTACGCCAAAATGATAAATCCATTTCATCACCTGATCGCCACGGAATGGCTTTTCACCGAATGATACAAATAGCTCTCGCATTGCATCTCGGTTTAAATCTAATAAGTTAATCTTTTTTTGCTCGGTCATGTAACAACCTCAATCGGTGGCGGTGATGGTAAAAATTTACAAGGACGAATTGTACACAATTTATCCACTCTAATCATTAAGTAAAACATTATAAATAAACGGCTAATACTTTACTTAATGACTAAAAAAGGGCTCGAAAGCCCTTTTCATACTTTGCATCACAGGGTTAGCTGTGAACTCGAATTAACGAGTACGTGGGCAAAGTTCTTCGTCAGCGAAGAAGTACGCGATTTCGCGAGCAGCAGATTCAACAGCGTCAGAACCGTGAACCGCATTTTCGTCGATGCTATCAGCGTAGTCTGCACGTAAAGTGCCAGCTAGTGCTTCAGCAGGGTTAGTAGCACCCATGATTTCACGGTTTTTAAGAACAGCGTTTTCGCCTTCAAGAACGGTAACCATTACTGGGCCAGAAGTCATGAAAGATACTAAAGCGCCAAAGAAAGGACGTTCGCTGTGTTCAGCGTAGAAACCTTCAGCTTTCTCTTGTGAAAGGTGAACCATTTTAGCTGCAACGATTTTAAGACCCGCAGTTTCGAAACGGTTGTAGATTGCGCCGATGTGGTTTTTAGCAACTGCATCAGGTTTTACGATTGAAAAAGTACGCTCTAAAGCCATCTTTGTGCTCCAATAATTTAAATAAAAGGTTGAATATTAACGGGCGCGAATTATACGCGTTTTAGTCGAAAAAACCTAATTTATTCTACGTTGACGAATATTTTAATTTAACAACCTATACTTACTGAACTAAAAAAGTGGCTATAACGTTAATATGAGTTTATAAATTAGTGCCACATCTGATTTGTATTTTTTTAGTCATAGCGATTATCAATGCGTCTATCGACTCCAAATGCATGAAGAATACATGCAAACTTTAAGGTAAAAATATGTTTTTTAACCAACCTTTAAAAACTCAAATTGCTGATTTACAAAGTAAGCTTTCTGTGAGGGAGCAGGTTAAGCAAAGTTTAGACAGTGAAATGCTGGTATTAGAGCTTGATAAACAAGGTGCTATTTTAAGACAAAATAAAAACTTTGAGCGAGAGTTTAACTACTCAAATAATAAAATAATTAATAAAAACATTTTAGATTTCATTTCAGAAAATGCGAGAAATAACGTTGATTTTCATGCCTTTAAAAAAGCGTTAAGTAAAGCCGAACATTTTGCTGGCGCTATTCAAGTATCCCACGAAAACGGACAACGAGATTGGTTACGCTGTATTTTACACCCAATAAAAAATGAGCAAGGTCAGCTTGAGTATTTAACCCTGCATTGCACTGTGCTTACACAAATAATTGAAAGCTCAAGAGAAAACGAAGATTTAATCAAAGCATTGCATCGTTCAACAGCGGTTATTGAGTTCGATACACAGGGTATGGTTCTGCGTGTTAATGACAACTTCTTAAAAAGTATGAATTATTCAAGACAAGATGTGGTGGGCAAACATCATGGTATGTTCTGTGATGAGCAAGAAGCGAGTAGTAAAGAGTATCAAGTCTTCTGGCAACGGTTGCGCAATGGCGAGTTTATTGCGAGCAGATTTAAACGTATTGATAAGCACGGTCATGAGGTGTGGTTAGAAGCATCATATAATCCGATTTTTAATGAAGCCAATGAGCTCTACAAAGTAGTAAAATTTGCCACGGTGATCACTGATCAAGTAGAAAGAGAACTGGCTACAGAGCAAGCGGCAAATATTGCGCATGGCACCTCTATCGAAACTGACAATAACGCGGATAAAGGCGCGGAGGTGGTACAAAAAACTGTACAGGTTATGAACGAATTGTCGGTACAAATGGAGCAAGCTGCTCAAGAAATTTCAGCATTAGATAAACAATCGCAACTTATTGCGAGCATAGTGCAGAGTATTAGCAGCATTGCTGATCAAACTAATTTATTGGCGCTTAATGCGGCTATTGAGGCCGCGCGTGCTGGCGAGCAAGGCCGTGGGTTTGCCGTAGTGGCTGATGAAGTGCGTTTACTTGCCTCAAGAACCAGTAAAGCTACCGAAGAAATAGTGGATGTTGTACAGCAAAACCAAAATTTAACTCAATCAACCGTTGCTGTAATTGGGCAAGGTAAAAATAAAGCGCAACAAGGCTTAGGCCTTTCCAAAGAATCTGGTGATGTAATGAGTGATATTAAAAAAGGCGCGCAACAAGTTGTTGATGCCGTTAGTCAATTCTCGAACCAATTAAGCAGTAAAAAATAACTTAAATCTGCTGCTCTTCATTTATTATCGTAGAAGAGAAATTTTGATGATCTTGATCAAGGTTTCTCTTTTGCCCCCTCATTATACTTGCGCGGTTTATTTTCCTTAATACCAATTCGCTTAATTAAGTGGTCTATTTTGAGGCTGGAAAAACGTGTTGATAGCTAGGCAAAAAACTTGCTATTTAGTTGTTCTAAATGAGATTTTTTAACGCAGGTAGCGACACGTTTAGCCCCGTAAAATGATTAAGTATTATTGCGGGTTGGTATAATTATTCATGCAACCGACTTGAACTCGGTTCGATGTATGGAGCGCACATGTCAGCAGTTACTTCTTCAACCCCGTTTATTCCTGAACTACTTTGCCCAGCAGGTAGCTTAAAAAACATGCGTTATGCCTTTGCCTATGGGGCAGACGCTGTTTATGCAGGCCAACCTCGTTACAGTTTAAGGGTTCGCAACAACGAATTTGATTTAGATACATTACAAATAGGTATTAACGAAGCACATGCGCTAAATAAAAAGTTTTATGTAGTGTCTAATATTGCCCCACACAATGCGAAAGTAAAGTCGTATTTACGTGATATAGAGCCAGTAATTGCTATGAAACCTGATGCATTGATCATGTCTGATCCGGGTTTAATAATGCTAGTACGTGAAAAGTGGCCCGATATGCCAATTCATTTGTCGGTTCAAGCCAATGCAGTAAACTACGCAAGCGTATTGTTTTGGGCAAAGCAGGGGATTGAACGGGTAATTTTATCTCGCGAGTTATCGCTTGAAGAAATAAGTGAAATACGCTCTTTATGCCCAGAAACAGAACTAGAAGTATTTGTCCATGGTGCTCTGTGTATGGCCTATTCAGGGCGCTGTTTACTCTCAGGCTATATTAATAAGCGCGATCCTAACCAAGGCACGTGCACTAATGCGTGTCGTTGGGAATACGATGTTAAACCAGGCACTGAGAACGAAACCGGTGAAATGGTACATAAAATCGATCCTAAAACGGTTATACCTACGTTAGGTAAAGGCGCGCCAAGTAACGATGTATTTATGCTTGAAGAGCAAGGCCGCCCAGGTGAATACATGCCCGCATTTGAAGACGAGCATGGTACTTATATCATGAACTCAAAAGACTTACGCGCTGTGCAATACGTAGAGCGGCTAACAAAAATGGGGGTGCATAGCTTAAAAATAGAAGGGCGTACTAAGTCATTTTATTATGTTGCGCGTACCGCTCAGGTGTATCGTAAAGCGATTGACGACGCCGTTGCAGGTAAACCATTCGATGCTGATTTATTCAAAACTCTTGAGAACCTAGCGCACCGTGGTTACACCGAAGGATTTTTAAAGCGCCACGCCCACCAAGATTATCAAAATTACGAATACGGCCATTCAGTTTCTACCAAGCAGCAATTTGTAGGTGAAGTACTTGGTCGTAATGTTAATGGTTTAGTTGAAATAGATGTAAAAAATAAATTTTGTGTTGGTCATTCATTAGAGCTAATGACGCCAAAAGGCAATATTAGCTTTACCCTTGAGAGTATGGAAAACAAAAAAGGCGAAAGTATTACTGATGCTAAAGGCTCTGGCCATATCGTAAAAATTCCAATGCCTGACACTATCGATTTAGAGCACGCCATACTGATGCGCAACTTGGATGAAAACCAAGACACCCGCAATCCTTTCAAACAAGCTGTTTAACGGGTAAATCATGGCTCTACTCATAAATAGCAAATGCATTAACTGTGATATGTGCGATCCAGAGTGCCCAAATGAAGCAATTTATATGGGCGCTAAAATTTACCAAATAGACCCTGAAAAATGCACAGAATGTGTAGGTCATTACGACAAGCCAACGTGCGTCAGTGTATGCCCCATTGACTGCATAAAGCCCGATCCTAATCATCGAGAAAGTGTGGACGAACTGGCTGAAAAGTATGTGAGGTTGGTAGGTTAGTTGCTCAATAAGTAGATTAACGATCTGTTTTTATTAGAAAGCTAAGTGCATTGTAACTAATTAGTTGCTGTGATTGTTGTTATAGTTCTCAATATCTCAACAATTAAAGAAGGCTTTGTAGTGCACTTGAGCGAAACTAAAAGTATAAAGAGTTTCTTTGGTACCCGTGTTTATTTAAGTTAATGGCCGTAGCTTAAAATAATTTAATAGCAAAAAAAGTGAAGCCTCAAATATACAGTGTCATAAAGTATTATAGGTTTATTGAAAATAATAGATGGCTTTATGAATACATTATACATTACAGGTGCTGGAGTGAGTGCCGCTAGTGGTATTCCTACTTTTCGTGGTGAGGATGGCTTTTGGACCATTGGTAGTAAAAATTATACGCCGATGGAAATGGCCACTCGCGCAATGTATGAAAATAACCCGAGTGAGTTTTTAGCTTGGTATTATCATCGCTTTGCAACTTACCGTAATCATGGCCCTAATGAAGTGCATCATTGGCTTAGTGATAAAAACTTAATAACTCAAAATATTGATGGGCTTGATGGTAAGGCGGGTAATAAAGATTACATTGCGATTCATGGTCGGCTTGATCAAATGACGCTGTTTCATCATCAGGGCGATGATGTCACACCACAAGCTACGCTATGGAGTAATGTTGATGAGAGCAACTTACATCGCTCTCTACTTGAGTTATTCAATATTGAAAACCATCAGCCAAAGCTTAATCATTCTTTAAAGCCCTTTGTATTGTTATTTGATGAATATTACACTGAGCTTTATCGTATTAGTGAAGCACAATCGCGGATGCTTACGGCTGATAAAATGGTATTTATGGGGACCTCTTTTAGTGTAAACATTACCCAAATGGCACTAGAGATTGCACGTAATTATGCTATTCCAATTGAAATTGTTGACCCTGAACCTACTCATGTACTGCACTCAAATGTAAGTTATAAAAAAATGACTGCATTGGAGTACATACAGCAACAAGGTTAACTAGGTAACTAGGTTATATATTGCTGCTGGTATACATAATTTATTATGCGTTATTAATAATCAGTACAGCTTACATTATGTTATTGTTGGCATTTAATTCACGCTGGTACTCGTTATTTTAGGTACTTAAATACATTATAAGAAGTCGGTAGCAATGTTAAGTATTTCTCTAGGGCCTTTGGTTATTTCTATTTCACAGTTAATTATTTTTTTAGGGTTAGGCATTTTCTGGGGGCTTACCTATTTATTGACGCGTCAACACCCATTACAAAAAGCGATTTTAGACACAGTCTTTAAAGCGATTGTTGTGGGCTTTTTAGTCTCGCGTTTAGCGTTTGTGTTTACTATGTGGGATGCCTATCAAGGTAACTGGTGGCAGCTTTTTAATATTAGCGACGGTGGCTTTATCGGTTATTATGGCTGGCTCAGCGGTATAGTTGTTTTAGCGTTTTATGCGCGTGGTAAAAAAGCGGTAATGAAAAACTACGCTATTGCTGGGTTTGTAGGTTTTTGTTCAATGATTATTCCTAACTTTGCGCTGTCTATTTATCAAACGGGTGTGCAGTTACCACAGTCTGTTGTGCATAACATTCAAGGCCAGCAAGTTAACTTACAAAACTTTAAAGGTAAGCCGGTGGTTATTAACTTTTGGGCGTCGTGGTGTCCGCCGTGTCGAAAAGAGATGCCGGTGCTACAAGCGGCTCAAAAAAATAACCCAAATATTACGGTGGCGTTTGTCAATCAAGGTGAAGACTTACACACGGTAAAAGCGTTCCTTAATGAACAGCAACTCGACCTTAATCATGTGTTTTTTGACCAAAGCAGTAATGTGAGTCGCGAATCAGGTGCTGCGGGCTTACCAACCACTTTGTTTTATAATAGCCAAGGTGAGTTAGTTACTAGTCATATGGGAGAACTTTCTCATGCGAGTTTAGACTATTATATCCAAGCTATTAGTGATAAAAAATAACAGTGCCTGTTGTTTGGTCTAGTTACTCCTTCCTAAGCAGCTAAATAGTTATTTTGCTGCTTAACTTCTTGTTTATATTTGAATTGACTATTTATTGACAAGACATTCAGTTACTCATCAGTTTGCATTAACAAGCTATTAAGCTTGGTTATGTAAAATACAGCTACTTTTTTCGTACCATCTTTAGCTAGTACGATCATCTTTAAGTATTAACTGTATTTTAAATGGAACTGTTAAAACTATGACCGCTCATCGGAAAACCAACGCTTCACATCACTCACTCCCACTTTTTATTAAATCAACGCTGTGCATCTCTATTTTATCTGTGATTAATCATGCATATGCTGATGAAGCAGCAGATAAAGCATTAAGAAGTAAAGATATGGAAGTAATTGAGGTACGCGGTATCCGTTCCAGTATGGCGGCTAATTTAGATATAAAACGTTTGTCTAGCTCTGTGGTTGATGCGATTACAGCGGAAGATATTGGTAAGTTCCCTGATAAAAATGTCGCAGACTCATTACAACGCGTACCAGGGGTAGTGATTGACCGTGACGGAGGCGAGGGCTCATCGGTAAGTATTAGAGGGTTATCATCTGAACTCACCTTTTCTCAGTTAAATGGTAATTTTATTGCGTCATCACCAGGCGAGCCATCTCGTTCGTTTGATTATGCATTACTCCCCTCAGCCATGATTGAAAGCGTGGAAGTGTATAAATCACCAGAGGCACGTTTAGATGAAGGTGGAGTGGGCGGCACGGTATTAATGCATAGTCGTAAGCCGCTAAGTATGGATGCAAACTCAGGGGTGATTAATATTGAAAGCACTTATGCCGATGTGACTGAAGAATCTGAGCCGCAAGTAACCGCACTTTATTCTTGGAAGAACGATGCTGATACTTTTGGTGTGTTGTTTGGTTACACCTCACAAAAACGCACTAACCGAACTCTTTCGGGTGGCACCGATGCAAATGTGTGGCGCTTTATTGGTGAAAACCCGGTTGATGTTAATGGCGCGCCGGTTGAAAATAATAATCAGTGGGGTTCAATAAGCGATGCTCGGGGCAATAACTATGACAATGTCTGGTTCCCTCAAGTGGTTCGTGGCTCAATTGTAAACGAATTACGTGAGCGAGAAGGGATACAATTTAGCACGCAGTGGCGCCCAACTAGCCGAGTAGAAATTGGTTTTAACTATTTTGGATTTTCACTTGATAAAAATAGAACTGAGTCGGTGATTGATATACCTGAGTGGTCTTTAAATCCTGACTTTTTAACCGATGTAAGTTTGGATGAGTCGGGCACGATAGTTAATGGAATGCAATTTGATGCAGCTGCAAGTGGCATAGAAAATGATATGCAATTGCCGTGGATGCGAGGCAGCTATGTGCGTGAAGAGTCAACCTCTGACACTTTTGATCTCAACTTAACCTACGAAGGTGATTACTTCAAAGCCCGTTTTGTGGCGGGTAATACACGTTCTGAAGGTGGCCCGAAAGAGAGTTGGGAAGCAGCCTATAAAAGTTCTAACGCGGGTGAAAATGAAAACCGCATAGAAAATGCCGCGCAAACAGCGGGTTGGAAAATTAATGAGAATGATATTAGTTTAAATATAGATCCAAATACGTTAGCTAACTTACTCAATGGTGTGGGTGGTGGGCGCGATCCGGGTTCGTCAAATTCAAGTTTTGTGCGTAGTGAACTTGAAGAAGATTACTACCAAGCTGATTTTGATATTTATACCGATTGGGGCATTTTAAGAACAATTAAAACTGGGGTTAAGTATCGAGAAGCTACGCTTCACCGCGAAACCGGTAATACCTTCTTTTTAGATCCTAATTTTGATATTGCCGCAGCAGAAGCCAGTAAGGGTGGGATCACACGCTTTGATAGTTACCAGTGGAATAACGGTATGCCACTAGCACAAGATGTGTTTATCAACGAAGGTAATATTGCGGGTGGTTTTAACATAAACCAAATGCCTGGCATTGATTGGGATAAATACCGCGATATTGTGACCAGTCATTATGTGCCGTATACACGCAAAGAAGATAACTTTATTTATGATATTGAAGAGCAAATAGCGGCATTTTATTTACAAGGTGATTTTGAATTTGATAGCGTGCGCGGTAATTTAGGGGTACGTGTTGTACGCACGAAAACCATGACATCATCAACCGATCTATACACATATTTGCTGGATCATACTGACGATGAAAGCGGGGAGGCGGTAACCGGAGACGATAGATTTGTTGAAGATTATCAACTCATTACTCAAGAGAATACCGATACCCAAATTTTACCTAGCTTTAATATTGCATGGGATGCTAGCGACGATATTGTTGTGCGCGGCGCTATTGCAAAAGTAATGTCTCGCCCTGATTATGCCGACCTAGGTGCGCAACAACGCATTACGTTTGTTTCAGATGAGTGGGCCGACGACAGAGCTGAATTTAATGAAATTCCGGGTTTTAGTGGCAGTGGCGGTAATAAAAACTTAAAACCGTTTGAGTCGGTGCAAGCTGATTTATCTATTGAATATTATTACAGCGAAGGCTCTGCTGTTGGTTTAGCACTATTTCATAAAACGGTTGATAATTTTGTTGTTCCTTTAGTTATTGACGTACAACAAGATTTTGCAGGTAAAGAGGGCATAGTTGATTCGGGAAATATTACTGTGTCGCCGTATAGCACTGTAGGCAATGGCACTGATGCCGTATCTAAAGGGGCGGAAGTATTTATACAGCATGCCTTTGATAGTGGCTTTGGCTTTTATGCAAATTACACCTATAACAAAACCAATAAGGCCGATGTAGAAGTAGATGGTAAAGAGTTTGGTAAATCGCCTTTAATTGGCAGTGCTAAATATCAATACAACACTTCGATATATTATGAGGGAGATGCTTTTAATATTCGTGCTTCTTATAACAAACGCGGTGAAACCGTGTTGGGTTTAAATAGTGGTTTAAACGTGTATCAAGACCCATACGAGCAAGTTGATGTAAATGCATCAATTACTTTATTAGAGGACTTGAGCCTGACAGCCGCGGTGATTAATTTAACTAAATCTGAGTCGGTAAAGCGCCTAGGTAATGACACAGAGTCTCGGCTATTAAACTCAAGTTATTCAGGCAGACGTTATTATGCGGGGATAAACTATCGTTTTTAAGCTGAGTTTGTTGAGTTTGGGTAAACAAGTTGTTTTGTTGCTGTTTTAGCTTTTTCTTGTAAGTTATTACTTTATAATGAGCATTATAAAAATTATTTAATTAATATTAACAGGATTGAAATGAGTGATTTAACGGCAATAGCCAACTTATCTATTTTATTAGTTGAGCCTTCTGAAGTGCAACAAAAGCTAATAAAAAAATCACTGGCTCAGTGTGGTGTTACACAAATTGAAACGGCCAGCACTCAAGAAAATGCGCTGGCCGCTTTATCAAAGTATCACCCCGATTTAGTGATCAGCAGTATGTATTTTAGCGACGGTACTGCAGACTCTTTATTACAGGCAATACGCAGTAACAGTAATACTGAGCAGCAGGCGTTTATGCTGGTGTCGAGCGAACGTAATAAGCGCCATTTAGAGCAACTTAGGCAATCGGGCGTATTAGCTATTTTACCTAAACCGTTTAATGCCGACGAGATCACCCGTGCGCTTAAAGCAACTCTGGATATTATTAGCGAGCAAGAGGTGGAGCTAGAGCACTTTGATGTCACTTTACTTCGTGTGTTGGTGGTTGATGACAGTCGCTTTGCACGAAAACATATAATACGAGTGCTAGCGGGAATGGGTATTCCTGAACCTGTAGAGGCTGAAGACGGTAAACAAGCGATTGAAATGCTTAATAATCAATCATTCGATTTAATTGTTACAGATTACAATATGCCAGAAATGGATGGTAAAGAGTTAACTGAAACCGTTAGAAAATCGAATGCTTACTCACATATTCCAATCCTGATGGTCAGCTCAGAAGCCAACGATACTCATTTAGCTAATATTGCTCAAGCCGGTGTGGATGCCATTTGTGACAAACCATTTGAACCTGCAACGGTGCGCGATTTGCTTTTTAAAATCATGAGTTAACTCGCAGCTGTAAAAGCACTTTTTAACTAAAGTGCTTTTAAGTCGCTTTGCAGTAATGTAATGAAAAATTAAGTAACTTGGCACCAGATAAGGGCTTACTTAAATAAAACCCCTGAGCAATATCGCAGTTTAGCTCGTTGAGTAAATCTAGCTGCTCTTTGGTTTCTACTCCCTCTGCAACTACTTTCATTTCTAGGCTGTGTGACATAGCTATGGCCGCTTTTACTAAATTACAGTCGGCCTTGTTATCTGTTATCCCTGCAATAAAGCTACGGTCAATTTTTAGCACATCAAAAGGGTATTCTCGTAAGTAACTTAATGATGAATAGCCTGTGCCAAAGTCGTCCATTGAAAGTTTTATGCCCAGCTCATCAATTTGCACTAAGGCATCATGAATTGAGGCTTGGCTATTCATTAGTACCCCTTCGGTAATTTCCAGCTCTAAGCATTCATTATTAATGCTATTTTTATGTAGAGTATGTTTAATTATATTAACCAGTTCCGGATCTCTGAATTGGCGCGGCGATAAATTAATCGCCATGGTATAGTTTTGCTGGTTAATTGATTGCCATTCATTCAAAAAGCGTAAGGCTTGTTGAAGAACAAATAAACCAATAGGCGCAATCAAGCCTGTTTGCTCTGCAATGGGAATAAATTCATCAGGGGTGATTTCCCCTAACACTATATTATGCCAACGTAGCAAGGCTTCAGCGCCAATGATGGTGTTTGTTTTTACATCTATTTGCGGTTGATAATAAAGCTCAAATTCGTTTCGCTCTAGGGCTCCATGCATTTGCTCTTCTATTTCAAAACGCCGGCGCATAGCAACGTTCATTTGCGGGGTAAAAAAAGAGGAGGTATTGCGCCCCATCGCTTTTGCTTGGTACATAGCGGTGTCGGCATTACGTAACAACACCGAGGCACACGTACCGTCTTTGGGAGAAATCGCAATACCAATACTTAATGTCAGTATTAAGTCTCTGCCTTCGAGCTTGAAGGGTTTTCTAAATGCTTGAAGTAACCGCTCAGCAATTGCTAAAGCATCATTTTCATCGTTTAAACTGGATATTAAAACAATAAATTCATCACCCCCTAATCGACCGACAGTGTCATTTTGCTTTAGTGTTTGCTGTAATCTAGCGGCTGCTGCAATTAACAGTTTATCGCCTACTTCATGCCCTAATGAGTCATTCACTTTTTTAAAGTCATCAAGGTCTAAAAAAAACACTGCGGCTTTTTCATGACTCTTTTGTACTTCCATTAATATTTGTGACAAGCGATCTAAAGACAAAAAGCGGTTAGGCAAATCGGTTAAGCTATCAAAGAGAGCCTGATGACGGATCAATTCTGCTGAGCGGTGTGGTTCGCTAATATCACGGATAATCACCATGATTTGGTTTTTTTTGGGCAGTAAGCGCAATCTCGCCTCATAATAGATTACGCCTTCAGGCATGCTCAATTCATATTCAAAACTGACCATACTGTTTTGAGCTATTGTTTTTTCTATATGAATTTGAAATTTTTCCGCTACTTTTTCAGGCAGTACATCAATCATTTTTTTACCAATAAACTGCTCAGGTGAAATATACAGGTCCTTACTATTATTAACATGGTAATCAGCAATGATGCCATTTTGCTCTAGTACAAAAAATAAGTCGGGAATGGCTTCAAAGATAGTCTTCAACATACTGGCATTAAATGTGGCTTCTGCTTGTGCCTTGTGAACCTCAGAAAGGTCAATATCAATACAGTACATTTGTTTGGTATTGTATTGATTAGTAAACATAACATGGCTTGAAAATACAGCCACATCATTACCCTCTTTATGTTTGAGGATAAGCTCTGAGGCGGGAATTTCAATATCATGCTTAATCCAATTACTATGGGCTTCAATTACGGGCTCTCGCATTGGTGTGGGTATTATTAAATCTTCGAGTTTTTTGCCAATGGCTTCCTGTTGCGAATACCCATAAAGCAATTCACTGCCTTTATTCCAATAAATTACACGCCGTTGCTCATCATAACCTTGCACCGATATAGAATCGACTGCATCAAATAGTTGATGCAACGGATCATTAGTAACATATTGATGGGCTGGCATATTATGGGCTTTATGGGGATCCATTAAATGGGTTCCAGTTATTGAATTACTTTATTTATATATTAGACATAAAGTTGAGATTTAGCATGGTAAGGGAGGTTTCAATGTGTGACTTTTCATTGATTTAGTCGAAAGTAATTTTAACAAAGCACAATTAAGTACTTTTAAAGCAAAGGCCAATAAAGATTGGCCTTTGGATTATCTTGTTAGTTGGTGGGCATTAAATAGATTTCGCGTACGCTATTACGCTGGTTGGCCTCAATAGCAAATAATACCGCATCGGCCACATCTTGTGGGTTGAGCTTATCGGGTTTTGCTTCATCAAAAAAAGGCGTATTTACCATACCTGGCGCAATAGTGGTACAGCGACCATGCCAGGGTTTCATTTCCTCTGCTAAATTTTGACCAAAGCCATGTGCAAACCATTTAGTAGCACCATATATAGAGCCGTCAATGGGTCTTCTTCCTGCTGCAGAGCTGGTTAAAATAAAATGCCCTTGGTTTTCACGTAAATGAGGCAAGGTGAGTTTTGCGGTCCACAACAACGCTTTAATGTTAAGATCAACCATGGCTGACCACTCTTGGGGATCGCCATTCTCTGTGCCTGGTGATGACACACCCATGCCCGCGTTAGCGAATGCTGCGTCTAATCGCCCAAACTTTTCAATGCCCTTACTTACTACACTCTCAAGCTCGCTAAACTGAGTGGCATCGGCTGAAACGCTAAATGCACTTTCATGGCCTAACTCATCAACTAGTTTATTGAGTTTATCTTCACTGCGCGCAGTTAATATTACTTTGTGACCATTATTAACTAATGTTTTAGCGGTCGCCTCGCCAATACCACTAGAGGCACCGGTAATTAAAATTACTTTATGTGTCATAGTTCCTCCAAAACAAAAAGCCCGCAGGTGGTGCGGGCTAGAATTTATAAAGTTGATGCTTACTGAGCAATATCAAATGTCACTTCGGTATCTTCACCGGCTACAACCGCCACCGGCTTAACTTGATATAGGGTAAACGCTTCATCTTGTAGTTCGGCATCATCAATATGCGCATTACAGGTATAACCTAGCTGATAATCGCCAGGCGTAATAAATGCTAGTTCAAATTCATATTGGCTAGTTTCATTGTTAAGTACCACATTTGCAGTAGCTAATGGTGCGTCTACAGGGGTTTCACCCTCAGTGACTTCGTAATTATCAAGTGGTTGCTCTACATCACTGTTATACAAGTAAACAGCATGGCCGAATGAACCATCTTCAGCGGCAACCTCAATGTTATCGGTTTCACAATTTGCATAAAGTGATTCGCTTACTGTACCTTCAATATCTTGTGACTCAGCAAGGTTTTCAAGACGAACTCCACGTGGTTTTAATACTATTTCGTTACCGCTTTGTGGCGCAACTAACGATTTTTTAAGATCAAATTCAAGTACAAAAGTGTTGTCCGTTTGATTCAGAGTAAAACCATCAAGTTGAATCTCACCGATTCCGTCATTGCCTTTTCGTTTTACGATTAACGGTGCAATGCTGTCATCTTCATAAACAACATGCGAAGTTTCGGTTAGGTTGTTTATATCACCATTAATTACATCAGCACGTATCCACGCGTATTCACCTGCAGGTACGTCTTCGCCCTCTAGTAAGGAAAAAATATCATCGCCAGTGTAATCCAATAAGTTAACCATTTCAGCTTCGGTTGAATCGCTGGCTTCACGTGTTTCGAAGCTAAAATCTTCGCCACCTTGTGAACGAAGGGTGATAGAGTCAAAAACTACATTAACCGCTTTTAAGCCTGTTACTGGCGCATCTGAAACTCCTAAACTGAACGTTGATTTTTGCGGTTCGGTAGGAGTAATAGGGGAGTCATCATTTGATGAACCACAACCCGTTAATGCTAATAAGACGGCGCTACTAAGTAATGTTGATTTTAAGTTCATGTTAGGTTTCCAAATACTTTAAAGTATCACTCAGTATAGATACAAAAACTTAACCTAAATTGAATTAAAATTATTAATTACAGGAAGAAGATTTAAATACTGTGTATCTTCCCCCTATAAAAAAAAGCTTAGGCTTCTAATTGGAAGGGATAAACTGATCCCAAGCTCAGTAATTGTGTTAACTCATCAAGGGCTTGGTAGCTTTCGGTAAGTAAAGCAGGGTCTGCAAAGTCGTTGGCACCAAGTTTATCTCGGTAATGGCGAGTAGCCCAATCACATAATTGAGTATACTTTTGCTCATTTAAGATCACATCAGGATTTACCGCTGCTAATTCGTGGCTGTTTAATGCAACTCGTAATCGCAAACAAGCAGGCCCACCACCATTTTGCATACTTTGGCGCAAATCAAAAAACTGCACTTGATTTATGGGGTTATCGGCAACAATTAGCTCTTCAATATACGCTTTTACAGCAGGGTTGCGCTGGCATTCTTGTGGGGCAACGAGCAACATTGCATCGTCACTAAGGCTAACCAGTTGGCTATTAAATAAATAGCTACTGACAGCATCTTGAATACTCACTTTGCTGGTTGGCACCTCGATAATATAAAGCTGTTTGTTACCTACATAGGCTTCTCGGATATCGTCTAATGCTTGCGTTTGGTTTAAAAACGCCTGTTGATGGCATAATAAAACATTGGCGTTACCCACTGCAATTACATCATTATGGAACACCCCTTGGTCAATCACATCAGGGTTTTGTTGTAATAGTATTTGGCTGGTATCTTTTATATTGTGCAATCGACAAATGGCTTCAGACGCTTCCAAAGTTTGCCTTGCAGGGAACTTAACGGGTTTAACCAGTTTACTGTTAAAGGCACTTGCACCAAATACAAATAACTCTAGCCCGGTTTCACCATGGCTGTCGCACAGGCGAGTATGGTTTGCTGCGCCTTCATCACCAAAAAAACCTTGCTCAGGCAAATGTGAATGGTGTGCAAAGTATTGTTCGTTATTAAACATCGCTTTGAGCAAACGTGTAGTGGTGTTTGGCTCTAAAGAGCGATGAAATTTATTATTTAGATTAGCCGCAGTGAAGTGTACCTTGCCGTCGTTAGTATCAGGTGAAGGCGATATGGTGGCTGCATTAGCGGTCCACATGGCAGAGGCAGAGTAACAGGCGCGCAATAAAATAGGATCAGCTTTAAAAGCTTTATTAATGACTTGCGCATCGTTGCCAGTAAATCCTAAACGGCGAAGTACATTTAAATCTGGGCGAGCATGAGGCGCAAACACCCCTTGGGTTAAGCCTTTATCATGCATAGCTTTCATTTTAGCCAGGCCCTGCAATACAGCTTCTTGCGGATTTGAAAAACTCGCCGCGTTATTTAACGAAGCAACATTACCATACGACAAACCTGCGTAGTTGTGAGTAGGGCCGACTAAGCCGTCAAAATTAACTTCTAAAGCATGCATACACGTTCCACTAACCAATTAAATAGTCTTTTACAATACAACGCTATGAGGTAGCTTGCAAAGTCTGTTCAAAAATAGTTTAACGCGAATAGATACGCTCTTTTTCACTGGTGGTATGCGTATTTGTTGGCTCATTTACTTGCCACACTGTGATATCTAAGCGCCATAAAAAATAAAGAGTGTTGTATAAATTAGACATAACTTTTCCTTGGTGTTGCTAACGTCATTAAGAGAGAAGAAAGAAGTATGCCAATTGTTAATTGAATATTTTATGAATAATAATCAATAAGTTAATTTTTTATAACTAAACTATAAAAAAGCTTAAGCACCACATTGGATAAATTTACGCTAGGTTTGCACTAACTTGGGACTGTCTTTAGCATCGACACTTTCATCTTCAGTCTGGGTGCTTAAGTCGCTAACGATTAAATCGAGTAACTGCATTAATTGCTGTGCTTGGTTAGTGTCGATACTGTCAAATTTACAGAAAATTGTTTTTGGAATATCAGCAGCTTTAAGTTTTAAAGATTGGCCGGTGTGAGTCAATTGCACCAAACGCTTACGCTTATCGTGTTCGTCCTTTATAACGTTAAGCAGTGACTTGCTGGTCATCTTTTTTAATATTTGAGTAAGCGCGCCACCATCAATTGCGGTTTTATCGATTAGTTCGGCGATGGTTACTTCATCTTGCTCCCAAAGCGCCATCATAACAACATACTGAGGATAGGTAAGGTTAAGCTCTGTTAGAGGCTCCCGATAGGCACGGGCTATGCTGTTAGACGCCATATATAAACGATGGCATAACTGATTTTTTAATTTTAACTGTTCAAACGACATCGCATTACCCTTCATTTCAAGATAGCTTATTTTAATTTGCATGCAAAGTAATTGCAATCAGAATTTAATTGCCTTATTATTTTGCGTGCAAAGTAATTAATTTGAAAATTTTAAATCTTAGGAGTTCACTATGAATGTATTACAAAATGTAGCTTATACAGCAAAAGCAACGGCAACAGGCGGACGTGAAGGCGTTGCTAAATCGGATGATGGTCGTTTAGATGTTAACTTATCAACGCCTAAAGGGTTAGGTGGTGACGATGGGCAGGGCACTAATCCAGAGCAATTATTTGCAGCAGGTTATGCAGCCTGTTTTATTGGTGCGCTTAAATTTGTAGCCGGTAGCGAAAAAGTTGCTTTACCAAGCGATACTTACATTAACTCTGAAGTGTCTATTGGTGCTATTGAAGGCGGTTTTGGTATTGCTGTAAAGCTTGCTGTATCACTAGGTGATATGGATAAAGCAGCGGCGCAAGAGCTTGTAAATAAAGCACATCAAGTATGCCCATACTCAAACGCAACACGCGGTAATATTGAGGTAGAACTTTCAGTTATTTAATTTACCTCTTTATATTGTTTATAAAAACACGCCATGAGTGATCATCGCGTGTTTTTTATTCGCAACTATATCTATAAATGAATTGAAAATAGATAAAATCAGTTATATTCGAAATTTCATATATTCACTATTCCATATGTTTGTTTTTTGTTTTATTGTATATGCATAAACCAAATGAGGACGCTATGGAACAACTCAACCCACTACAGTTTTATAAATGCTTAGCTGACGATACGCGCTTAAAAGCCATGCTGCTAATTAGCCATGAGCAAGAATTATGTGTATGCGAGCTTGTGGCAGCCCTTGAGCTTAGCCAGCCTAAAGTATCTCGTCACTTAGCCCAGCTTAGGCAATGTGGCTTATTGAGCGATCGTAAGCAAAATCAATGGGTGTATTACAGTATTAATAAAGCCCTACCAGAGTGGGCTGAAAATGTACTAGCACAAACCCGTAGCGCTAATATTGAATTTTATAACGATGATTTAAATCGACTCAATGCAATGGGTAACCGCCCTGAGCGTGCAGCAAACTGCTGTTAATTAACTTTTAAAGGTATTTATTATGACAATTAAAGTAGGGATTAATGGTTTTGGCCGTATGGGGCGCTTAACATTGCGTGCAGCACTTGATTGGCCAGAAATTGAATTTATTAAAATTAATGATGTTGCTGGCGATGCTAAAACGCATGCACATTTACTCGAATTTGATTCAGTACATGGGCGTTTGGCACACAATGTAACAGCATCAGCGCACAGCTTTAGTGTAGGTAAACACACCATTGATGTAACTAATAATAAAAACATTGATGATACTGATTGGTCAGATTGCGATGTAGTCATTGAAGCCAGCGGTGTGATGAAAACCACCGAATTATTAAATCACTACCTAGCTCAAGGTGTAAAACGTGTGGTAGTGACTGCACCGGTGAAAGAAGACGGTATTTTAAATGTAGTGATGGGCGTAAATGATGATTTATATAATCCTGATGAGCATAAAATTGTTACAGCGGCATCATGTACAACCAACTGTTTAGCGCCAATTGTTAAAGTACTACAAGAAAAAGTGGGTATTAAACACGGCTCTATGACTACTATTCACGATATAACTAACACCCAAACTATTATTGATGCCCCACATAAAGACTTACGTCGAGCTCGCTCATGTGGTACCAGTTTAATTCCCACCACAACAGGCAGTGCTACGGCTATTACGCATATTTTCCCTGAGCTTAAAGGGAAACTTAATGGCCATGCTGTTCGTGTGCCACTTACTAATGCATCAATTACCGACTGTGTATTTGAGCTTGAACACGGTGTTACGCAAGATGAAGTAAACGAGTGGTTTTATCAGGCTGCAGAGGGCACATTAAAAGGGATTTTAGGTTATGAAGAGAAGCCACTTGTGTCTATTGATTATAAAACCGATCCGCGTAGTTGTACTATTGACGCGCTTTCTACCATGGTGATTAATAATACCCAGCTTAAATTATATGCTTGGTACGATAATGAGTGGGGATATGCAAACCGTACCGCCGAACTTATGCTAAAAGTAGCAAAAAGTGATGTAGTTAATTAGCCTAAGATATTAACCATGTTTGCTCAACTTAGTGATTTACCTCAAGCGATAAAACAATATTTAATTATTACCGGTAATTATTGGGCGTTTACTTTAACCGATGGGGCGCTGAGAATGCTGGTGGTGCTGTATTTCCATCAGCTAGGATATGATGCACTTGCCATCGCTATGCTGTTTTTGTTTTATGAAGTGTTTGGGGTGATCACTAACTTAGTGGGGGGGTGGCTTGGCGCGCATTTAGGCTTAAATAAAACCATGAATATTGGCTTAGGCATACAGCTTGTTGCCTTAGCTATGTTATGTGTACCTAGTGATTGGCTGGGCGTTTTTTACGTTATGGCTGCACAAGCGCTCAGTGGTATTGCCAAAGATTTGAATAAAATGAGTGCTAAAAGCGCAATTAAGTATTTAGTGCCTGATGACGAAACAGGGCAAAGTAAACTATATAAATGGATTGCGTTACTAACCGGTTCAAAGAATGCGCTCAAAGGCATAGGCTTTTTTTTAGGTGGATTACTATTAACTTTAGTGGGCTTTAAAGGCGCATTATTTGCGTTGATTGCTCTGTTAGGTATTGCTTGGTTGGTTAGCCTTATTTACTTAAAAGGTGATATGGGTAAAGCCAAAAATAAGCCTAAATTTAAGGAGTTATTTTCAAAATCCAGAGCCATTAATTTACTCAGTGCTGCGCGATTATGTTTATTTGCTGCACGTGATGTATGGTTTGTAGTTGCGCTACCTGTTTATTTGGCCGCTCAGTTTAACTGGGATCATTGGTGGGTAAGTGGTTTTATGGCACTGTGGGTTATTGCCTATGGAGCTGTGCAGTCACAAGCCCCTAAAATAACCGGTAATTCGGCTAATAAAATTGATGTGCTTAATAAGGCATACTACTGGGCCATTGCTTTAACGGGGGTGACTTTTATATTAGCAGTGCTCATGCAGTTTAATATTGCTATTCATATTAGTTTGATCACCGGTTTGTTAATTTTTGGTGCTGCTTTTGCAGTTAATTCCTCTTTACATAGTTACCTTATAGTCAGCCTTGCTAAAAGCGATGCAGTATCACTTGATGTGGGCTTTTATTACATGGCTAATGCAACCGGTCGACTGGTTGGGACAGTATTCTCAGGATTAGTGTATAAACTATATGGATTACAAGCTTGCTTGTGGGTAAGTGTTAGCTTGCTTTTTGTTGTTGTGTTAGTGACTCTGCGACTAAATAAGCAAAGTTAAATGGTCGTTGGCTATGAGATTAAGTTATCCATATTATTTTAAAATAATTAATAATATGTTGTTTAATTTGGTCTAAACTAAAAATAAATAAGTAAAGCAAGGTAGTTATAAATGCGGGAAATAGCGTTAGCAAAAAAGTTATTATGGATAAGCGTCGGAAGTATACTTTTAACGGTAGTACTATTTTCAGGCATACTTTGGTCTAAACTCTCATCGAGTAATGCCAACACTTCTGCAGAAGCTGAGACTCTAATTGTTAATGAGGTGGATGGGCGATTAACAGCAAATGCAGCCGCCTATGGTGAAAAAATTGCCGCCTTTATTAATGAAGCTTACCGAATACCTTTTTCACTTGGTAGTATTTTAGAAGATGCCGATAAAGCCTCAATAAAGCGTGATTCAGTTGTTTCTTTAAATCGTTCAATATTAGAAAGTAATGATGTTATTTCCTCTATTTATTCACAGTTTGAAAAAAATGGTTTTGATGGTAAAGATAGTGAATTTACTCAAGGATACAATCACTCTGTTGCCGGTGCTGGAACATTAGAAATTTATTTTACCAAAAACAGCAATGGTTTGGTTGAGCAACAGGTTGTGGAAGACGCGGAAGAAAAATACGCGGATAAAATAAACGAATTTGGTTTACGTGAGGCAGAGTGGTATTTGTGTGCTAAAGACAAGCTAAAACCATGCATTATGGAACCCTACTTGTATGAGATTACACCGGGTTACTCAGAAATGATGACCTCACTTGTTGTCCCTGTTATTAAATCAGGCAAGTTTGTAGGCGTTACAGGGGCGGATATAACTTTACCTGTATTTCAAAAACTAACAGAAGAGCTTTCAAAGGCGCTTTACGATGGCAAAGCAAAAGTAACGTTACTTAGTCATTTGGGTTTAATTGTTGGTACAAGTCATTACAAAGAAAAATTAGGCCGCCCACTAAAAGAAGCTGTTAGCGCTAAAAGTTATGAGAGTTACAAAGCACTAAAAGGCACTAAAGGAATAAACAAACAGGGCGCTGAAATAATGGTGTCTTACCCGATTGAAATTAAGCTTGCTGATGTGAAATGGATGTTGCTAATTGAAGTACCCGCTGAACTTGCTTTTGAGGGGCCTATTCAATTAACTGCGGGCATGTCTGAGGCAGCAAAAGAACTGGGTGTGATTATTTTGATCACCGGGACTGTGATTGCGGTATTGGCATTTGTAGTAATGAAGCTTGTAGTAGGCAGTGTTGTGGCTCCTCTTAAACAAATTCAGGAGCGGGTTGACAACTTAGCAAGCTCTGAAGGTGATTTAACACAAACTCTGCATGTTGATACTCACGCTGAGCTTATAGCTCTGGCTGGAGGATTTAATAAGTTTTTATCAAAACTTCGTGAATTGATCAGTGAGCTTAAAGCGGTCTCAGATCAAACCAAGCACCAAGGTGAAGTTACCTCAAATATTGCGGTAGAAACCAAGCATAATGTGCAGGCACAGTTTAAAGAAATTGAAAGTGTGGTTACTGCAATGAACGAAATGAGCGCGACAGCACTTGAAGTGGCAAAAGCTTCAGAGCAGTCGGCGCAACAAGCTGATGAAATTAACACCTTAGTGGTTAGTAGCGAATCGAGCTTATCATCGGCTATGACGCAAGTTAAAACCATGTCTGAAGAAATTAAAGAAGCTAATCAGGCAGTAGAAAAAGTAGCATCGCGTAGTAATGATATTACTCAAATACTTGATGTGATCCGAACTATCTCTGAGCAAACTAACTTACTAGCACTAAACGCAGCTATTGAGGCTGCACGAGCTGGGGATCACGGACGTGGTTTTGCCGTTGTTGCTGATGAGGTTAGAGCTTTAGCATCTAAAACGCGCTCCTCAACCGATGACATTAGTAGTTTAATCGATAGCTTACTTTCAGAAGTGGGTAATGCATCAACTGTTATCGAAAAAGGTGTAGTACGCGCCGAAGCTGCAGTAGATGAAACCTCAACAGCTTTTGATGCACTGCACAGTGTGGTTGTGAAAGTAGATGAAATAACCAATCAAATTACCCATATTGCAACGGCTGCTGAAGAGCAAAGCTTAGTCACCGAAGAAATAAATCGCAACTTGACGATAATTTCTGATGCTGCTTCACAGCTTTCTGATTTATCTGCTCAAGCAGGCGATAGTAGCGAAGAGTTAAATAAACTAGTTGCGCAGCAAGACTCTGAGCTTAATAAATTAAAAACCTAGACGTTGAACTTGGGTTTTAGATTAAAAAGGCAGCTAACTTTATTAGCTGCCTTTTTATTTTAAGCTAAAGACTCTTCATGAGTGAAAACATGTTTTCGATCATTGGTTTGGCCAACTTTTCTACATTTGGTCGATTAAAATAACTACGTAAGCCAGTAAATTGTATTTGGAAAAAACGAGCATAATCTATAGCCGAGGTATTTCCACTGAGCTCTTTATTAGCTATAGCGTTTGTAAATAGTTCAGTAAGGTAATGTTCAAAGTCTATCATCAGCTCTACGCTGATTTGATAAAGATAGCTGTCTTTATCAACAAACTCATTATTTGCCTTAACTAACATGCAGATAGAACTTGGAGTATGACTTTGTGAGGAAATAACAACATATTCTACAAAGTCTTGCAGTGCTTCAAGAATACTGCTGCATGATACTAAACGTTCATCTATTAAGCTTTGCATTTGCTTGGCATAATTTTTTATCGCTTCACAATATAAACCTTCCTTAGAGCCAAATGCCGCATAAATGCTGCCTGGACGCATATTAATTGCATCTTGTAAATCGCGGGTAGATGTAGCATGAAAGCCCTTCTCCCAGAATAATTGACTAGCGGCATAAACAACTTGCTCGCGTTCAAATTTAACTTTATTGGCCATGATAGTTTCTATTAAGTTGAGCAACTGTTCAATTTTAACTTGAGCGATCGCTCAAAATCAAATAGTATGTGTCTCGATGTTACTTAAAACTATTTTTAATTGGAGTTAGTGATGGCCGAATTTACCCTATACACACAAGAAAATGCATCAGAAGAAGCACAACCTCTATTGGCAGACTCTATTGCTGCTTTTGGTATGTTACCCAACCTTCATGCTGTAATGGCTGAGGCGCCAACCTTACTTAAAGGCTACCAAGTACTGCATGAGCTATTTCAAAAAACATCGTTTAACGCAGAAGAGCTAACAGTGGTATGGCAGTCAATTAATGTTGAGCACGAATGCCATTACTGTGTACCAGCACACAGCGCAATTGCCGCTTCAATGAGAGTTGATCAAGGTATTGTTGATGCGCTAGTTAATAAAACGCCACTGGAGGATGTAAAACTTGAAGTTCTTCGTGAAACAACCCTTGAGATGACACGCGAACGAGGTGTGCTAAGCCAGTCACAGCAGGATAAGTTTTTTGCCGCTGGCTATACAAAGCAACAGCTTTTAGAAATTGTATTGGGTCTTGCGCAAAAGGTGATGAGTAATTACACCAATCATCTTGCAGATACGCCAGTGGATGATGCGTTTAAGAAATTTGTAAAATGATAGGTTAGCCGCTATTTAGCCATTAAGTTATATCGATTTAATGGCTAAATAATTTTTATATAAAGATGAAGCTGTTTATTTAAATTTAACGTCTTTATTACTGCGATAGTAAGTTCGAACTTCCGGTTTAGTCCATTCACCTTTTTTTAAATAAGAAGTAGACACAACAAACTGTTGGTCTTTAAATTCACTGGTTGATTTCACTTTAGTGATCCCTTCTTGGCTACCTGTAACATCTTCATAGGCCACAAATTGTGTTGGGCTCAGTACTTTCATGACGCCTTTAGTATAAAAGCCAGCTGTTGTGAAATAATAGAAAACAAGTGACTGTTTTTTACGATCATAGAAAATCATTGATTCCCCTCCATACTCACCCTCATTAATAGAGTGTGTAGTACGAATGGCTTTACCATTAAGTACGCGCTGCCATTTACTCACATCTTGAATGTTTGGCTCACCTTTTTCGGTATTAAAATCAGCTTGCCAAGTGCCTAAGTAGGGCGTGAAAATCGCAAGTTCTGGTGCTAGTGACTCTGTTTTATTATTTGCTAGAGTGCTAAATATAGATAGCGATAACAGCAGCATCGCGGCCTTTAAATATGTCATAATTAACCCGAGTGTTTATTTATTATTCTTATTATAGGCGATTATTTTTTGATAAAAAGTACCTTAATTATATTTTCGAGCGTGTTTATAGCTTTACTATGGCTTGCTTATTTAAATCATAAAATTGAGATGTTCGTACCGATATATATTTCACTACTCAGTGGTATTACATTTTTATATTATGCGTGGGACAAACGAAAAGCAGTACAGTCGAATCGCAAGCAAGTAAGTCGTATACCTGAACGACATTTACATCTCTGTGCTCTATTGGGAGGATGGCCTGGTGCACTTATAGCGCAGCAGACTTTAAGGCATAAGTCACAAAAGCGTGTATTTATAGTGATATTGTGGCTGTGTATAGCGGTGAATTTAAGCTTGGGTAGTTATGCATGGTATGTTTATTATTAATGTTTAAATGCCTTTATTCATTAAAGGCATTTCACTTTTTTAAACAGTCTATTGCGCTGATTGGCTTAACTGTTTTTCATCGAGCTCTATAGTTAAAATGGTTTTTTTATCAACCGTTACCCATTTTCTATAAGTTACATAGCCCGCTTTACTTACTTCAATATCATATTTACCAGCATCTAGTTCAATTGCATCTTGATATACAGGCACTATATTCATTATCCGTACTCTAGAATCAGCTGGGTTAGTAATAACCGTAAGTGATATTGGTGCACTTTCTTCGCTCACTTGAGGGGTTGGCTCAATAACGACATCTTCAGTTTTGCTGGTTTTAGATGTTGCTGAACAGCCTGAGAGTATGAGGGCTGCAGCTAGTAAGCTTAAATTTTTCATAGGTACTCCATTAATTATAAAAACTCTAAATATGTAAAATCTTGGCGGAGTGTATGATGATATGAATGCACTCGTCGTCCTTGACTTTGTTATCTGTATTTTGATTTTAGTCTAATAGCTATGTAATCGTTATTCAATCACCACTGTGCTATTTTTGAGCAATAAATATATACTCTTTTTAAAGCATATTATCTAAAGACTGAGTAATCGCTTCACTTTTTTCAACTAAGCGCTCAGCAGCTTTATACATTCTTTTTTTCATTAAATCGTTAGCTGTGCTGATGTAACGTCTAGATAATTCTTTTCTCAACGAGACTAAAAGTGAGAAGTCATTCGGTAATGCTGTTGATTCAGACTTAATAAACTCTTCAAACTCCATTAACGCTTTATGATCTTCTATTGTTTCTAATTGAGCCGAGAAACGTTGAAACTTAGGACCATAAAACACCACTGCATCGGCACGCGGAAAGTCGGCTTGTTCGCCTAAATTAACCTTTTGCTGATACGCAGTTAATGCATTAATAGCAGACTCTCGCTGCATTAAATTTGCTAGTAACTCATCCGCTTTTTTGTTGTTTGTAAAAACGATTTTACCCACGTTTAAGAGAACTTTTTGGGTGATCACATCGTCACTTTCTATAGCGGTATTTAACGCAACAGTGAAATTATCAAGGTGAAGATCTGTTGGCTGATAACGGTAAGTTTTATCAACTTCTTTTAAGTCTGAAACTAAGTGAGCAATACTATTGGGCTGCTCTTCGTTATAACGCGACTGTTCAAGTAATAAATCGATTCTGGCTGTAATATCAAAAATAATTGATTGGCGTTCTCTAAGTACACTTTCTAATTGCATCGATAGTTTTTCTGAATCAGGGTAATAATCTAATGCATCAGAGTAGACGGCTATGATTTTATCGAAATCTTTAAATTTACGACCTGCAATATTATTAAACTGATTAGCTTCATCATTAAAGCTCTCTAATATGCTTTGCTGGTTTGATCTTAGTAACCCTTGTTTAAGCACTTCATATTGTGGTGGAATTTGTTCAAGTTTGTTTAAAATAGTTGGCCCCTGCCAAGACATCCACGCTTCTACTTGTTGGTTAATCGCTTTGGCATTATCGAGTTGTGCCTGTAATTGTTTTGTATTATCTGAGCTTGAGTAATAATTTTGCGCAATTAAACCAATAATGGCGATACTGGCGACGCTTGCAAAAATGGCTGGCTTTAAGTTTGTTGTGAGACTTTTTAAAATGGGCTCTAATGATTCAAGCCTTTGATTCGCATTTAAAACTAATGCTTTATTTAAATTGTTCCACAAAAGAATAGGGCAGTTACTTGGTTTTTTAACTGCTGTATTTTTAGGTACTTTGTCTGCAGCAACACGGTTAAATGGGTGTTTACTACTAAGTAGTTCATAGGCAATACAGGCAAAAGAAAAAACATCGTCTTTTACTGATGCTTCACTACCCTTTAATTGCTCAGGACTTGCATATGTTGGGGTGTAGCCGCCAATAGTTGCCAGTTCACTGTCATTTTTTACAGCGTATTGATCGTCTAAGCTTTTGTGTTTGGCAATACCAAAGTCAAGCACCTTAAGGTTGCCGTTAGAGTCAAAAATAATATTTGAGGGCTTAAGGTCGTTATGAATTACGCCCCGCGAGTGGGCATAAATTAGCGCATTGGTTAATTGCTCTAAAATAATTTTTGCTTTTTTAAACGCTAAACCTGAGGGTTTATTACGTTTAATAATTTGTTCCAGTGTTTCCCCTTCAATTAACTCCATAGTGACATAATATAAATCGCCGTCAGAGTCTGCTGAGTACACTTTTACAATACTTGGGTGGGAAAGTTGCTGTGTTTTTGCTGTTTCATCTTTTAGTAATGAAATAGCTTCTTCAGAGCTTGAAAATTCTTCCTGAAGTACTTTAATTGCTACTGTGGC
The DNA here is from genome assembly GCF_001401785.1 of Pseudoalteromonas sp. P1-16-1b. Classification (GTDB taxonomy): domain Bacteria; phylum Pseudomonadota; class Gammaproteobacteria; order Enterobacterales; family Alteromonadaceae; genus Pseudoalteromonas; species Pseudoalteromonas undina. The sequence goes on along the minus strand of NZ_LKGQ01000001.1, from coordinate 190,922 downwards.
TTCTGAGCGATTACTGCTTTCTAAAAAAGTATCGCGCGCCCGATAAATGTAGCACATACCGCCTTGGCCAATCAGCTCTTCAATTAAGTAGCGGCCAGATATTTTTTTGCCAAGTAGGTTTTGCTTGCGAATGTTTGACGTTTTTTTTGTGTTTGAGTCTAGGGAAGCAATCTGAGTTTTATCGTTGTGATCATTAGTACTACTCATAAAAAATCCTTTTATTGTGTTAAGTTAAATAATTACAAAGGTAAATATTCTCTGCTTATCTATCAATTTTCCCTCTGATATGAGTATGTATTTTACAAAAATATACAATTATAGCAATGCCTGAGTGACATATTGTTGTTGGTAAATTTCCCTTACTATATATTGAAAAAGTCGGTTTAAAGCTAGAAGGGGTCTCTAAACAGGCTGTTTTTGGCCTAGTTATAAAGCATTACGGTAAAATCTTTCATCGCTGTGTAATGTGTTTATCAAACATCTTGTTTTAGAGACAAAATCAAGAGCGCAATATTTTCTTGTGTTAATTTCAATGTTGACAATAGTTTCGCTTCTACTTTATCCTGTTCACAATAACGATATAAGGGACTGACTTATCAAATGGAACTGATACTAAACATCACTAGTTATCACAGACTTTCGCCTGAAATAGAAGCCACTAAAACTGTAACAGATTCATTAACTTTTGGTCGCTCTGAAGCGTGCGATTGGCATTTACCCGATCCCGAAAAAATAATCTCAAGTAAACACGGTATAATAGAAAAAGAAGGTGACTCTTTTTACGTATACGATAATTCAACTAATGGATTATTTATTAACTTTGCTGTAGCGCCGCTTGGTCAAGGCAACAAACAACGTTTGTCAGACAGTGACGTATTAACCATCGGCGATTTTCAAGTCAATGTAGTGCTAACATCAGATCAACAAGCTGATGTGAGTAGTTCTGCTCCAAGTCATTTTCAATCAGTAGATACTTTCGCTACGCAAAACTCTCAACCGGCTGAGCAGTCTATACCTTCATTCGATGACTCGATTATGAATGAGTCGATGCCTGAGATATCAGTGACTGCGCAACAAACAACAGATAATCATATTCCTGAAGACTGGGATGAATTAACGCGCCTTATGAATACCGATGACTTTGACATTGGCAATAATGTTAGCAATTCATCAGCACCTGTTGATACTCCTGCGCCTGCGCCTATTCAAGAACCTCCTCGTTCAAATAGCCACGCTAATGAGCACAAACCTGACAAACAGTCTGCACCAATAAAGAACGTAGTTCAAAATGACAAGGCGTTATCTGATGCGTTTTTAAAAGGGTTAGGGATTAAAGATGAGCTTAAAAATTCGTTAGATAATGAAAAACTGTGGTTTGAAATGGGCCAAGGGCTTAATTTATTACTCACTGAGCTTATGGAATCTTTACGTCAACGCGCGATTGTAAAAAACAAATTAAGATTGAATCATACGATGTTTCAGGCTGAACAAAACAATCCATTAAAATTTTCTGCCAATATTGATGATGTTATTCAGAACTTGTTCATAAAAAATAGTGCAAGCTTTCTGTCTTCGAATGAATCTATTAAAGAAAGCTTTATAGACACACGTAAGCATGAGCATGCTTTACTCGCTGGTGCAGATGGTGTGTTAAAAGGGATGTTATCGCAGGTTTCTCCCATGCAAATTAATCAACAGGCAAACGATAATTCTAACGTGTTAAAAATTATCCCTGGTCAAATAGAGTCTAAATGCTGGAAGTTATATCAAAGTTTATATGATGATATTTCTCAGGAAGTGAACACTAAAGGCGCCATGGCAATGTCTGATGATTTTTTAAAGGCATACAACGATCGAATCAAAGAAACGCACTAGAAAGGAAAGTAAATAATGTACAAAGTTAAGCTCTACTTATTGAGTTTTAGTTTACTATTTTTGGTTATGGGATGTACTACGATGAATAAAATCGTACCTCCTTCTACCGATCTGATCATTAATGTATCTAAAAATGTTAATCCAGATACGTCAGAACGTCCTTCTCCAGTGGTAATGAAAATTTTTGAGCTTAGCTCAAGAACTATTTTTGACACGCAGGACTTTTTTAGCTTGTACGACACACCAGAAAAAATCCTCGGACCTGACTTATTAAAAAAAGATGAATTAGAACTTCAGCCTGACTCAATACAACAATATAAAATGAGCCTTAATCGAAATACTCGTTACGTTGGGGTTGTTGTTGCTTATAGAAATATAGATCAAGCAAGGTGGAGAGCGGTTATAGAAGTTGACCCTACCGGCTATGACGATATCAATGTTAATGTAGAAGCAATTGCGACATACATGAGAGAGCAATAAAAAAGGATTTTTAAAAATGGGTGATAACACTCGTGTTGCTTGGACTGAAGGAATGTTTTTAAGACCTCAGCACTTTCAACAAGCAGATAAATATATTTCTAATGTTATCAAGCAAGTATGCAGTGGCAATCTTGCTGATCCGTGGGGAATAATCGATATAAGTATTGATAATGAATTGCTTAACAGCGGGCAGTTTGCTGTAGACGCATTATCAGCAATCACTCCAGATTTATTACCAATAGATATGCCTCAATCAACATCATTACCTGAACCGCTAGTGGTTAATAAAGATGTTTTTGATGAGATTGTTTACCTTGCTATCCCTGCGCTAAAAAATAGCGGGATTAATATATCTTCAGCCGACGATAACACCGTTACTCGGTATAAGCTCAATGACTTGTCAGTGAGTGATGATTTATTAGGGGCACAATCTCAGGAAATTATTCAAGTTGCGAAAGTGTATAGCAAATTGATGCTGTCTTCTGATGATCATTCAGGCTATATCGTACTGCCTTTGGCGAGAATTATAGATGTGAGTAGTGAAGGGCAAATAAAGTTAGATGCTAAGTATATTCCTCCTTCTTTAAAAGTAGGGCAATGCAAACCTTTATCAGGGCTGGTCAGAGAAATTGGCTCAATGATAAAGCAGCGCGCTGAAAGTATAGCCGCTAGGCTCAGTCAAGGCTATGCAGGGAGTACCTCAGTTGCAGATTTTATCATGCTGCAAACACTAAATAAGTATGATGCGATATTTAATAACTTGCTTAGTGTCAATAGCTTACACCCTAATGTATTTTATAGTCGTTTAATTGAGCTTGCGGGCGAGTTGTCAACTTTCAGCACAGCTAATAAGAGGGTACCTAAATTACCTAATTATGATCATACTAATTTAGGACAGGTATTTAATGAAGTGGTTAACTTTTTATACCAATCGTTAAGCCATGTTATTGAGCAAACAGCAACTGAAATTAAACTTGAGCAAAGTAAATTTGGTATTTCTTTTGGTGCGTTAAAAGACAAGTCAATTCTCAATTCAGCTCAATTTGTTTTAGCAATCAAAGCAAGTGTGCCACATGAAGAATTAAGAAAAATTCTGCCTTCGCAAATAAAAATTGGCAGTGTAGAAACTATTCGAGATCTGGTAAATAACCAAATTCCAGGTATTACTATTAGCAATTTACCAACAGCACCAAGACAAATTCCTTATCATGCTGGTTTTCATTATTTTGAATTAAATAGGCATGGTGAACATTGGGATAAATTACGTTCCAGCGGGGGAATTGCTATTCACCTCTCAGGAAATTACCCAGAGCTACAACTAAGCCTTTGGGCGATAAGAACTTAACTTTTTAAAAGGAAGAGTTTCAATGGACGAAACCATTATCAAACCTCGCCCAGGTCGATTAGGGCGAAATACGCCAAGTAGTAATCCGGCACAAAATGATGCTGATAAAACAGTGATGTCGGTCGAGCCACCTTCTTCAAAGCCATTAGGTAGTAACAAAGTATCGATATTTAAAAATCCTTTGTTAGAAGCAGCAACCGATTGTTTTTCTCTTGTAATTTCAATTAATCAATCGCTTGAAATGAGCAACCTCGCAGCGCTTAAACATCGTTGTGTTGAGGCAATCAAACGATTTGAAGTGGAAGTTCGCAATCAGCACTTATCAAAAGAAGTGATCAATAATTCGCGCTATTGTTTGTGTGCCATTCTTGATGAGTCTGTATTGAACTCAAAGTGGAGTTCAATGGAATGGGCAGATGAAAGTCTACTTTCTACTTTTCATAAAGAAACATTTGGCGGTGAATATTTTTATACGTTACTTGATTCAGGCTTAGGTCAACCAGAAAGAAATCAACAGTTTTTAGAGTTGCAATATCACTGCTTAAATTTAGGGTTTAAAGGTAAATATCGCCTAGGTGCCGGCGGTGATACAAAAATCGAAGAATATCGTTCACAACTTTATCATTTATTAAACCAACTTAATGGGCCAATTAACAACAAGCTGTCTCCAAACTGGAAGCAAAGAGTAGCAGCCGGTGTTGAACTGAGAAATCAAGTTCCGCTATGGGTTATATTTTCTGTATTGGGGCTAATATTATTGATGATTTATTTATCAATAAATATGAAACTAAATAATGATGTTGTTGCGATTAATGAAAAGCTAGCCGGTATTCACCCCTTAGCAGTCAACCAGACGGTTGATAAAAAAGATCAGCAATTACGTGTCCTTGAACAGTTGTTGCAAACAGAAATTAAAATGGGGATTGTTGCCGTTGCTAAAACCTCAGATGGGATCCGCATTACAATCAACAGTGAAAACTTGTTTAAGCAAGGAGACGCGCAACTTCTCCCTTCATTCCAGCCTATTTTAGAGAAGTTAGCGTTAAGCCTAGAAGGAACTAAAGGGCGAGTCCTCATAACAGGTCACACAGATGACTTACCAATTAGCACTGATAAGTACCCTTCTAATTGGCATCTATCTTTAGCTAGAGCAACACAGGTTGCTAATTTAATGGCTAAAAGCACCAACTTGAGCGGTCGTCTATGGCCAGAAGGAAAGGGCGCAGCAGAGCCTATCGCCAGCAATTCAGATTCAGCTTCTCGGTCGTTAAACCGCAGAATTGAAATCGATCTATTATTTTAATGAGGCTGTAATGAGTTTCTCACAAAAATTTAAGAAAATAACCTACGCACTAACGTCTCGAACCGCTATGTTAATTATCGGTTTTTTAGCCTTATCATTATTAATTTGGTTTGGTGGTCCTTTAATTGCAGTGGCCGATTATGTTCCGCTTGCCGGTGTCGCAGCAAGACTATTAACTATTTTATTGATAGTACTCGTTTTTTCAGTAACCAAAATTTATCGCCTTATGCAGCAAAGCAAACGTGATGAAAAAATGGCAGATGAGTTAATAGATAATAACGATGCAAACAGTAGTGAAGTTAACGAAGAAATAACCACTCTAAAAACCAGAATGAATGAAGCCATAGATTTACTCAAAGACGTAAAACTATTTAAAGGTAAAAATATATACCAATTGCCTTGGTATATTATGATTGGTCCACCTGGCGCAGGTAAAACAACGGTTATTCATAACTCAGGCCTAGATTACCCATTAAAGGATAAGCTTGGGGTTGATTTAGTGCATGGTGTTGGTGGTACGCGCAATTGTGATTGGTGGTTTACCAATAAAGCGGTATTAATCGACACCGCAGGGCGTTATACAACGCAAAGTAGCCACGCTAAACACGACTCTAGAGCATGGGAAGGCTTTCTCGGCTTACTAAGAAAGCATCGCCCATTGCGCCCTATAAATGGGGTAATGATCAGTATGGGGATTTCTGAACTTATGAGTCAGACCAAAACTGAGCGAAATCTTCATGCGCGTGCTATAAAACAACGCCTTCAAGAATTGCAAAACCAGCTTGGTATGACATTTCCTGTCTATGTTATTTTTTCTAAAGTAGATTTAATTGAAGGATTCAGAGAGTTCTTTGGCGAACTTACTGAGGAAGAATGTGAGCAAGTTTGGGGGATCACCTTTGAGCTTGATTTAGACAAAGATACCCAAGTCGATGCATTCAATAAAGAATTCCACGCTTTAATTTCTAAACTTACAGAGATGTTAAACCGTCGATTGATCAATGAACGTAATGAAGCTATTCGAGCTAAAATCTTTGAGTTCCCCAGACAATTACGTGTGTTACAAGGCGTTGCTGATGACTTCTTGAAAGAGATTTTTACTCCTAACGCTTATGAAGAGTTACCTATGTTTAGAGGCGTGTATCTAACCAGCGCCACTCAAGAGGGTACCCCTTCGAGCTTTTTAAATGATGCAAGTGCAGATAAAACCGATTACATAAACCAATCTAAAAGCTTTTTTATTAAAAACGTTTTAGAGAGCGTTATTTTCCCTGAGCAAAACTTAGCAAGCACTAACAAACACCATGATAAACAGAATAAGTGGCTTCGAATTGCTAGTGTGTCACTTGCGTGTATTGCTTTGTTCGGTTTTTCAATTTCTTGGTATTTCAGCTTTGCGTGGAATAGCAACTTAATTGATGCAACAGATGAAGCAGTTGCCACGTACCAAGAACTAGACTCATCTTCTTTTGATAGAAATAATTTACTGGTACTAAATGACAGACTAAATGCATTAAGAAACTTGCCAGCAACCAATGCTCAGTTAATTGATCCTGAAGATGCATCTTCAGTTGGCTTTAATAAGCTTACTGAAATTAAAGAGTCTTCTGCTAATGCTTACAAACGTTCTTTGCAAACCTATTTAGAGCCCTTCATTGCAAACACGTTAATAAAGGAAATGGAGGCTCACCCAGAGCACCTTAGCTATTTATATGAAACGCTCAGATGCTACTTAATGCTATTTAAACCTGAATATTTTGAAAGTGAAGATATTTCCGTTTGGTTTAGTGCATATTTAGATAGAAATTTGCCTGGTGATTTGAACATGCAGACGCGTAATGAGTTGATGAATCATATTGCTGCGTTGTTAAAAGAGGGCGTAACACAAACCGAAATAGATAATCAGGCGGTTCGCGTAGCTCGTGCAGAACTCACTAAACTACCGATTGCAGAAAGAGCATACCAGCGACTTCAAGCTGATTTTCTTGATAGCAGTATTCCGCCTTTCAGATTAACCGATATTATTAGCTTTGAAAGTGCGCAAAAATTTACTTTTCGTAATAATGGTGATTTAACGCGCAGTATTCCGGGGCTATACACTTTTAACGGTTTTCATGGCATTTTTAATATTGAAAAAGGAAAAATGCTTGGCAACTTAATGGCCAGTAGCTGGGTGTATGGTCAAGAAGCCTCTGGCACGTATGATATTTCTAAAGCAGAGATAGAAAAGAAGCTAGAGCAACGTTACTTTCAAGATTATATCTATTATTGGCAGTCGTTTTTAGATGACTTGAGTCTTAATCAATACAGCTCACCTGCTGAGGGTGTGAATATTACTGATGTATTAGCAGGCTCAGAAGCGCCAATAAAAAATATCATCAATGCAGTTAAAAAGAATGTTCAACTAACTAAGCTACCTGTTTCTGAAAATCAAAAAGTCGCAGGGGATATTGCGGCTAATGCAGCTAAAGTTGCGATGCAAACGAAAGCAAATCGAATCAAACGCTTCTTACCTGACGAAGCGCCTAAGTTTGAGGTACAGCTACCGGGCTATCAAGTCGAAGAGGCGTTTGAAGATATTATCGATATAGACATTCAGCAGCTTGATAATATTCAGAAAAACTTAAGAGAGTTGAATATTTATCTAACTAAACTTGATAGAGGTGATCAGCTTAAATACTCAATTAAAGATCAAATAAGTGGTAAGAGTAAACCGAGTTTTATTCGCCAATTAGAGTATCAAAGTAGTGATTTGCCTTATCCGTTTAATAGTTGGTTGCTTGATATAAGTAGAGATACTAGCAACATCACCAAAAATAGTGCTAACAGACATTTAAATGAAATTTGGAAAAGCAAAGTGTTGCGCGAGTATAACGCGGCAATTGTGGGGCGTTACCCATTTGCTCCACAGGCAGAAAAAGAAGTCAGCATTAAAGACTTTACTCGCTTCTTTGGCCCCAATGGCACCATAGATAACTTTTTTAATAGCTATGTAGCTCCGAGTGTGGACATGAGCTCTAGCCCGTGGAAATTTGAAAAAGATATTGGTATTAGCAATAACACCTTAAAAATGTTTGAGCACGCTTTCAAAATTCAAACCGCATTTTTTGAACGTGGTAGTGATACACCCCGAATTGAGTTTGGCTTACGTACTTTTAATTTAGATAAAACGGTATCTAGTTTAATGATTGAAATTGATGGCCAGTCAATGATTTACCGTCATGGTCCACTCAAGGTTACAAACTTTGTATGGCCTGGCGCCAGTGGCCAAAGTAAAACTCGCGTTGTGTTTACACCGCCAAACGGTGGGCGTTCAATTAACACGACTTATCAAGGCGAGTGGTCACTTTATCGAATGCTAGATGAGCTCAGTGAAAAGCGCAGCAAAACCCGTCAAGATCTAGAGTTACATTTCTCTTTGATGGGGAACAATGCAAAAGTAGAATTACTGCCTAGCTCAATCAGGCATCCGTTTTGGAACAGCAGTGTAGAGAAGTTTTCATGTCCGACCCGATTGTAGATATTGGTTATCTTGGCAAGGTGCCTTGTTTAGGCGACTTTGTTCAAGATAACGTAACTAAAGAGTTTTCAGAGCATTGGGAGCAATGGTTACAAGCTGCCATTGCTGTGAGCAAAGAGCAACTTGGTGATGTTTGGCAAGAAAGCTACCTAACAGGCCCTGTTTGGCACTTTGCCTTAAGCCCCAATATTGTAGGTGATACTGGCATTATGGGTACGTTATTGCCCAGTATGGATGCAGTAGGAAGGCACTATCCACTAACAGTAACTCGTGCAACTCATATTGCTCCGGTTGATGTGCTTCATTCTGGTGTTTTTTCATTAGAGTACGAAGATGCTGTTCTTAAAGTACTTGATGGCTCTGTGGATTTGTTCTCTTGGCGAAAAGAACTAGCCAGTACATTAAGTGAAGTTGCTGCAAATAAAAAGCAAGTAAGTTATGCCAATTCAAAAGATAAAAACAAACAAGCAGTCGCACTAGAGTTTTCAGGTACAGAGTTAAGCGATCATATTTTACAAGATGCCATGCATGCTATTTTACATAAAAAGTATGGTGATTATAGTGTTTGGTGGACACATGGTTCTTGTAATATAAAACCGATGGTACTGATCACGTCAGCTTTACCGCCAGTTAATCAAGTAGCCGCTATGCTCGATGGACGTTGGAAGCATTGGGAATGGAACTACACACAGGTAAAGAATAGTGATTAGTAATTTAAGTACAAGTTATGCCATAACTCATAGAGGTGCAGTGAGGCAGCTAAATGAAGATGCGCACGTTGAAATTAACAGCCATAACTTATGGGTCGTAGCTGACGGTATGGGCGGGCATGAAGCGGGTGAAGTTGCTAGTCAATTAGTGGTTGATGTGATTAGAACTACTGTTGAAAAGCTCAGGCTAGAAGACCTGACCGTAAGTCATATTGTTAGCGCCATAGAAGATGCAAATAAGCAACTAACTCAATATAGCGCTGAATATTTAAGCAATAAAACAGCTGGCAGTACAGTAACAGCTTTGTTTGTTAAGAATGAGCGCTATTACATATTATGGGCTGGTGATAGCAGGGCCTATTTATTACGTAATGGCAAACTAACGCAAGTTTCTCGAGATCATAGTCAAGTTAATGACTTAATCGACGAGGGAATGATCTCTGTTGAAGAAGCTAAAAGCCACCCATTATCTAACGTTATTACCCGTGCTGTAGGGGTAATGGATGAAGTGAAAGTTGATGTAATTGAGGGTGAGATAAACAAAGGCGACATCTTTTTACTGTGTTCAGATGGCCTTACCGGTGAATTATCAGATGAAGACATATGTTTGTCATTAGAGCCCAGTAGTATTATTGATTCAGGAATGGCTTTAATGCACTCCTCGTTAGTCAGAGGTGCTAAAGATAACGTAACTTGTATTTTAGTGAAATATGATGATGTAGATGCCAATCAATCGATACAATCTTGCAATATACAAGATGAGGCAACGATTCCATTGTTCACTAAGTAGCTGATTAAGCCTGTTTTAGTATATTTAAGAAAAAAATTGTAAATATATCAGGAACAAAAAAACTGTTATTTCAATTATTTATAAAATAACATTAGCCAGCTTATCGGCACAATGGCGCTGAAGCTTGTAATTTAATTTAAAGAATGTAATATTATTCACGCTCTAAGCTTTAGAGAATATGGATAATATTTAGGACAATGGAATGTTTTTATTTGAAGAGTATATTTCCCCTATTTCAGATACTGAGTTTGCAGGTAGTGATCCGCGCTCAGATGTCTCTCCAACGTCTACTTACTACGCCTTAAAAGATTTAAGAAACCAACTTCGTGCGGCTGAAAGAAATGCGTTAGTCGATGAAGAAGGAATTGCTTCGCTTTCTCGAGATTGGATTCCGTTACTTGAGCAATGTAGTGAGGCAATTAAAACCGAAAGTAAAGATATAGAATACCTAGCATGGCTAATTGAAGGCTTATGCCGCGTTCATGGCTTTAAAGGCATTGCGTTTGGTTTTAGTGTTGCTAAGCACCTTTTGGAACATCATTTTGAGTCACTTTATCCAACACTTGATGACGGTGATGAAATTTCAGACAAAGTGTCTGCATTAGTTGGCTTAAATGGCAGTGCTGGTGAAGGTACGTTAATTATTCCAATTAAAAGTATATACATGACAGACAGTGTCAGTATGGATCCTTTTTCTTTTTGGGAATATCAGCAAGGTTATGACATTTCACGTTTAAGTGATGAAAAACGCGAAAAGAAGATAACCCAAGGTGCCGTTGATTTTGAACAGCTTGAAAAAAGTGCAGCCGAAACTAGTACCGAGTTTTTTGTATCTTTAAAAAATGATATTGAAGACGCGATAGAAAAGTTTGCCGCTTTGAGTGAGGTTATGGACGAGGTAACGGGTGAGCCACAACCTACGTCTAATATTAAACAAGCATTAGAAGTGAGCTTAGCTGCGGTAAACCATGTTGCAGCAGATAAACTTGAAGCAGCACAAATTGCATTAGATAAGGCAAATGCTGAGCCTGAAGAGGAAGCGGTTGAAGATGCGAGTGAAGCAGACGCAGCGCAACCTAAAAAGCGTGTCAGTGATGAGATTGATTCGAGAGAAAACGCAATAAAAAAACTTCAAGAAATTGCGACATTTTTCAGAAAGACTGAACCTCATTCACCAATGTCTTACACGATAGAACAAGTTATTCGATGGAGCGAATTATCGCTACCTGAGTTATTAAATGAGTTAATTACAGATAGTGATGCTAGGACTGGATACTTTAAGTTGTCTGGCATTAAGATCAGCGAAACTGAAACATAGTAAAAGGAGTTCTCAATGAGTATCCATGATAAGTTAAAACGAGTTCGTAAACCAAGAGTACATATCACTTATGATGTGGAAACTGAGGGCGCGGCAGTAAAAAAAGAATTACCCTTTGTAGTAGGTGTAATGGGTGATTTTTCTGGTGATAACACAGAAGCACTTAAACCACTAAAAGATAGACGTTTTATTCAAATTGATCGTGATAACTTTAATGATGTTTTAAAACGTATGAGTCCTTCTCTGCGTTTAAAAGTAGACAATACATTAACGGATGATGGTTCTCAGTTTGAAGTTAACTTGAACTTTAAGTCGATTGACGATTTCGAGCCTGCTGCGGTTGTAAACCAAGTAGAACCTTTACGCAAATTGATGGAAACGCGCAACAAGCTGCGTGACTTGATGACCAAGATTGACCGTTCAGAAGAGCTTGAAAATGTACTCGAAGAAGTATTAAGCAATACAGCAAGCTTAGACTCGATGGCTAAAGAACTTAACTTAGAGGAGACTGATAAATGAGCACTGAACAATTAGCAACAGAATCAGAATCGGTATCAGAAGTAAGTTCTTCACTATTAGAGCAAGCAATTGGTGCGACTAAACAAACAGAGTCGAGCCGTGCTGAAGAGTTACTAAAAACATTAACCGAAGAAGCATTAAAAGGCACGGTTCAATGGAATAAAAACATGACTGTGACGTTTAATGAAGCTATTCAGTTAATCGATCAAAAAATCTCAAAACAGCTAAGTGTGGTGATGCACTCGGATGAGTTTCAAAAACTTGAAGGCTCATGGCGCGGTTTGCATCACTTAGTGATGAATTCTGAAACAAGTTCTACATTAAAAATTCGTGTTTTAAACATGAAGAAAAAAGAGTTACATAAAGACTTAAGTAAAGCCGTTGAGTTTGATCAAAGCCAAACCTTCAAGAAAATTTACGAGTCTGAATTTGGTACTCCAGGTGGTGAACCATATGGCACTATCGTAGGTGACTTTGAATTTACTAATCACCCTGAAGATGTTGAAACATTAAGCTTAATGTCTAATGTGGCTGCAGCTGGCTTCTGTCCATTTATTGCTGCCTCTTCACCGTCTTTATTTGGTTTTGATAATTGGGAAGAGCTTACTAAACCACGTGATTTAGAAAAAGTATTTGAATCATTAGAATACACTAAATGGCGCTCATTTAGAGACAGCGATGATTCACGCTTTGTATCACTTACTATGCCGCGTTTCCTTTCGCGTTTACCTTATGGTGCAGCGTCAAAACCAGTTGAAGAGTTCAACTACGAAGAGTTTGAAGTTGAACCAAAAGACGGCCGTTCAGTGAGCACTGATAATGGTGATTACTGTTGGAGTAATGCAGCATACGCTATGGCAACTAACATGACCGCTGCGTTTTCTCAATACGGTTTCTGTACTGCTATTCGTGGTGCTGAGGGCGGCGGTAAAGTGGAGGGCTTACCGACTCACATTTTTACTAGTGATGATGGTGACCCAGATCTTAAGTGTCCAACAGAAATTGGCATTACAGATCGTCGTGAGGCAGAGTTAAGTCAGTTAGGCTTCTTACCTCTATGTCACTATAAAAATACTGATTATGCTGTTTTCTTTGGCGGTCAAAGCTGTCAAAAACCAAAGATTTACTCAACGCCTGATGCCACGGCTAACGCTGCTATTTCAGCTCGTTTACCATACTTAATGGCAACTTCTCGCTTTGCGCATTACTTAAAAGTAATGGCACGCGATAAGATTGGTAGCTTTATGGAAGCTGAAGACGTTGAATCATGGTTAAACCGTTGGATCCTGTCATATGTAAATGCGACAGAGGGCGGTGGTCAAGACATCAGAGCACGTTACCCTCTTGCAGATGCGAAAGTATCTGTAAAAGAGATCCCAGGTCAACCTGGTGCCTACAACGCTGTTGCTTGGTTGAAACCTTGGTTACAAATGGAAGAACTAACGTCTTCTTTACGTCTTGTAGCTAAAATCCCAGAGATCGGTTAATAATACCGCTCTCTCGCATTAAGGATGATGCAATAGAATGAATCACGAAGAGTTTTCATTTATAAATCAAGACTTCACTTTTCAACAAAAGTCACAGTCTCGAATTAGTGATAATGACGCTTTGCTCGATAGGTTTTTAAATGAAAAAAACCTAGATAAAGCGTTATTGTTATGGCTTGAAGGCTCTTCTGATTCTCCCCTTTCTTGGAATAAGGAGTCTTTAAGTCCTTATTTACAACGTGTAATTATTGAACTCGATCAGCTTATTTCATCGCAACTCAACCACATAATTCATGCTAATAGCTTTCAACGTTTAGAAGCTAGCTGGCGTAATCTATGGTGGTTATTATTACAAACAGAGCAACAAGACAAAGAAAAAAAAGTAAAAGTTAAATTGCTCAATTGTGATTGGTCAACGCTCTCAAAAGACGTGAACAAAGCGATTGATTTTGATCAAAGTATGTTTTTTCAGTTACTTTATCAAAACGAGTTTGACAGTGCCGGAGGCGAGCCTTTTGGTATTGTAATTGGTGATTACGAAATTAGTAATGGTTGCTCAGCAGGCACTATTTACAACGATATTGATACCATAAAAGAGGTATCAAGAACGGCAGCTGCTGCATTTTCTCCTTTTATATGTTCGGCATCGGCTAATTTATTTGGTGCTGATAGCTTTTCAGATTTAGGTTATTACTCTGATTTATTTAATCAGTTTGAACAGCCTGAATATATAAAATGGCAAAGTTTTAGAAAAATGGAAGAAGCCCGCTTCATGGGCTTTACATTGCCTCATGTATTAGTCAGGCCGCCTTATGTTAATGATGGCAAACGCCATCAAGATTTTTACTTCAAAGAACAAATAAAAAATCCAGAAACAGATATGTTGTGGGGCAGTGCAGCGTATCAATTCGTATCAACAATAATTAGAGCTTACTGCGATAGCGGTTGGTTTGGTCACATTCGTGGTATAGAGCCAGGTAAAGTCTCTAAGGGATTAGTAACAGGACTTGCTCGTGATAGCTTTGCAAACGATACCTATCAAAAAGAGGCAAAGCCGCCACTTGATTTATTAGTAACCAGTAAGTTTGAAAAGCAATTTTCTGAGCTCGGTTTTATCCCAGCTTCTTCGGTTACAAATACGGAACATATTGTTTTTTACAGTAATGCATCGGTTCAAAAAACAAAAAATTACGACTCAAGTGCTGCCAATATCAATGCGCGCTTATCGTCTATGTTGCAATACATTTTGTGTGTATCGCGCTTTGCGCACTATTTAAAATTATTAGCCCGAGATCGTGTCGGTTCTTATAGCACAGCACAGGCCTGTGAGAGAGATTTACAGGCCTGGATAAATAACTACACAACTGCGTCAGACTCCGCGTCTGAGCATATTAGAAGCAAATATCCACTGAGTAATGCAAAAATAAAAGTAAGTGAAAATAAAGCAAATCCGGGGCATTACTTTTCGGTTTTGCAGTTACAGCCCCACTTTCAGTTAGACCAAATGGTCTCGAGTATTAAGTTAATAACAGAGCTCAGTCCTCATCATAAAATAAAGGAATAATCATGAAAAAAATACACAGTTTAATTCGCGAGGGAAAACTTGCTGATGCTTTATTATGCTGCGCTACCGAGTTGCAAGATGAGCCTTTAAATTTTGACATTAGAAGTATTTATTCTGAATTACTTTGCATTAATGGCGAGCTTGAAAAAGCAGACAAACAACTCGACTTTATGGTGCAAAAGAACCCAGAGTTTGCTGTAGGTGCAGTTAACCTTAGACATTTAATTCGTGCCCAGCAATCGCGCGTAGATTTTTATCAAGGTAAGGGGATTCCTAAACTTTTTCATGAAGCCAATGAGCTAGATACCTTGTTTTTAAAAATGCATGTTGCTTTGCTTGAAGGTGAAACATCTGAAGCAGCCAGTCTTGCACAACAAATGGAAGCGCTTCGCTTGGAGAGTGTTGAAGACGAGCAATCAGCAATTCGAGATTTAGATGATAGCTTAAGTCCTTATTTAGAAGTGCTAGGCACGAATGGCGAGTTTTACCTGGCTAACTTTAATGAAATTGAAACATTAAAAGTAGAACCTGTAACGTCATTATTAGAGGGTATTTGGTTACGCGTTGAAATTACTATTAAAGACGGCCCATCGGGTACCGCTCACTTGCCACTAGTTTACGCAAACTCAAATACAGATCTAGAAAAGCTAGGCCAAGTATCTGATTGGGAAGAACTTCAAGACGAATTTATTATAGGTAAAGGAATGAAAATGTTGTTTGTCAACGATGAAGCCATCACTGTTCCAAACCTTAAAATAAACGTCCTAGAAACAGCTGAGTAAGCATAGTAAATAATTATGATAGAGCATAAGCAGCAGCTTCAAGCATCCATTTTAGATAGGCTCATTGACGATGAGCCAGACTTTCAGGATGCCCCATCTCGTACTGAGGGGATCAGCATTAGTGAGCTGAGAAAAAATGTGCGCAGAGACATAGAAGCGCTGCTAAATGCGCGAATTCAATGGCACACGTGGCCAGCACAGTACGCAGAGTTAGCAACATCCTGTTTATCGTATGGTTTACCTGACTTTTCGAGTATGTCGGTGAGCTCTCACGAAGGGCGGGCACTGCTATGTGAAACCGTTAGAAATACAATTTTGAAATTTGAGCCTCGGTTCATTGAAGTTGAGGTATTTACTGACGATGAAGTACCCGTAAATAGAGTATTAAACTTGCGAATAAACGCTTTACTATATGCAGATCCAGAGCCTGAGTTTATTAGCTTTGACTCTGAAGTTGAGCCTGTGAACTTAGGGATGAAGATTATTGAGGCTTCTTTATGAACGATGAATTATTAAAATATTACAATCGTGAATTGGCGTTTGTTCGTCATATGGGTAAAGACTTCTCTGAAAAATACCCTAAAGTTGCAGGGCGATTAAAGCTAAGCGATGATCATATTGAAGACCCTCATGTATCTAGATTAATTGAATCGTTCGCATTTTTAACGGCTAATATTAGGCAAAAGTTAGATGATAGCTTTCCTGAGCTTACTGATGCTTTATTAGGGCAAATGTTACCTGACTATCAAGCGCCTATTCCTTCAATGTCGGTGGTTAAATTAGAGGCTGAAAACCTCTCAACCACGGGAGTAGTCATTCCAAGAGCGAGTGAAGTTGAAACAAATGTTGAGTCAATGAAGCAATGTAAGTTTCAAACCTGTTATGAAACTTACTTATGGCCTGTTGAAATTACCAGTGCGCAATTTGATAACAGTCCTTTTGTGGCACCAAAACCACGTTGGCATGAGAAAGCAAAGTCAATTTTCAAACTTGAGCTAACCGGTGAATACCCGGGTGTATCACTGGCTGAAACTGGACTGGAAAAATTACGATTATTTATAAATGGCCAATGGCATCATACGCTTAAAGTGTATGAATTATTGTTTAAGCACGCTATTGGCATTGCTTTTGATAATGGTGATGAGGGTATAAAGTACCTTTCTAAAACTCAACTTAAAGCGGTTGGCTTTGATGCAAATGAAGCGGTTGTACCGTATTCGCAGCGATCAAGTGCCGGCTATCGCTTACTCGTCGAAAACTTTACCTTTCCTGAAAAGTTTCGTTTTTTTGAACTTGAAAATATTCACTCATCGTTGCCTAAAAATTCTAATAAATGCACAGTGTATATTTATCTTGATGCTGAATCTTCAGAGCTTGAAAAGCAAGTAGACAAAGACATGTTCTTGATGGGGTGTACGCCCATAATTAATATGTTTGAACAAGAATTAGAACCTATTCGCCCTGAGCTGAGCGAATACGAATACCAATTAACGCCGCGTTATATGGACTCTGAGATTTCAGAAGTAATTGGTATTTCAGAAGTAATTGCCTTTGACCATAAGGGAAATAAACAAATAGTTTGTCCGTTTTATGGACAAACGCATCCACGATACCAAGGCCACGATGATTTGTTTTGGCATATCCGCAGAGAAACTGCCTCATGGGCAGGGGGTTATGTTGAGTCAGGCACCGAATCGTTTCTATCATTGGTAGATGCACGATTTGAAAATAGCGCTATGGATTATGCTGAAGGGAACACGGTCCTAACCGTACGTGCTAATTGCAGTAATCGAAACCTCCCTGCGAGCATGCCTTTTGGAGACGATGAGCTAGGCTTATTAATGCCAGAGCGCGGCGATGTAATTAAAAAAATTAGATGTTTAATTCCATTTACTCATGCAGTTAGACCGATATTAGCCGATGCAACACGTTGGCAATTAGTTAATCATTTAACGCTCGACGCGTTTAGTGGAGATGATGCATGTAATAAGCTTAAAGAAGTGCTACGCCTTTATGATTTTAGAGCATCTCCGCAAACAAAAGGCCTTATTGATAATATTTACCGTGTGGTTGTAGAACCCGCAACGGCTCGTGTTGTGCAAAAAGGGCGAGTAAGCTTTGCAACGGGAAGTGAAATTGAAATTACCTTCGCCAATGATGACTTTTCAGGTAGTGGCATGTTTTTCTTTGCCTCTATCCTCGATCATTTCTTTGCGCAATTTGCAGCAATTAATAGCTTTACTCGCGTTAGTTTAAGGCTAAAAGAACAAGAGCAAGTGTATTACCAATGGCCTGCGCGAGTTGGGGAAAGCCCGTTAATATGATCCAACATATTATTTCTCAAGCGTCACAAGTTGACTTTTATAAAGCAGTTTTCATTATTGAAAACCAGCTGAAAAAGCATGGCTTGGAGTATCGCTACGTAGGGTATGACAGTAGTCCAAAGCAAGAGTTAATTAAGTTTACCGCAACTCAAAAATTTGGTTACCCAGGTAACGCTATCACAAAATTAGAACAAGCAAGCTTTGAAGATGGCTTACATAAAGTCAACATGCAGATCTCTTTTATGGGATTAACGGGTTGTTCGGGCGCTTTGCCTCAATTTTATAGCGAACTGGTGATGCAGCGTCTTCGCTATAAAGATACAACCATGCGCGACTTTTACGACATGTTTAATCACCGTTTGGTGTCTTTATATTATCGAGCGTGGAAAAAATATAAACCGTCTTTAAATCATATAAATAAAGATAAAAACAAAGACCCATACACGCAAATATTAGGGCTTTTAAGCGGCGGTTATGATGAACATCAGTTGCACTTTTCAGGCCTTTATAGCCGAAAAATTCGCAATGCTTTTGACTTAAAAAGTGTACTGAGCTCATATCTTGGCTGTGATGTTGTCATTAAACAAATGATAGGTAAGTGGCACGATTTGAAGCCACAAGAGCAAACATGTTTAGCAAGTGAACGCCTTTATGAGGGACAACATGCCCGCTTAGGTGTTGATACGGTAATTGGTAAAAAGATATGGGATATTTCTTCTAATATCGAGATCCATATCAGTACCCGCGATTTTGATAAAGCAAAATCCTTGTTACCTAAAGGCAAGTTATTTGAATTAGCTAAAAAAATTGTCAAAGACTATGCCGGCAATGCTATTTCATTTCGACTTGTTATTGAGTCAGATTTTCAACAACTTGATGCGGTGCAGCTGTCAAAAAGTGAATGCCAACTAGGCGCAAATAGCTTTTTAATGGCGAGTAAAAACACCCCTAAATTTAACCCTACTAAGTTATCGTTTAAAGGATAATTAAAATTAAAAGGAACAGTGTATGTCAACGATGACATTAAACAAATTAGTTGAGAAACTAAGCCCAGATTGTAGAAAGAGCTTAGAAGCAGCGGTCGCAATTTGTAATAGCCGCAGCCATTTTACGGTTGAATTAGAGCATTGGCTGTTAGCTATGATTGAGCAGCAACTAGACGATGTTAGACTCATATTCGGTGCTTTCGATATTGATATTGATCAGGTAAAGCAAGATTTAAATCAATCATTAGAGTCATTTAAAACGGGCAGTGATTCGTCGCCTAGTCTGTCGGTACATGTTACTACTTTACTTAGACAATCATGGTTAAGCACCAGTATAGAATTTACTGATGAGCAAATTCGCAGTGCTTACGTTATTTATACGCTTACAAAAGACGATACCTTGTCTAGTTTAGTAACGCGTTGTAGCAAGCTTTTCAATAATATAGAACCCGGACAACTACTACATGCATGGCCTGAAATTGTTGCCCAATCGCAAGAACGTAATACCACCACTGCAAGTGCTACAACACCTGCAAATGGTTCATCTAAAACACCAAGCTTAGATCAATTTACCGTCGATTTAACCGCTCAAGCAAAAGCGGGAAAAATAGACCCAATTTTAGGCCGTGATTTCGAAATACGTCAGATGGTAGATATTTTAACCAGACGTCGTCAAAACAATCCAATATTAACGGGTGAAGCGGGTGTAGGTAAAACCGCTGTGGTTGAAGGACTTGCCCTAAGAATCGCTCAAAAAGATGTACCTGCAGTATTACAAAACGTTAAGTTGCACAGCCTAGATTTGGCTTTGCTGCAAGCGGGTGCGGGCATGAAAGGTGAATTTGAAAATCGTTTGAAGTCGCTAATTAATGAAGTGAAAAACGCTGTTGATCCTGTGATTCTTTTCATAGATGAAGCTCACACTATGATTGGTAGTGGCGGACAAGCAGGTCAAAATGATGCTGCTAACTTACTTAAGCCTGCTCTAGCAAGAGGGGAGTTACGCACTATTGCAGCAACAACGTGGGCTGAATATAAAAAGTTTTTTGAAAAAGATGCTGCACTAACACGTCGCTTCCAAGTGGTTAAAGTTGAAGAGCCAACACCAGAAAAAGCGGTTGCTATGCTACGTGGTTTAGTTCCTGTGATGGAAAAACATCATAAAGTGTTTATTTCAGAGCAAGCACTTGAAAGTGCAGTGCATCTATCGCACAGATACATTACTGCCAGACAACTACCCGATAAAGCCGTTGCATTGTTAGATACGGCATGTGCTCGTGTTGCTATGAGTCAAGCATCGACACCTAATGCGATTGAGCAGTTAATTAACAGGCTTAGTGAAATTGAAGCGCAAGTTTTAATGTTAAATCGTGAGCAAAAAACCGGTTTAGATCACAGCGAACAATTATCAGCACTTAAATCTGAACTAGTTGAGATTGAACAGCAACTGGAACCATTAAATGAGCAGTTCAATGTTGAGAAGGATATAGTTGCCGAGTTAAACCAAGCGCTAGAATCGATTAACACCAACGATGCAGACTCTTCTGCTGAAGTACTTGAGCAGTTAAAAGAAAGCAAGCTTAAGCTAGCCTCGTACGAACATAATATGGTGCATTGGCAAGTTGATGAAGAATTGATTGCACAGGTTATTTCTGATTGGACTGGTATTCCTGTTGGTAAAATGCATGAAGATGAAATTCATGGCATTTTAAATTTAGCTGAGCAAATGAAACAACGCGTAGTTGGCCAAGATCATGCGCTTGAACTTATGGCTAAAGTGGTGCAAACCTCCCGTGCGCAGCTAGCAGACGAAAGTCGCCCTAATGGTATATTTATGCTGGCAGGCCCAAGCGGTGTTGGTAAAACAGAGACCGCGCTTTCACTAGCACAAGAAGTGTATGGCAGTGAAGATAACGTAACAGTTATTAACATGTCTGAGTTTAAAGAAGAGCATAAAGTGTCATTACTACTTGGCTCACCTCCGGGTTATGTTGGTTATGGCGAAGGTGGTATTTTAACCGAAGCAGTAAGAAGAAAACCATACAGTGTGGTGCTACTTGATGAAATGGAAAAAGCCCATCCAGGCGTGCAAGATATTTTCTATCAAGTATTCGATAAAGGTACGATTAAGGACGGCGAAGGTCGCGATATCGACTTTAAAAATACCATCATTATTATGACCTCAAATGTGGGTACTGATACCACAATGAGTTTATTTGAAGATGAAGAAAGTAAGCCGAGTATTAAAGGTTTATTAAAAGCATTACAAGATGATTTATTAGGCGCATTTAAACCCGCATTTTTAGGGCGCATTAATGTTATTCCTTATATTCCGTTAAGTGATGAAATTCTGACCCAAATTGCAGCGCTGCAAATTAGCAAAATTATTAAGCGTGTTAAAAAGCATTATGATGCGCAATTAACGTATAACGATGACGTGATTGAGCACATTATTGCTAATTGTCAAAATGCCGGTTCGGGTGCAAGAAACATTCACACCATATTACAGAATAAAGTACTACCACTATTGTCTGAAATTTTGCTTTCGAGCATGGTTGATGGTGAAAAAGTGACATCTATCTCATTGTTAATTAAGGATAATGAGTTTGATATTGAGCTAACTAAAGTTAATTTAAAATAACCTGTTTTTATGGTTGTTTCTTTAGTTTTAGAGCATTATAATTCGTGTGTCTTATATAGAAACATGGAATTTTTGAGACATTGTCTTCATCTAGGGAAAGGAATTCTGAAGACCTTTTCATTGCTGTTTTAGAGATAATGATTTCAAGGAATTTTGGGTAACCAAAGTAAACGAATCCACATAATGGATAATATTGTTTAATAAAAAGGAGCATTATCAAATGCAAGCAAATACATATTTAAAATACGGTTCAATCAAAGGCGAAACTACTGCCGAGTCTTTCAAAGATTTAATTACAGTTTTATCTTTAGATTGGAACGTTAGCCGTGAAATTAGCTCAGCGACTGGTACAGCGATGGATCGTGAATCTAGCTCTACTCGTCTAGGCGACGTGACTATTACTAAGCTTCAAGATAAAGCATCTCCGGATCTTTTCAAAGAAGCAACTATTGGTAAAGGTCTACCTGCTGTT
This sequence comes from Pseudoalteromonas sp. P1-16-1b, assembly GCF_001401785.1. GTDB lineage: Bacteria > Pseudomonadota > Gammaproteobacteria > Enterobacterales > Alteromonadaceae > Pseudoalteromonas > Pseudoalteromonas undina. The sequence continues at coordinate 168,806 of NZ_LKGQ01000001.1, read as the reverse complement.
TTTCATATCACTAAACAAGGTGATAAAGTTGAAGAAATCATGAAAATCGAACTTACAGATGCCATGATCTCTAGCTACTCAGTATCAGTTCAAAACGACCGTCCAATTGAAACAATCACTATCAGCTACACTGAAATGATGATGACTGTTACACCTACTGACGATCAAAACAACATCACTGCGCCACTAGTATATGGTTACAGCGGTGTTAAAGGTCAACAAATGTAATATTTGTTACCCGATTGTAGCTCTGGGCTTATGCTCAGAGCTTTTTTTGATCTTCAGGATGGGAAAAGCAAGGAATGCAAAAAGCAACACAAGATAAAAACGTAATTCAAATTAGTACCCCTGTTGGTAAAGACGCCCTTTATTTAACGCGCTTCGTTGCACAAGAAGCCATGTCAGATTTGTTTGTTATGTCGGTCAATATGTACACCATAGGCCAACAAATTGCACATGAAGATCTGGTTGGCAAGCCGGTATCGATAAAGGTAAAAAATGCCGAAGGTGGGGGAGAGCGTTATTATCACGGTATTGTGAGTCAGCTTGTTTCTAACGGCAGTCGTACTGCGGACGTTGATGAACAAAAAAATTACATTGATTATCAAGCTACCATTGTGCCTTTTGCCGCTTCTATGCGTAATCGCAAGAACAGCCGCATTTTCCAAAAGAAAACAATAAAAGATATATTTGCTGATTTGTTTGGCCAACACAATGTGGCTTTTTCAGACAAAACCAGTAAAACCTACCCCAAATACGAATACTGTGTGCAATATCAAGAGTCAGATTTTGACTTTATCCAACGCTTATTACAAAGCGAAGGTATTTTTTACTTCTTTGAGCATACAAAAAGCAACCATACATTAGTTTTGGCAGATGATATCACTGCCTATGAAACGTGTGGTGAGGCTAAAGTTGTTCATTCAACTGGCCATTTAAGCGAATCTCATGTTTCGCGTTGGCAAGGCGGATTAAGCTTAGCGCCAGGCAGTTTTAAGCGTTTAGGCTACGATTTTAAACAGCCGTCGCGTTACCCTGATGCAGAGCAAGCAAATGCCGAGTTACCCACGCAATCGGTATCAGAAATTTTTGAATATACAGCAGAGGCAGAGTGCCATCCTCGCGCGGCTAATTTGGCATCTGTACAATTAGAGTCGCTACAAAGAGACATGAAGCTCTCAAGCGGGCGCAGTGACTGCCGCTCATTTTCTGTTGGTAAACTGTTTAGTTTCAAAAAACATGAAGACCCACGCCTTGAAGGTAAAACCTTTGCTATTACTTCGATGATGACATCGATTGTAGTACCAAACCAATCAGGCGCTGCACAAGCATCAAGTGAAGAAGTGTATTCTAACCATTTTGAATGTGTGCCAAAAGATATTCCATACAGAGCGCAAGTGAGCAAAAAGAAACCGGTTATCAATGGTGTACAAACAGCCATAGTAACGGGTGATAGCGCCGATGAAATTATGATTGACCAATATGGCCGCGTAAAGGTGCAATTTGATTGGGATCGCGAAGGCAAAAAAGATTCTAAAAGTTCATGTTGGATCCGAGTTGCACAAAACTGGGCCGGCAAAAAGTGGGGGGCATTTTTCTTCCCTCGCGTAGGTCAAGAAGTTCTGGTTGATTTTATTAATGGCGACCCAGATCAACCTATTATAAGTGGTGCTGTTTATAACGCAGACTTAATGCCTCCGTACGCTTTACCGGGCGAAAAAACGCAAAGCGGTATTAAAACTCGCTCAACTAAAGAAGGTGGAGCAGATAATTTCAATGAGCTGCGCTTTGAGGATAAAAAAGGCAGCGAGCTTGTGTATATGCAAGCCGAAAAAGATAAACAGCTTTACGTTAAAAACGATCAAAACGAAAAAATAGATAACGATCGTAATGTTGAAATTCTTAATAACGACAATCTTAACGTTACAAAAAACCGTATTGCGGAAATGGGTGAAAACGACACCTTAAAAGTAGGTAAAACACTTAATATTGAAGCGGGTGACGAAATAGTGATAAAAACAGGCTCTGCGCAAATTAAAATGAGCAGTAGTGGCAATATCACTATTGAAGGTACAAACATTGATATTAAAGGCAGTAATGTAAAAGTAGATGGCAGTGCCATTACCTTATCTGCTGGTGTAATTAAGTTAAATTAATGATGGAAATAGTCAATAACTTTCAATCAGGGTTTAGAAACGGCATTGCAAATAACGGGCACGTTGTTTACTGCCGCTATGGTTTACCGCATCTAGTGTGTTTACCAATAAATAGGCCAGATGATCCATTATTAAGCCCTGCTTTAAGTCATTTAAAAGCTATGAATGGCTATTATGCACAGCAGTTTTTTATTCATTTAAGTGATTCACTTAATAGTGAAAATGTAATTTCAAATTTATATCAATATGCAACTCAAAGCACAGTGGCACTTGCTGATCACAGTAAAGATGAGCTAATTGAAGAAATTTCGCTATTAGTAACGACTAACAAGCTACTAGTTATTCCACTGTATGAATAGTATTTCATAAACAAGCAAAAATACGACAAGGAGTCAAAATGGGTAAACCCGCTGCTACAATTGGTCATATGCATGTATGCCCTAAAGTGACCGCTAAAGTTCCACATGTGGGTGGACCTATAGTTGCCGGCTCTGGCAATGTGTTAATAGGTGGCATGCCCGCGGCGCGCAAAGGCGACATGATAGTGTGTATTGGCCCGCCAGATAGCGTAAAAACAGGCTCGGGGAGCGTTAAAATTAATGGTAAACCCGCTGCCAGAATGGGCGATGATAGTGGCCACGGCGGAAAAATCGTTGTGGGCAACCCAACTGTTTTAATTGGTGGCTAACTTTGCTAGCGACCTATTTAAGTGATCATCAAGCACAATTACTACAAATTAGTAACGCTCAATTGTGCCCGTTTACGTGTGTAGGTCATGTTCGTTATTTAAGAAAAACCCTATTAGAAAGCTGCTGGGTAAACGCAAAAAACAATAATCAAAAAAATAATTTTAAATTGCCCACCACTGAGCAACTAGTCGAAATAATAACTAACACTAAAAACGATGAATTAGTTGCCCAAGCATGTATTGAAGTTATGGCTAACTTGCCACAAAATAAAAATATTATATTTATAAATGAACTGCTTAATCAGCCAGCGCTTAGTGCTTTTTTTAAAATCATTATAAATAAAGTGGTTATTCAACAGCATAGCTTTAACTTAATTCGGCTATTAAATTTAAACACCTTGTTTTTTGCTTACAGTGCTGATGATGAAATTCCCCCGCAAACTCTGGCAACTATAAATCAAATTCCCAGCCTTGCGCAGCACCACGAGCCACAGATATTAACGGCTATTTTTGATGCATTAAGTGAGCAAGCCCATCTATCACCCTTAATGTCGTTATTTTTGTTGTCATTAAATTTTGAGCAAGTAAATAGCTTAAGTAATCATGCCAGTAATACCTTATCGGTTGATCATACATTGCATATTTTATTACAAAGCGGTTTTGTAAAACTGATTGTTTTAGCCAATTCTTTATTACAACAGGTAGAGCAACCCGCGTTAATTATTGCGCTAATAAGACGCATGTTAGGTGATAAACTCGATCAGCTAGTGGAATACGATATTCAACGACTTGCTTGGCAAGGCGATGAAAGCGCGTTAATAGATTTTCAGCAGCAGTTAAAACATAACTGGCCTAAATATGAAACCGCCATGTCGAGTTTACGATTGATTGCAGGACAGCCTCTTGATGAAGTGCCTAATGCCATTTATTTATCAGCCATGGATAGCTATAGCCAAGGGGTGTTTAACTTATATCGCTATTATCAACACCTCGCTGCCAATAAAGCTCAGGACGAGGTGGCATCATGAGTGCATTTTCAATAGAGATGGTATGCTTTTCTGCCCCAAATATTAGCAGCGTAGATGCATTATTATTTGACGATAACAGTGCTGTTTTTAATGAACTGCAATGGCAGTCTTGGGATGCCTGTGTTTACGATTGCATAATTAAATCTAAAGAATTAATGGCAGAAGTCACAGACAGCACATTGCCGATGATTTGGTTACTTCCAGCGTTATCATTTCAAGATGAGCTAAAACAGTTATTAACTCAGAGCTTACAACAGTTATACCCCGATCATAGCAACGAGCTGATTTTTCATGGTGCAACAGCTGCACACTCTGCTATAGCTTTGGCCGGTGAAAAAAAATGGCAAAAATTTAATGTAATTGCTTTAGATGCAACTTTTAAAGCAAATAAACAGCAGCAGTTTGTATATCAAGGTGTAGGTGGTGCGTTGGCTGTAGTTGAAATGGTGCCTTGCGGGTGGTCGCAGGTAAGCCATGAAATTGCAGCATCTATTGATTTTAGCAAACATAATCAGTTTGCAGGTATGCTTACGCGATTAGCTGAACAAACAGAGAATAAGATTGATTTAATTTTTGCACCAGGAAATGGGGTCGACGATGATAGTTGGCTAAACAATTTACAGCTACTTACTAGCTTAATTGATGAGCACACATATTACGAACTACCCAATTATAAATTAGGGAAAATAGGCGCACTAGAAGGGTTGGTTAATTTGTACCAATTAACTACAAGCCCTGCAATTGTTGAGCATTTTAGTTATGCATTAATGCTTTCACAGGAGCAAGCTAAGCATCAAGGTGCAGCATCATACTTATGGATAAGTGAGGAAGTACACAGCTAATGCAAAGTAATACCGTTGTTTTACAGGGAATAAGTTACCCAATTTGCCTCGTCGCAGGTAAAGGTTCTGCGCCGTCGGGCTTTGTTGCTGTAGCAGCTAACACGCCGGAAAGTGCCAAAAATCAAATTGCGCAAGTAGGTAGTGCGCTTACAAGCGACGCTGCTAAGCGTTTAGACGTTATTAACTTACTTAACCTTGCAGGAGTGAGCTGTTCGCGCGGTGCGTCAGCCCGTGAAACCGCGAGTGTATTAACCCAAGCTTTGGTTGCAGATAAAATTAGTTGTTATCACCAAAAAGCTAAGTCGGCCATTCAGGTAAGTGATAACACCAATAGCGGCGCAGCAGGTAAAAAGCCAAGTAGTAAGAGCAGTTCAACAGCCTCAGGTAAAAGTGCCTCTCAAGCGCCGGCTAAAAACAGTGGCGGTGCAAGTAATAATACCCCAAGTGAAGAACCAATCACTAAACAAGAATGCCGCTCTGATCCGGTTTCTATGCTTTCGGGTGAAGAAATACTGCCGCTTATTGATTTCACCCTGGCAGGCAGTAAACAATTAATTTGGCGACGCCTATACCGTTCATCGCATGCGGATGTATGCAGCTCTATGGGTAATGGTTGGCGACATGACTTTATGGTGCAGCTAACTGAGCACTATTTACCGCCACCTAAAGTAGGCCCAAAACAAAAAGGCACCTACTGGTTAGAATACCAAGATGAGCATGGCGCTAAACATCGTTTTGAAAAAGTAAAACCGGGGCAATCGAGCTATCAATTAAGCAGTAATTTGGCGTTGCATTACCAAACTAATGGTAAGCAAGTATTGGTAACGCCGGATGATCAGCATCTTACGTTTAAAGCTGGCGAAAACTCATGGTTGCTCGAAAAAGTTATTAACGAAAAAGGCCAAAGTATTGGTTTTTATTACGATGCGAAAGAGCGCTTGCATCGCGTTGAGGTAAATAAAGCGCGTGGCTGTATTTTAAAATATAACCCGCAAGGGTTGCTGGCAAACATTTCGGCTTACCGTACTGGCGATAACAATAAGCCAGTATTACTTACGCCGTTACTTGCGCAATATGATTATGATGAAAACAAGAACCTCGTACGCGCCACAAATCAGCAGGGTGAAACAGAGCATTATGGCTATAACGCCGCTAACTTATTAACTAAGCGTACCCGTGCCAGTGGCTTTAGCCATCATTTTGAATGGGACAGTTACTCATCAAGTGCTAAGTGTATAAAACAGTGGGGCGATAACAACACCTATACGTATCAGTTTGAATATAATTTAGACGCTGGTGAAACAACCTGTATAGATTCGCGTGGTCATAAAGAGCACTTTGTACATAACGCGCAAGGTAAGTTAGTTAAGCACACCGACCCAAATGGTAATGTGTGGCAATACGGCTATAACGCACAAGGCCAAAAAATAACGGAAATAAAGCCAGATAGTAGTGAAATAAAATACAGCTATACCCCTTATGGTCAGTTAGAATCAATAACCCAGCCAGATGGCAGTGTCACTAAATTTGCTTACAACCAATTGGGTCAGCGTGTATTAACCACCTTGCCTGATGGTCAAACCATTACCCGTAAATATAGCGTGGCGGGTTTGCTGCAAAGTGAAACCTTTGGCGACGGTCGTACCGTACTTTACAGCTATGACAAATTTGGCCAATTAACCCAACACATAAATAAAGATGGGCAAGTCACTAAATTTGTATGGAACGAGCAAGGCGAGCTTTTAGCCAAGCACCATAACGATGAGCTTATTCGTTATAGCTACGACAGTTTAGGCCGTGTAAATGCCACCATTAATAACGTAGGTTTGTTGACTCAATATAAATACAATGAGCACGGCCAGCTTGCGCAAACCATTGCTTTTGACGAAAAAGCTCCTGAGAACAAACAGCATCAACATTTTAGTTACGATGATGCAGGGCGGTTAATTAGCTCGCAAAACAGTAAGGGTGATACCACCGAGCAACACTTTGAAGGGCTAAGCCAGCCACATTGTGTTATTCAGCCCGATGGCAGTGCACTGCATTTAACTTACGATAAAGAGCGTAACTTAACAGCCATTGAGCGTAGCGACGGCCATGTATACCGCATAAGTTATGACGCTAACGAAAACCCAACGCAAGTAACTGGATTCGATGGCACGTTACAGCAATATAAATACGATGCTTGCAACCGCTTAACCTCGGTTACACAAAGTGATAAACGCCATGTAAAAATAGAGCGTGATAAATTAGGCCGCGTAACTGCGCAGCATGCAAGTTTGGCAACCGATACTCACATCGTTAATAACGCCAATTACTACAGCTATAATCTGCAAGGTAAAATTACCCGTGCGCATAATGCACAATCAACTTTAAAGCAGCAGTTTGATAAAGGCGGGCGGTTACTGCGTGCTGAGCAAGTACATAATCAGCAACAAGCGCATACCTTAAAATACAGTTATGACGGCTACGGCAGAAGGCAATCACTGACCTTGCCAGATTCAAGTACGCTTAAATATAGCTACAATAAATTTGGTCAGCTAAGTGCTATTCATTTACAGCAAGCCAACAGCACGGCTGTTGAACTTGCACAGCTTAGCTACGACAGCCAAGGTAATATTCAAACGCAAAAGTTTGGTAATGACATAACCCTTACCCAACAATTTGATGTATTTAACCGCTTAACACAGCAGCAGTTAACCCATCCTGCGCAAGCACTATTTGATACCTGTAAGTACAATTACGACAGCGTAAATCAGTTGATTGCGCGTAAAGAGGAAGGCGTTAGTAGCCATAACATTAATTTTGAGTACAACAGCCTAGGCCAATTAATTCAGCAAAATCTAGTAAGTTCTGAGAACACAAAAACTACCCAATACCAGTGGGATAGCTTTGGTAACCCAGTTAGCCAGTCAAAAATTCAAAATAACGAATTAGCTGAGCAGCAGGCTACTGAGCCAAATGATGATAGCGATGCCATCAATAGGGTTGAAAGCAGTCAGTCAGAAAGCACATGTAATGTAATTCATAGTGAGTATAGCGATTCAAGTGTAGCAACCGCAGCCAGTAACCTAATCGAAGACGATTGGATTATTACAGGAGTCACTGATGCCGACCGTTTAACCCACTTTGGCGATAGCGACTTTCATTATGATGAATTTGGTAACCAAATACGCGAAACCGGCAAAGGCATAAAAACCCGCCGTGAATACAATGCATTTAATCAGCTAAGTTGCTTTAACAACAACGGCACGCTTACTCAATACGATTACGACCCACTCGGGCGTCGTATAGCTAAGCACACCGAGCAGGGCAAAATTGACTACATTTGGGATAACGACCAGTTAATTGGCGAATACCAACACGGTGAATATACCTGGTATATCAACCTGCCAAATCAATTTCACCCAGTCACGCTGATTAAAAAAGGCGAGGTGTACTACTACCACCTAGACCAACTTAATACCCCGCGTTTTGTAACCAACAACAAAGCAGAAGTAGTATGGGAAAACCAAGCGGATGTGTATGGCTATGAAGAATCAGAAGCCGAGCCTGAGTCAAATAAAAAAGACACCTTCACTCAGCCAATTCGTTTTCAAGGGCAATATTTAGACGAGGAGAGCGGCTTACATTACAACCGCTACCGTTATTACAGCCCCAAACAACAACGCTTCATAAACCAAGACCCGATTGGTTTAGTGGGTGGGATAAACCACTATCAATATGCGCCAAATCCGGTTAATTGGGTTGATCCGTTTGGGTTGAGTTGTAAGGAAGGATCTCCTACGGATAATCTAATTCCTGTTATAGGTGCTTCAGGTAAAATAGTTGAATATATTTCACCAGATACAAAACTACTTAGGTTCGAGAGTCCATTAGAAAGTACGCCGATGACACCCCATGAATCCCCGTTTTTTGACGTTTCAAAGGCAATGGAATATGGCTTGAAACCTGATTATTATCAAGCTTTATTTGCAGCTTCAGAAACAAACCTTGACGAGCTAACAAAGTTAAGGAAGAAGCAGGGATATTTTGATGATGATGTAGAGCTAAAACAAGCAACGGTTGGTGAATTGCTAGATAAAAACCCTGATGCGAAAGTGTTATCTGATTTTAGGTTTAATGGTTCTGTTTTAGGTAAGAAATCTGGGGGTTATATTGTAGTCACAAATAATCAACCAGAAAAACCAAAAGAGCCAGAAAAACCTAAAAAATTCAATTTTAAAAAGCCAAAAGCTGAGAATAATAAGAAAGAAAAGCCAATTGTAAAAATTTTGGCTGGAAGTGCATCGGATGAACCTGGAGGAAGAGGTAGTTGGGAGGAAGAACTTGAAAATCCGAAGCCTAATACTATATACGTAGTTACTTCTATCCATGATGGTCAACCTGCAACTTATACTTATGAAACGGACGATCAAAGACGTACAATAAAAGTTACAGGCAAGCTCAAAAAGTCAGCTATTGAAAAGCAAAAAGAAAGAGATAAAAAACACCGCAGCTCTAAACAAAGTCGTTATGGTGGCGATAACCCTGACTATGATGGCGGGCATTTAATTGGTACTCTATTTCAAGGCCCAGCAGAAAAGATAAACTTAGTACCTCAACTAAAAGGCCAAAATCGTTACGGCGAATGGCGAGAGATGGAAAAGAATTGGGCTAAAGAATTGGATAAAGACAACAAAGTTGAAATAGAAATATTAGCAGAATACGATGGTGATGACACTACACCAAAGTCATTACGTGCAACCTCCATTGTAAATGAGGTAAGACAACAACCTCAACATTTTGATAATTAAGGAATTTATTTGTTTAATAATATAGATGAAATATATAACCACATTGGGCAGAGTATGTTTGAACACTTACCTGAAAAATGGGACAAAGCATACTTAGAAGTGAATTTACACCGATTAAATGTGTCAATATCGATTGATCCTAAATACACGTATGAACAACAGATTTTTGATTTTGATTTAGATGTCATTAATGGTGTTTATAAAAATTCAATGTGTAATAAGGCCTTTTATGCTCTATATACGATTATGCAAAAGGACAAAGATGATGTTCCATGGAATAAAGCGCGTTTTGAAATAACATCTGAAGGGGACTTCTCAATTGACTTTAAATATGATGAAGATTTCGCGTGGTACAAATCACTCGATATCGATAGTCAAGAATATGATGATCTTGATATAGACGTTATAAATCAAATAAAGTCATGGGAAGGCTTGCCTGAAAGTTACCCTAGATATTGGGCGAAAACGCTATTAGTACTTCCAAATGTAGATACGTTAACGAGAGCAGATGTTTCTGCGTTTACTTTAAAACATAATAACTCAGCACTGTTGAAAGAGCACTGGCAAGATAAGTACTCCGATAATGCAATGCAATTATGGGAAGAGGTAAAGCAAACCTATAAAAATAAATTGGAAAGCAAATACAGTATAGAAGAATTAATATTTGTCCTTAATTATGACTTCGCTGTTATGCCTTATCAAAACTCTGAGGAAGATGATTTAGGGTTTTATAAATGGATATTTATAGAAATTTCAAAACTAAGTTAAAAATATTTTTAGTTTTTCTATACTTTATTTATAAAAATTGAAATAACAAAGACACCCACATAAAATGATGGGTGTTTACTTGCTGGTTACAACTGTAACTAAAATAGGTAGTGTTAAAAAGTGGACTTTCGGTGTCATTAATAAGAACAGTACAACCTGTTGGACTGGGTGGTTTTAAAAGCTTAACTGATGTAATAGCTGTACAATCCACGCTAAAAATACTACTAAGACCTATCTCGCTTTCACAAGTTTTAACTTGTGCTTTATTGCTTACGCTAAGTCATACCGCCTTCGCGTCAGAGTATTTAAATATAAAAGTAACTAAACCTATAAAAGTAGATTACAAAGCAAAGCTATCGCAGTCATTAAAGTTTGAGCAAGTAAAATTACTCCACAAAGATAAGACAGGTATTTGCTGGACTACAAGGGATATCAACTCAGGGCATACGAACTGCCTAATTACACTAAGAAGTAATGTAGGCAATATTAGTATTGATGATGGGGTTATTAGCGCAAAGAATACTAAGTTAGTTGAAGAGCACTCTATTGAATCAGTTATGCTTTATTATTTTGATTTATTAGATGCATAAGTTAAGAGTTAGATGTATTCAATTGTGATAACAAGAGTGCAATATTAAATCAGTGCTACTAATTTGTTATTCTGAATAACATTAAGAGTTTTAAATATATGGAAATATAATGAATAAAATAAACACGGATGTAAATTACAAAACAATGGCGAGCAATGCGCGTTTAGTGATGCTTGGCGAATCGAGCCATAGTGCTGCCGGCTATAAATATGAAGCTATAAAAGCGATTAGGCAGTTAAAGGCTGCGGGTTTTACACATTTTGCTATAGAAATGCTGCCTAGCTCGATGCAGGAAAAAATTGAACTTTATCAACGAACAGGTAAAGGCTTTAACATAATACAGCAATATTTTGATAAATATTGGACACACGGTGATTTTACTCCTCAAGCCTATGGTGAGCTGGTAAAGGCGGCACGCAATGCAGGAATGAAGATAGTTGCATTGGATGTTTCTGTAGAAACCATGGAAGTAATGGATAGTGTATGCCCATCGACAAAAGCCGTGACTGGGGAGTGTTTTGACGCGCATACGTTTAGAAACGATCTTTGGGCTTATAATTTAGCTACAATCCTCAAGAGAGCTAAGCAGAATAAAATTGTTGCTTTTATGAGTCGATGGCACGCAGTTAAGAATTTAAAGTATCAAATAGGTATTGATTCTTTAATTAAAGAGCACGGTATTCAAAATGTTCGCTTTATTGATTTTATTGGTGGCTTATCTTGTTACAGTGACAGACCGTGCAAGGGGATGTCTAGCCAACAAGAGACTTTGAAAGGACAATACTTCTACAAAGAGGGCTTTCCGTATGAAAGTACGGTTAAGTCATTTCAAGTTCATCTACCAGAAAAGCGTATTAATAATGATGGATCATTCCAATGGTAAAAGTACTAGTTACACTTGCGTTAGCAATTAGTTTTTTTACTTCTATGGATACTAAAGCATCCATGTTTCCGAATATAGATATTAATGATCCGAACTTAACCGTTAAAATTGCAGCTAAGCAATGCGAAAAAAGCTATATGCATGCACCTAACAAATTAGAAGAATGGTGTGAAAAAGCTTACGAAATGGGTCACTTGGAGTCCTTGTATTATATTGGTATGTATACTGGGGATGGTTCTCGTTATTTAGATGAATTAAATATTCGAATTGAACAAGGTGAAGCTAATGCTATTAATACATTAGCTTGGTTATACCAAAGCGGCCGTTTAGTTAAAAAAGATTTAAGTGAAGCTTTACGCTTATATAAGCTTTATCTAGAACAAGAAAATAACCAAGCAATTACACTTAAAACTTCTACACATTTTGAGTTAGCCACAATTTATAGAAAGCTGGGTATGTGGGATGAAGTAATAACTCATACTCAATATGTAATTGATAATGCAAAAAGAGAAGGTCGTAGGGAGCTTGCACAGAGATGGCGAGATGAGGCCGAAACATCTTTGAAAGAAAGTTATTTGTGAGTTTTTTACGCGTATTTAGCTTTTCACTTGGAAGTCATGTGACAAAGTATATATTAATTAGTGCACTGTTTACTTTTAGCTTAATTAGTAATGCCGCTGGCCCTCGATGGGATAATTCAATAGATATAAATGCTCCAGATTTGACTGTATTAGCTGCCGCAGAGCAGTGCCATAAAAGCTTAATTAACGCGCCTGAGTATCTTGAAGAGTGGTGTGAAAAAGCTTATGAAATGGGATACTGGAAGGCACTGGTTACACTAAGCCTCCATAATGGAGATGGAACTCGATTATTAGAGGAGGCCAAAAAGCGGGTTGCGGCAAAAGATCCAAAAGCTTATTCAACTTTAGCTTGGTTATATGGCAGTGGTATGTTTGTGGAGCAAGATATTAATTATGCTATTTCCCTTTACAAAGAGTTTTTAGCATTAGATGCAGAATTGCCAAATTCGTTAGTTGCTGCTGCGCACTTTAAGTTGGCAAACTTATATAAATCGCAGCAGAATTGGCTTGCAGTAAATGAGCATGCACAATATGTTATTGACCACAGCCCTTTAGCTTATGATAAAGAACGAGCTGTTATTTTGTTAGAGTTAGCTAAAAAAGAAATTTTGATTAAAAAATCATTGAATGAAAATTGAAATAAAAAGGAACTATAAACGCCAAACTTAAGGCTTATAGAATTATTATGGAACAACAAAACCAACAAACACTAACCAATCTTGTATACGATATTTACGAGGATCCAACCAAAATTGAAGAGCATCAAGAGCTTATTCAACCATTATTGAGCGATTTAGTCGCAACTGCGCCTGCGGGTTTTGAAGGCATGGCGACGATGATCAATACTCATATTTCAAACGGGTTTAAGTTTAAAAACCCTAAAATACAAAAGTTTGAGCTTGAGTCGGGCTTATTAAAGCTTAAAACCTACCTGCAAAAAATAAACCTTTAATTAGTTTCATAATTGCCAATACTCTCGGCGCAGTGTGTTGGCTGTAATCAAGGATGATAAATGACTCTTATAAATACCTGCATTTTAATGCTGTTTTTACAGCCATTATTTGTTTATTTAGCACTTTTTAAACAGTCAAAATATAGTGTTAAGCCCAAAAGCTCGTTAGATAATGAAGATTCAATGTTTTTATTTATTGCCCCTGGCTTATCGGTTTTTTATCTTGATCAGTTTTGGGTCGCGCTGCTTTATTTAGGTAGTGTGTGCTTGTTGGGTGTATTGCTAGCTAAAATTGTAGAAAGTAAGGCAAACAAGCAATTGACCAGAGACGATTCAATAGGGTTTATGGTCGCCAGTTTTATCTTTTTTGGAATGATAAAGTTAATTATTGTTGCGGCTGCGTATTTTTTTACCGATGACGCTTCAAGCGCGATAACAGAAGATTTAAGCCCAGCTAAAGAGCCCTCATTGACGATTAGCCAAATGTTTAGTGTGGATTATTTGTATAGCCAGTTTAAACCTACGGTTTATTTTTTAGCATTAATGGTAGTGACCTTAGTGCTCAAAATTATTGAGTACAAGTTTTCTTTAAAGGAGGCGCTTTCAGGCATACTTATTATGCTAAGCGCTATATTAGTCGGTATTTCCCCACTATTTGGCGAAGCTTATATATTAGGCTTAATTGCTAACTTTTTTATTTTTTTTATAGTGTGCTCTACATGTATTGAAATAGACAAAATAGGGGATGCATCGGGTGGCGCTATTGCTATTTTATATGGCTATATATTAATGATGGGACTTGGGTTTAGCATTATATGTAAGCTGGTTTATGAATTGTTTTTTTAGGGAATGATTTATTGCTTGTTTTTTGCTCTAAATGCTTGCAGTGCGCTTTGTACCCAATTAGAATAAATTTTAGTTGAAATGGCAATTTCATTAACACTGATATAGTTAAGAGTTTAAAACGTCATTAAATAGCAATACGACACGTGTATTTTGAGGCTAACAGTTGGGAGCTTGTATATTTTGTTATCACGTTTTAAAGCTCACTTTTTGGTAATTGTATCTATTGCTATTATTTTTACTACAACACAGACTTGTGCAGATATATTTGGTTTTTTCAATAAGCAGGATTTTGTTTTATCGGCTCCGATGAAGGGGCAATTATTAGATAAAGGGCAGCCTGTTGCAAATACTAAGGTTGTACGTGCGCTTACTTATGGTGATGAATATAAAGATGAAGCAATAACCGATCATAATGGTTTTTTTACCTTCACAGAAAAATCTATAAAAACGAGTAAGCCTGCAAACATGTTTGATAATGAATCACTGGTTCAACATGTTTATTTAGAAAATGGTACGCCTGAGGGCGTTGTTCTTTGGTACATAACCGTGTCTATGCACGAGGGGAGTGATACCCTAAAAAGCTTACTCGCTGACTTAGAGTGTGATATTGCCAAAGACCCACAAACATACGACATACCTATAGAAGAAGAGCCAGAGCACTTCTTTACGATATATGGTGCATGCATTTGATTTATTGGAGATTATATTTTTGATGGAGCGGTTTAAGTTGCCATTACTCATTGTAGTTGTGGCTATTCTAATTTTATTTACTACAACACAGGTTTTTGCAAATATGTTTGGTTTTTTTAGTAAGGAAGATTTTGTGTTATCAGCTCCAGTTGAAGGGCGTTTGCTTTTTGATGAGCAACCTGTTGCTGGTAAAAAGGTATTTCGTAGACTAAATTATGGCGATGAATATATTGATGAAGTAACAACAAGTAGTGATGGTCGTTTTTCTTTCCCTAAAAAAGTTATCAAAACATCAAAGCCATCAAACATGTTCGACAACGAATCTGTTATACAACACATATACACATTAGATGAGAATGCAAAGGAAGTTACTATTTGGGCTGTTAGGCTATTTCCTTATGAGCATAAAGATACGCTAACCAAATACTTAAGTAATTTGGTTTGTGATATCGCAAATGAGCCAGAAACGTTTGATATAGCTGCTAAAGATAATAAGCAGCATACATTTGCAGTTTTTACCACCTGCAAGCTCTAACGTTTAAAACCAATAAAAGGATTTAAAATGAATACGTTAACACCTACTCAGGCAGTCCAATTAGCATCACTTGCTTATGATGCTAAAGAATTAAAAAATACAAAACTATTAAATGGGCTATTGCATGCATCCTTACGAGATCAGTTTGATTTTTCTATCAATAATAGATCCATACAAGGTGTGTCAGGCGGGTTTTTCTCTCATTTATTTGGTTTAAGTACTGGGTTTGGCCTTGTTGCACACGGTAAAAATTCATTTCAAGGTGATTCAGTAATCACTATTCGTGGCACGGCTTCTCTTAGAGATGGGCTAACAGATGCACACTTTGGTTTAAGCGGTGGCTCTAACGGCAGTATGGTACATGCTGGGTTTAATAAAACCTTTTATAGTATGAAACCTGCACTACAAGAGTTCGTTGCTGCAAATATAAGAGATAAAATGACCGGCTGTGTGCACATTGTTGGTCATAGTTTAGGTGGTGCATTGGCTACGCTTTCAGCCGATTGGATAAAAGCAGAGTATTCGTTGCCGGTTAAATTATATACGTTCGGCTCACCAAGAGTGGGGCTTGATAACTTTTCACGCGCTGCCACCTCTCGTATTGATAAAATATACCGCTGTACACACGGCGCTGATCCAGTTACAAAAGTGCCTTTGTGGCCATTTTCACATGCGCCCTACAATGGCCAAGAAATTCGTCTTGATAATGGTCAGGGCCTTAAAGGCGCAGCCCACAAGTTAAGTGGTACGCCAGGCTATGTTAATACTGCAAACAGTAATGATTGGGGTAATTTAACTGTAAAAGCAAACCACTTTTTAAGCACGCCGGTACGTTTGAAGTTTGAAGACAGAAATCAAGCTTCATTTAGTTCGCATTGGGCAGATAAACTTGGCGCTGCGTTAGTTACCTTATTAAAAGATTCGGGCTACTACAGTGCTGTTGCGGCGCAAGCAGCCATAGGTACAGGTTTAACTTTTTACGATATGCTGGCGCGAACGCTTGATAAAATAGCCAAAGCGTCAGCTTCATTTGCAACACAAACCTTAGGTTTACTCGGGCACATGTTAGTGTTTGCTGGCAAAGTTATTAGTAAAGCCGTAGAGCTGACTTACAGTTTTATTAAATCGGTATTTGATTCAACTCTAGGGGCATTATATCGCGCTGCCCGAGAAGGCTTAAATGGTCTAGATTAAGGTTTTATAAGCCTTAATCTCGCTCTAACAAAATGGCACCACTTTGGGTTTCACCTAAGTGGTCGTCTTTGTTATAAATAGGGCACTTACTCATTGATAAACACCCACAGCCAATACAGCCATCAACCCGTTCACGTAAACGTTGCATATAAGCAATACGCTCATCAAGTTTCTCTTGCCATTGCTTTGAAAGTGCAGACCAATCTTTTTGGGTCGGCGTGCGTTGCTCTGGTAACGTTGCTAGAGTTTGTTTAATTTCTTCTAGCGTGATCCCCATCGCTTGTGCTGCTTTTATAACTGCTACTCGCCTTAGTACATCTGGTTTAAAGCGTCGTTGATTGCCACTGTTTCGCCAACTGCGTATTAGCCCTTTATTTTCGTAAAAGTGCAGTGTAGATACCTTAACGCCACTGCGTTTAGCGACAAACCCAACCGTTAAGTTGGCTTCAGTAAGCTTTTTTTGTACCGCCATCACTTTAATTCCTTTTAAAAATTAAATTATTTCTTATTGACCTGAACTTAACTTGAGGTTTTAAGCTTTGCTCCATCATAAGAAAAGGAGCTAACCCAATGCAAGAAAAATCAGCACACAATATCGCAATCATATATTCAAGTGGATGTAAAAATGGCAATACTACCGCGCAAGTTAATGCCTATAGTAAGCAACAAAGCGGCATTGTTTTTTGCTTAGATGATTATGTTATTTCACCTTATCGCTACGATAAGCAGTATCACAATGATGATTTTTATAATTTGTTTGAAGTGTTACTTCGTTACGAACATTGGGTAATTGCGTCACCTATTTATTGGTATAACACCACGCCACAAATGAAAGCGTTTATGGATAGAATTACTGATTACATGGATGATGAGGCGTTACAACCGAAACTTAGAGCTTTACGACAAAAACAGTTTTCACTGTTGTCTAATGCTGCATCTCCCTCTGCGCCAGACGCATTTATCGATATGTTTAAACATACCTTTAATTATTTAGGAATGACTTTCAAAGCACATTCACATGTTCAGGCTAGTTAATCACGTTAAATAGCGTTAGGCTAAACAAAAAGTAAAAAGGATGATGTATGAAAACGTTACTTATTGGCTCAAGCTTACTTTTGGCTAGCTTTAGTACTCTTGCTGCAGAGCCTGCGCCTGTTATTAAAGACTATGGTTATTTTTATAATGTGCCCGAGCATGTGTCTGATTTAAACCAAGCGCAGTTTAAAGTTGCCTTTGATGTAGGTAAAGGCGCTGAAAAGGGCGTGCAAAATAATCATATTAATTCGTTAGCGCGATTTATTAATATGCATGTGGCTCACGGCGTAAAACCAGAAAATATTCAGCTTGCGCTGGTGGTACACGGTGGAGCCAGCGTTGATGTACTGAAAAACAGTGATTATAAAGCTCGGTTTGAAAAAGATAACAAAACCGAATCTTTAATTAAACAGCTGCTTGCTAATAACACGCAGGTATATGTATGCGGGCAGTCGGCAATGCATATGAAGGTAGCAGCAGATCAGCTTATACCTGGGGTGAAAATGGCGCTTTCAGCGATGACAGCCCACGCCCAGTTACAGCAACAAGGCTATCATTGAATCCGTTTTAATGAATATTCTGTGTTTTGGTGATTCTAATACCTTTGGTATTTCTCCTGTTGATGGCAAACGGCTGAGCGAAATTGAACGCTGGCCTACTTTATTAAAGCAGCAGTTGGGCACCGGCTTTGAAGTGATTGAAGCCGGGGAGCCTAATCGTACTTTAGTCAATAACCCCCCGTTTATGGGAGGTAAATCGGGCATTAAATATTTAAAACCGTATCTGGAAGCGCACACTGTTGATGTTGTTATTATTCAACTCGGTACTAATGACTTAAAAGCACGTTTTGCACTGTCTGCTATCGATATTGGCAAAGCGCTTGAGGAGTTAATTTTAGCCATTAAAGCCTTTTATCACTGTAAAACAATACCAAAGATAATCATTATAAGCCCGCCCAAGGTTCATGAAGTGGGAAGTTATAAAAGTATTTACGCAGGTGCAGGTATAAAAGCTGAACAATTATCTATTGAATTTAAAGCCGTCGCCTATCGTCACACGTGTGTGTTTTTAGATTGTTATCCGCTGATACAATCTTGCAATAAAGAGGGCATACATTTACCTGTTAGTGAGCATAGAGAGCTTGCTAATAGGTTGACACCTATAATAAAAAAAGCCGCAGTATATTAATCACCGCGACTTTAATTTATTACTTAGGGAGTGTATTAAAATGCGTAACTAACACTTAAGCGTGTTGTACGCGGCATAATGTAACGGCCATTGGGGGCGTCGGCATTGCGCGGGTCGCCTTCAGTGATGCCTTGCTCGTCGGTTAGGTTATCTATGGCTAATTGCAGTTTAATGCCTTCCATTGGTTCAATAATTAAACCTAAGTCTACTTTTTCGTAGCCATCAAGTGTTACGGTGTTTTCGTTATTACCAAAGCGGTCATCCACTGCTGACAAAGTACCATATAAAGTGGCATACATGCCGTCTACTTCAAAGTCATAGCTTGGTGTTACACGTACTTGCCATTTAGGTTGGCGCTGTGCGTCGTTACCTTTATTTTCAGGGCTTTCAGTGATTTCGGTCTGTTGTAATGTGGTATTTAAATTAACAGAAAAGCCAGATTCATGATTAAAGTTATAATCAAGTTCAACACCATACGCTTCGTTGGTTAAAATTTCAGCCGGCACACCCGGGCGACTTACAAAGGTATCGCCTTTTACTTCATTGACAAAAAAGGTGGCGTAGAAGTCGGTAGAGTCTGAAATAAGTTTGTAACCTAGTTCGCCCTGCGTTACTTCTTTAATTAGTTTTTCACCCCCTTGGTATGCGCCAAAGTTATCTCTAAAGTCATCAAAATATGGCATTTTATAACCACGGTTAACACGTGCAAACACGCCCATGTCGTCATTAATTGAATAGTTTAGACCAGTTGTCCATGAGGTTTTACTTTCATCGTAATCAACAGTTTTAGTGATAATACCGTCAAGGTCTTCATCAACACTGTATTGCACGTCATGGTTTTCTTTACGTACACCTAAATCAAGCGTAAATGCATCTGCAAATTTGTATTGGCCTGTAAAGTAAAAGGCATTGGTGCGAGCATCGCCTGTTGAGCTAATATCGTAATTAAAACCACACCCGGCAGTGCTTTGGTTACATTCAATGCCATTTAATGACTCACCACCGGCTTCTAGCACGTGATACGCCGTATTACCTAAGCTCCACCAATCGCTCGCAGATGTGCTTGCGGTGTAATAACCCAAAGTGGCCGATAAATCGCCAAATTGCTTTGAAAAGGCTAAGTCGTTAGTAAACGAGCTTATTTCTTTTAATACTACCCAGCGACCCAGTTGCTGAATCGCGGTGTCACTAGCATATTCGGTGTTAGTCACTGCACCGAATGCCGTTTGACCATTGTCAGCCACTTCACCAATTGTCGTTGCTGAACCATTAGGTACTAGGCCAAATGTATTGGCATCGCCTTTAGTAATATTAAAACGATCTATAAATTGCCAGCCATTATCAAATTCTAGTTTAATGCTACCGCCGGATACATGGCCATCCCATCCTCGGCCATCACCTAGGTCAATATCGTGTGCTTGCGCATCTGGGCCGGTAAAAATCGTCGCTTGACGGTTAAGTGTGCCTAATTGAGTATACTGGGCGTCAATACCGTCAACGTTTAATGGGGTGGGTAAGTACCAAGCACCGTGATCGTCTGTTTGACGGGTATAAAAGTTAAGCTCGCCATTGTCTAACTCTTTAGTAATGTTAATTGTAAATTGGCTTCCTTTTTCTGAGGTAAACCCTGCATCACGAATACCCGGTGAGCTTTTAACATAGCCGCCTACCATGAAATATAGGTCGTCGGTGATTTCACCACTTAGCACAGCATCAACCCGTTGTAAGTCGTAATCTGAGGTGGTGTATTTAAATAAGCCTTGAGTATCTTCACTGCCACGCTTTAACCTAAAGTTGGTTGTTAAACCAGGCTGACCATTGGATAGCACAGGGTTAGGACCACCACGCAGTGCTTCCATCGTTTCAATCGTTTCATCGATTCTAAATAACGATGAGTTTTCTAAAAATGAAAGAGTAGGCGCAGGGTAAACTGGCGAGCCTTCAATACTGAGTGTTAAAAATGGCGCATCACCACCTCCTGGAAAACCACGTACAAATACGTTGGCACCAGACTCACCACCAGAGCTTTCTACCCACACACCGGGAACAGCTTTAAATAAGTCAGCAGTACTTTTTGGTGATAATTTTATAATTTGTGATGAATCAATATTTGTTACTGCGTAGCTGGCATCAATTTTTCTGATCCCAACACCTGCGGGGGTACCAGAAACGACAATTCGCTCAACTTTTTTTTCTTTTGCTTGTTCTGCTGCAACAGCAGCGTGTGTGCTTAGGGCTAAAGTAATTGCACAGGCTAGCATGCTTTTTGCTTTATTGAATTTCATGTGTGAGATCCCGTTTTTAGTGTGTTAAACAGTGTGTATTACAGCGAGATTGATTAAATTTTAATGTAAACAAGCTGTATAAATTGAAACTCTAGAGATAAATGCAAACGTTTGCAATATTTATTTGTAAATTATTTATTAATATGGGTGTTGTTTTATTGAGCGTAATTATACAAGAGCGTAATTTTTAAGTTAATGGGCAAGCCAGTAAAAAATAATAATGCTATATTGTCAGTAAGTTAGATATAGCAACAGTCGCAGTGGAGCGTTTAGGGTTTTATGAATAATAAAAAAATTAAATTAGCTGATTTAGCAAAGCTTGCAGGGGTATCTACCTCAACGGTTTCGCGCGCGCTGAATAATAACCCCCTCATTAAGCAAGAAACCCGCGATAAACTTCAGCAGCTTGCAAAAAAACATAACTTTAGCCTTAACACGGCGGCTAGCCGTTTGCGTACGCAAAAGACCAATGTTGTTGCCGTCATTATTAATCTTGATGAGCAAACCGAGCAGTCAATTAGCGATCCATTTTTACTCAAAGTGGTGAGTGAAATTAACCTTGCGCTTAATCAGCAGGGTTTAGAGTTGTTGTTATCTAACTCTATTATGGCGCAAGATGACTGGGCTAATTACTTTATTAATGGCCGCCGAGCAGATGGTATTATTGTTGTAGGGCAAGGAAAAAACCAAACTAATATAGAAGCGGCTGCCGATGCAGGTATTCCTTTAGTGGTATGGGGAGATCCAAAAACGCAAAGCAACTATCCTATTGTCGGCAGCGATAACTACTTAGGAGGAATGCAAGCGACCGCTCATTTAATAGAACACGGTGCTAAAAATATTTTATTTTTAGGCGATCCTGAGCATGGTGAAATTAGTGAAAGGCATCGTGGTTACGCTGCTGCACTTTCTACCCATAAACTTGAGCAGCATGTTATATCCATTGATATTACCAGTCGCTCAGCGTATCAAGCAATTAATCAGTTATTACGTGAAAAAGGGTTGTATTTTGACGCGATTATGGCCTGTAGTGACATGGTTGCACTGGGGGCGATGAAAGCGCTGAAAGAGCGCTACGTAAGTATTCCCAACGATGTGGCACTGGTTGGATTTGATGACATTGCCATGGCTGATATTAGCCATCCTTCACTTTCTACAATTAAACAAAACACCCAATTTGCTGCGACTTTGTTAGTTAAAAAGTTAATACAACAGTTTTCAGGTGAAAAAGCCGAATCACAAGTTATTGATATAGAATTAATTACTCGCCAGTCAAGCAAACGTTAACTTAGTATGCATGTATATTAATTGTTAAATTTAAAATGCAAACGATTGCAATGGTATTTGTTCTACACTAAACTCTGGATTTACTGACTAACACACACGGTAATTTACCAGCTATGGGTAATTTGCTTTATAAAAGTTATGGCGTATGTAGCTATAAACGAGGCAAGCAATGAGTAAAATAAAAATCACACTGGCAATTGCTGCAAGCTATTTTATTTTCGCAATACTATTAAATAGCGTAGGCACTGTTATTTTGCAGGCTATAAACACACTAGGAGTAGGCAAAACAGAAGCGTCGGTTTTAGAGGGGTTTAAAGACATATCAATTGCAATAATGTCATTTGTTGTTGCTTCATTTATACCGCGTTTGGGCTACAAGCTTGCAATGCTGCTAGCACTGATAGTTGTCGCAATAGCGTGTTTTTGTACGGCTGTAATAAGTGACTTTTACATGTTTAAAGTGTTATTTGCTGCTGTGGGTTGTGGTTTTGCGGTCGTTAAGGTGTCGGTTTATTCAATTATTGGCCAAGTGACTGAGGATGCAAATAGTCACTCATCATTACTGAACACCATAGAAGGCATTTTTATGGTGGGTGTATTAAGTGGCTATTGGGTATTCACCGCATTTATAGACCCTGTTGATAGCAATGCGTGGTTGAATGTTTATTACCTATTAGCAGCGCTTACGCTTTTGGTGGTTGTTAGTGTTGTGATAGCACCAATAAAGCCTGCTATCAAAGGTCAAAGAAGCAACTCGGGTTGGAATGACTTTATTGCTATGCTCAAACTTACCTATCAACCGTTAGTGCTGATTTTTATTATTAGTGCATTTTTGTATGTGTTAATCGAGCAAGGGGTAGGGACTTGGTTGCCTACATTTAATAATCAAGTTTTGCAATTACCAGTAGCTATTAGTATACAACTAGCGAGTATTTTTGCCGCAGCTCTTGCTTTAGGGCGCTTAGTGGCGGGCCAAGTATTAAAGCATATTCATTGGTTTGTAGTACTTAGCTGTTGTTTAGTTGCTATGGCTGCATTGATCATTATTACCTTACCACTAACGGAAAACTTACCTAAAAGCGAGGTGAATAGTTTATTTGATGCGCCTCTGGCGGCGTTTGTTTTGCCATTAATTGGCTTTTTTATGGCGCCCATTTATCCGGTACTCAACTCAGTCATGCTCAGTGCGCTTCAAAAGCATCAACATGCTGCAATGACAGGGTTAATCGTTGTGTTTTCAGCACTTGGTGGCACCACAGGGTCGGTGATAACCGGGTATGTATTTGAGCACTTTAGTGGCCAGCATGCTTTTTATCTTTCACTTGTGCCCATTAGTTTAATTTTTATTAGCGTGATTATTTTTAAAAAACGCACCCATGCCATTTCACAACACGCAGTCAATAGTTAATAGATTAGGACAGTTATGAGTTTTTTTAATAGCCAATTATTTAAAGATGTACAAACACAGCACATATTTAGCGACTGTAAAACGTTTGCTGATGCAACCGCGCGTGTTGATTGGCAAAGTGCCTGTATACAGTATGAGCAAATAGCACCCCTTGATAAAACTCAATTAAGAGACTTTGTTGATGCGCATTTTATAACAACGCCTTTATTAACAATGAAAGGGGCTGCAAATACCACCAGTGTAAAAGGCTACATAAACTCACTGTGGAGCGGCCTTCGACGTGAAGCCGATACACCCAAAGCTAATTCTTTACTCGCTTTAAAGCACAGCTATATTGTACCTGGTGGACGTTTTCAAGAAATTTATTATTGGGATAGTTATTTTACTGCGCTGGGTTTAATTGATGCAGATAAAAGTGATGTAGTAGAAGACATGCTACAGAATTTTATAGATTTAATTAATGATTACGGCTGTATTCCCAATGGTAACCGCAGTTATTATTTATCGCGTTCACAACCGCCTATTTTAGCGCTGATGGTTGATCTTTTATGGCAGCACACTCACAGTAAAACACATAATTTAGCTTGGCTTAGATTGTGTGTTGAAGCTTTAAGAAAAGAGCACGCATTTTGGATGCAAGGAGCAGATACACTCGATGATGCGCAAACAAGCGTAAAACGCGTGGTAACAATGCCATGTGGTGGGGTATTAAATCGCTATTGGGATGATGAGGCGGCTCCTCGCGCAGAGTCATTAAGAGAAGACTTAGCGCTTGCATCAGGGTTTAGTGATGATAAAAAACCTGAGTTTTATCGTAATATTCGTGCCGCATGCGAGTCTGGCTGGGATTTTAGCTCGCGCTGGTTAGCCGAGCCAAATTTATTAAGCTCAATTCAAACAACAGATATTGTACCTATAGATCTAAATTGCCTACTGTACAATTTAGAAAATCAGCTTAGTGAATGTTTTAAATTGCTTGGCAATGAGCAACAATCACAAACGTACAGCAACTATGCTGTAAAAAGAAAGTCGCTTATCAATCAATATCTTTGGAGTAGTGAGCAGAGCTTTTTTGTTGACTATAATCATAAGCTATCTAAGCCGTCTGCTATTTTAAGTGCAGCGGCAAGTACCGCGCTTTTTGTTAATTTAGCCTCGCAACAGCAAGCTGAACTGGTTGCAAACGTATTGAGCGAGCAGTTTTTAAAAGCAAGCGGCATTGTAACCACTGTTGTTGATACTCCACAGCAATGGGACAGCCCGAATGGCTGGGCTCCATTACAATGGTTTGCGGTAAAAGGCTTGCGTAATTATGGTATTGAACAATTAGCTACACGCATAATGAAAAACTGGCTAACAATGGTAGAACAAGATTTTATTGAAAATAAATGCTTGCTCGAAAAATATAACGTATGCACACCGCAAAAAAAAGCCAGCGGGGGGGAATATCAAGTACAACAAGGATTTGGTTGGACTAACGGTGTAACATTGCGCTTTTATATGCTCACTAAAAGTTAATTTGCTTTAACTGCTTTATGGGGATTCACTCTGCTAATCTTATACCAAAAGAGCATTGTATTTTGTAGCTGATTTAGGTAATGTGACATAAACGTTTCAGGGATGAAATTTATGTTAAATACAAAATTTGCTTTTATTAAAACAACGTTTAAATCTTCTGCTTATGCAGCTAGCTATACTACGCTTTTAAGTACTTTAAATGCATTATTTAAAGAGATTAAAATGGATGATTCGCTTCCTAAAGCTGGGCAACGTGACAATGTTGAGTTGTTCCTCATCGATGGTGCCGATAAAGATTGGCACTCATTAATTCCTGCCGAATTAATCTGTTTAGCTAAGCAACATAAGGTGATTTTATTTAACGTTGAGCCAAATGCTGTATGTGAGAAAAATTTATTACTAAACCACTTCAATGGTGTTTTTTATAGCTCAGATGCTGCGGAGGATATTTTTAAGGGGCTTGTAAGAATAACCGATGGCGAACTATGGTTTACTCGTAAAGTGATTTCAGGTGCATTCAAAGATATATTAAATGCAGCTTCATCTAACAATTTATTGCACGATGACATAGTACTTAGTAAATCGGATTACGAAAACTTAACCAAACGCGAAAAATCGGTAATCCAATTAATAGCGCAGGGGGCGAGTAACGATAAAATAGCGAACAAGCTCAATATTAGTGATCACACAGTGAAAACTCACCTCTATAGTGCGTTTAAGAAGACTCAATCGCGTAATCGTATAGAGCTTGCAAATTGGGCACAGCGCTACATTTCGGTATTACTTCCATTAGATAATTAAATAAAAAGGCTATATGCATAGCCTTTTATTATTCAAACTTGTTTTTTAGCCCAAAGTCCTCGATCTATACCTTTAGTAATTAAATCAGTAAGCGCTTTTTCTATGGCTTGTGTCACGCAAATACTCATAGGCTCGTTATCACTAAATCCAGCCTCGGCTTCGGCTAAACGTTTGTAACTAACATATCTAAAGAAGCCTGCTCGCATTTCTTGGCTCAATACTTTTTTGCTGGTCGCTACTGATAATAGTACTTGGCCAGTTCTTACATCGACTGCACGTAAATAAATTGAGATTGCATCTTCACGATATAGCTCTGAGGCACCAATACCAAAGTATTCCATTCCTAATCCGCCAGTTTTTACATTGGTATCGTAGCTAATAATGCCACCTTCTAAAATAATCTTAGCGGTGGTTAATGGCGGTAGCTCGCCCTGATTAGGGTTAGTCGCTTGTGCCGCTCTAATAATTTTTCGCTCAGTCAAAATATTTTGCAAACCCTCACGTTCAACCGGCGTAAACCAGTCAGACTCATGTAATGCTTGCACTAGAATAGAGTTTGCACCTTGAGTGACGGCCGTTGAAAACGAGCTAACATTAGTCTGTGGTTTATATTGACCGGTTTGATCGCGAAATGAATAAACCGAAACTGGAATGCTACCCGCAGGTTTAGGTAAGCTTTTTAAATCAGAAAAAACATCTGTTGGCTCTAACGTTACCGCACTTTGTTTTGATGGAGGAATTAAATTACCCATAGTAGAGCAACCACTAAGAGAAAGAGCGATTGTTATTATAATTACTTTATACATTATCCAAACCTCGGAACTTCAATGATCACCACAGAGTCATCAATTATGTTTGTTATTTTTACAGTGATTGTGTCGGTTGTGCTGGTGATGACTTCTATTTGATAATCACCGCTCATAAATATAGAGTCTTGGTTAAAAATACTGTCTTCAATATTTTCGCCAAAGGCCATATCTGTTATTTCTCTAACCATACGGTTTAAGTATGTTCGCTCTAATGAGTCTTGAAATTGCTCAGCGTATCCTTTTTCGACAACCGGTGCTCTATGTTTATTTTGTGCTTGTGCCTTACTAAGTAACATATTGGCATTGAGTGGATTACCGCCAAAGCTCGGGTTAATAGGGGTATAAATAATTTCAGTAGCGGAGACTGAAAAGCTTAAAGTTGTTATTATTGTTAATGCTATTTTTTTCATTTTTACCATCCATTTAATGCCATATCAGGAGAGGAGACTTTCATATTGGAACGCGCCATGGCGTCTATAACTGTGTAAACAGCTTGTTCTACACGTTCATCAAGTGGCTCTAGTCTTCGCCCTAAGTATGTTGCATAAACAACTTGATTATTCATTATTAAGGTTAATTTCGTACCTGCTTTTGGAATGACGGTTTCTTTAATCTCTATATTAAAGCCAGCGGTAGAGGGGAGATCTCGCCAGTAATTAGAAAATTCGTAATAAAACTGATGACCAAAGCGACTAATACTACGATCGAGCAATAAACCATCTATCTCTAGGTCATCAGCAGCCGTTACCACTGGTGAACAAAAGAGTAAAACGGCAAGTAAGTAGGTGTGTTTTGTCTTTATCATAAAGAAAAAAGGGAGAGTCAATCTCCCTCTCATTTATCAATTACATTTGTGTAATTGTTGTTGTATTGCCATCACCCAATTGAGTAACAGAAACAGTGCTATTAAAACCAATAACAGCGCCTTCAACAATATTATCATTACCAGTTTGAGTAACATTAAATGCTACATTTTCACCACCGAGTAAAAATGCTGAATCATCAGTTCCAATAACCCAGTTTCCAATACCTTCTTGTGAAATATCAACGCTATGACCATTTCCTTCAACCATCATATCCACAAGGTTGATGTCGCCATTTTGGGCAATATCAATTTGGTTTGAGTTACTATCTAAGATACCAGCAAGAGTTACGATTGCCTCGTTCTGATTACCAGTTTGGTTAATATCGATATCATTATTGTTAGATGTTAATGCCATATTCGGATAAGAAGACTGAACTAAAATTGCATTCTCATCACCGGCTTGAGTTAGATTAACGTCATTGTCTGAGCCATTAAAGTTAGCTAAATGCGCTGAATTTAAATTTCCCATTTGATTAATATCAAATTCGTTATTTGAGCCTAATACACCCATGTATGCTTCGTTAGATGCGCCATTTTGGTTTGCTTTTAACTCATTATTGTCACCAATAAGTTCTGCAGTAACCATGTTCTCAGTATCAACTTGGGTAATTTCAACTTCATTACCTTGGCCTTCGAACAAAGCCGAATCGGCTACGTTATCAGTACCTTCTTGGTCGATATCAATGCTGTTTTCACTGCCGACTACATCAGTGAAGGCAACCGCATTTGTATTGCCTTCTTGCTCAACGAGAATTTCATTAACATCACCTGAAATATTATTAAAAGTGACCGCATTTCTGTCACCTTCTTGCACAACATCAATTTCGTTATCATTGCCTTGTAGCGAAGTAACTTTAAATGTGTTCCAGAAGCCTGCTTGGCTAAGGTATATTAAATTATCATCACCGGTTAGCATTGATACTTCGGCTTCACTCCATTCACCGCTTTGAAAAGCAGTAATTTCATTGGCATTGCCTTGCATGTCCATGTTGTAAAACCAATGTCCACCAGAGCCTTGCTCTACTTCAACGTAGTTATCATCGCCAGTTACAATATTAATAGCTTCGTTGTTAACTAAAAAGCCTTGACCGTTTTGGCTAACGTAAACATTATTATTATTACCTGTAACCTCTGTTAATGCGCCATTTGCAGTACCATCTTGAAAATAGGCTTGATCGTTATTGTCGCCAACGGTCGTTACTTTAGTGTAATTGCCAAACTGTAATTGAGTAACTTCATTTGTGTTGTTTTCACCAACGGTTTCTACAATCATGGTGTTACTGTCACCGTCTTGCATGAGCACCGCAGTATTATTGTTAAGGACTTGCTCTAAAGTAATTGAGTTTGAATCACTTTGAATTGAAACTTGTGCGCTTAAAGGTGAGGTCGATACATTTTTATCTGCCGTGTTGGCGTGAACAGCAAAGCTTGATCCCATTGCTATTGCAATAGCACAGCTAAGAATTGACTTATTTAGTCTCATTATTATTCTCCTTGAAATACAAAATTAAACACCTTGATTATTTATTGAGTTTTAATAAGGTGTTTGTCGTTACAGCATGCCGTGCTGTGATAATGTGTGATTAACTTTTTTATTCTTAAACGTAAGGTGCGTTTTAATTATGAAAGTAGAAACCGTCTTTTTGTACTTAATAAGTAAATTTACCGTTACCTAATTCATAACTGCTCAATCACTGTATTCTTCAATGAACTTATTTTGAATCATCTTTTTTAATGGTATTTAAAGTACTTTATTTTCAATGTCTTGAAGTGTTATTTTGGGGTTGAATTAAATTTACAGTAAAATCTAGTAAAAAATAATGGGTTAATGGCATGTTAAAGTTTATGGGTTTTGCTCATTAAAATGGATGTTTTTTATGTTTTTATCGCTATATTTCTAGTTAAAAATGATGGTTTTGTACCTTGTTTTGCTTTTTTTACTTGAGTTAGTCGTTATTTAGCCGTTTTCTTAAAGCTTGCCACGTGATTTCTTAAATTCTTAGACGTAAATTTTCTACTTAGTAAAGCTAAGTTAACTTAATTACGGATAAAACGATGAAAACAAAATTATCTATTATTACACTTGCACTTTTACCTTGTTTAGCTGCAGCTAAATTACCTGATGCTAACAGTACAACTCAAAAAGTAACCGCGAGCAGTGACTCGATTATTGTTAAATATAAAAAGAATGCTTCGCCAGAAATGCGTAAGCAAGCTCGTTCGTTAGTTAAAGCAAAAATATCAGATTTAAACAGCGATGAAGTTGATGATAACTTCACTTCGTTATTTTCTGGTCGCCTTGCTAAATTTAAAATATCTGGAATGAGTGCTAAAGAAGCTATTGAGCGCTTAAAATCTCATCAAGCCATTGAGTATGTTGAGCCTGACTATCGTGTGAGCATTGCAGCAACACCAAACGATCCTCGCTTTGAAGATTTATGGGGCTTAAATAATGAAGGCCAAACTGGTGGCACTGCTGATGCTGATATTGATGCACCAGAAGCATGGTCAATTTCAACTGGTAGCCGTGATGTTGTTGTAGGTGTTATTGATACCGGTGTAGATTATAGTCATCCTGATTTAGCTGCGAATGTGTGGGTAAATAGCGGTGAAATTGCTGGCGATGGTATCGATAATGATGGTAACGGTTATGTTGATGACGTGCACGGTATTAACGCGATTACCGATGCTGGCGACCCAATGGATGACGAAGGCCACGGTACACATGTATCAGGTACAATTGGTGCCAGTGGTAACAATGGTGTGGGAATTGTAGGTGTAAACCATGATGTATCTATTGCAGGTTGTAAGTTTTTAGCTGCAGATGGTACAGGTTCTACATCTGGCGCTATTAAATGTATTGACTACATGGTAGGCCTTAAAAACTCAGGTGTTAACCTTCGTGTATTAAACAATAGCTGGGGCGGTGGTGGTTATAGCCAAGCACTTGCTGATGCGATTACTGCCAGTGAAGAAGCTGATATTTTATTTGTAGCTGCTGCTGGTAATGATGCGGTAGACAACGATGTAAACCCTCATTACCCATCTAATTATGAAAATGATAATGTATTATCTATTGCAAGCACAGATAGTCGCGACAATATGTCAGGTTTTTCACAATGGGGTTTAACCAGTGTTGATATGGGCGCGCCAGGTAGTGCGATTTTATCAACCATCCCTGGTGGCGGCTATGCAAGTTACTCTGGTACATCAATGGCAACGCCACATGTAGCCGGTGCTGCTGCACTTGTACTGTCAGTTAATCCTGATTTAACAACACTAGAGCTTAAAGAATTACTTATGTCTAGTGGTGATGCTAATGCGGCATTAAATGGTAAAACGGTTGCAGGTACACGCCTAAATGTAAACCAAGCACTGATTGATGCTGATCCAACTCCTGGGTTTAAATTATCTGTATCGCCTGTTTCTCAGCAAGCAACTGTAGGTGATACAGTCACTTATACCTTTACGATTGGTTCAATTGCACAATGGGATGGCGACGTTTCACTGGCTTTGGCTGCTGATCTTGCTGATGCATCACTAAGCGCAACTACTGCTCGTCCAGGCGATGAAGTTGTACTTACAGTGGCAACTAATAGCGAAACTCAGTGGGGGAATTATGACTTTACTGTAACCGCGACAACAGACGAGCAAGTTAAAGAGCAAACAGTAAGCTTAATGTTGCAACCTGCTGGTTTGAATGACTTTACTTACACTAGTGATGAAAGTGTTGCGATTCCAGATAATTCTCCGGAAGGTGCAAGCTCTGTCATAACAGTGGCCGATGATTTAACTATTTTTGGTACCACTGCTGATGTAGACATTTCGCATACTTGGTCAGGTGATTTAGTACTTACACTTATTTCAGCGCAAGGTAATGAAGTGACACTGCAAAGCAATGAGGGCGGTAGTCAAGATGATATTGTTAAAGCATTTACTTCAAGTGCATTTAACGGGGAAGTTGCAACAGGTGATTGGACACTTCATGTTGAAGATACTGCAGGCTCAGATACCGGCACAATAAATGGTTGGTCACTTACATTTAGTGCTATTGGTGAAGTAAGCCCACAACCTCCTCGCGCTGGTTTTGATGTTGATACGCAAGGCCTTACAGCCACATTTGTAGATACAAGTCGTGATGCAAATGATGATATTTCACAGTGGAGCTGGGACTTTGGTGACGGTGCAACTTCAACTGATGCAAACCCTGTTCATGCCTACGCTGAATCAGGTAGTTATGAAGTTGAACTAACTGTAACAGATAGTGAAAACAACTCAGATACATTCACACAAACAGTTGTTGTAAGTGATGTTGAAATTGAGTTGAGCCTAAAACGCGCTAATAAGTCACGTCTTGATACTATGCGTGTAGAGTTAAACTGGGAAGAAGTGGGTGCTGAGTCACTTAGCTTATACCGAAATGGTGAACTAGTAGGCACCGTATCAGACAATGGTCGTTATCGTGATTACGTTCGTAACGCAACATTACCTGCATACGACTATCAGTTATGTGTTTCTGAAAACGTATGCTCGAATATTATTACGGTTTCATTTAATTAAACAGAACATACATTCCTAATGTAAACCAAGCCCAGTTTTCTGGGCTTTTTTATGCTCGATTGATAAGTGTCATTTATTTGAGCTTAGTATATGAATGGATTTTTATACGTATAAATAACTAGTCTTATATTATTAATTAGTTAATTAATACTTTTTTTTGTTCATTAATTGCACTTTATTTACTTGATATTTACTTTGTTCATGCTAGTTTCATAAATGGAAACTGACAATAGCATTTCTTAACACACTAAGCGGAGGAGCAAATGAGCTCACGGAAAATAATAAAAAATGCCTTCAAATTAAGTGCCTTACCTCTAAGTGCATTTAGTTTAAATGTATACGCATCAACTGATTGCAGTACATTAACGGCATGGGAGTTAGGGCAAACTCATACAGCAGGAAGCCAAGTTAAGGCACAAAATAATGCCTATGAAGCCAAGTGGTGGACACAAGCCAATCCTTTGGAGAATGCAGGTCAATATCAAGACTGGTTACTTTTGGATGTATGTGACAGCGCTGTCAATGATAATCAATCGCCTATAATTACTGAGATAACACCTGGGAATGGTTCTTTATTTAACGATAAAGACAGCGTTGTCATTTTGGCGCAAGCAACTGATTCAGATGGCTCGGTTGCAGGTGTGGAGTTTTTTATAGACGGTACTTCCATTGCGGTTGATAACACTGCGCCGTTTAGTGTTAACTGGCAAGCTATTGCGGGCGAACATCAAATTAGTGCTGTAGCAACAGACGATGAAGGAGCGATGTCTGCTGAAGTTGTTAATACGATAAGTGTAAGTGATTCAGTGATTGTTGACCCTGTTAATCAAGCACCAATTGCCGCTATTTCATTTAGCACGCTACCGGATCAACTGGTTGTTGGTTCGCAGGTGGTGTTTGCACTTTCTGGAACTGATAGTGATGGTCAAGTAACGGCTCTGAGCTTTGCAGCAAACGGGGTGGATGTTCATCAATCAAGCTCACCAGCGAGCAGTTTTGCATGGCAAGCAACGGCACTTGGTCAGGCAACTTTCACACTAACGGTGACAGATAACGACGGTGCAACAGCGCAAGTAACAAAAGTATTAACGGTTGTTGATGAAAATACCGGCCCAGTTACGGGCACTGACTGTCGTCCCCAAGGTTTATATCAAACTCCCGGTGTAAACACGCCTTACTGTACGATTTATGACGCTGATGGCCGTGAGATCATGGGCCCAGATCATCCACGCCGTGTAATTGGATACTTTACTAGCTGGCGTAATGGCGCTAATGGTCAACCCAGTTATTTAGTGAACGATATTCCGTGGGATAAAATCACCCACATCAACTATGCATTTGCCCATGTTGATGCAAACAACAAAGTATCTATTGGCGATCCTACTTCAGTAAATAACCCTGCCACTAATATGGAATGGCCGGGCGTAGTTGGCGCTGAAATGGACCCAGAGTTTAACTACAAAGGTCACTTTAACCTGTTAAACAAATACAAAAAACAACACCCAGATGTAAAAACACTCATATCTGTGGGCGGTTGGGCTGAAACCGGTGGTTACTTTGATGAAACAGGCCGTGTTGCAAGCGGTGGTTTTTACACCATGACCACCAATGCTGATGGTTCAATCAACCATGCAGGTATCAATGCATTTGCACAAAGTGCAGTTGAGTTTATTGAAAAATATGGCTTTGATGGTGTTGATATTGATTACGAATACCCATCATCAATGAATGACTCAGGCCACCCTGATGACTTCCCAATTTCTAATGCACGTCGTGGTGGTTTAAATGCCTCATACCAAGTGCTAATGAAAAAAGTACGTGAAGAGCTAGACCGTGCAGGTGAGGCTGCGGGTAAGCATTATTTACTCACGATTGCATCGCCTTCTTCAGGTTATTTACTGCGCGGTATGGAAACCTTCCAAGCGGTTCAATACCTCGATTATGTAAATATCATGTCTTATGACTTACATGGCGCATGGAACTCGCACGTAGGTCACAACGCGGCATTATTTGATACTGGGTTAGACTCAGAGCTTGCGCAATGGAATGTATACGGCACCAAAGAGTTTGAAGGCATTGGGTATTTAAATACTGATTGGGCTGTGCGTTACTTCCGTGGTGCGATGTCAGCGGGTCGAATTAATATTGGTTTACCTTATTACACCCGTGGTTTTAAGGATGTATCAGGCGGAACAAACGGTTTATGGGGCCAAGCGGCACTACCAAACCAAGCTGATTGTGCTAAAGGTACCGGCGTAGGTGAGAAAAACAAATGCGGTAATGGTGCACTAGGCATTGATAACCTTTGGCATGATAAGAACGATGCAGGCCAAGAAATGCCAGCTGGTTCAAACCCATTATGGCATGTTAAAAACCTTGAAAACGGTATTGTTGGCTCGTATTTAGGCGTGTATGGCTTAACACCTGATACAGACGCTGATGACCGCTTAACGGGTACTTATACTCGTCACTATGACAGCGTTGCCGTTGCACCTTGGTTATGGAACGCAGATAAAAAAGTATTCCTCTCGATAGAAGATGAAGAGTCGATGGCAACAAAGGTTGATTACGTTATCAACAATGGTCTTGGCGGTATTATGTTCTGGGAGCTGGCAGGTGACTTTGACTATAACTCAGCCAAAGGCGAGTACTTCATGGGTTCTACATTAACCTCATTAGCATACGATAAGTTTAATCAAAGCGGTGTTGCATATGATGTACATGGCGGAAATCCAAACTTCACAGTGCCTGCCGAAGCCGTAGATATCACATTTACAGCAAAAGACTTCCCAATTGGTGATGATAATTACCCAATCAGCCCAACGTTTGCATTTACTAATAACTCAAGTCTTGATTTAAGTGGTGCAAAAATTTCATTTGGTGTGCCGGTATCAACTTCCGCTATTTTTAAATCTAACTGGAATGCACAAGAAAAACTGGGCATGGCAGTAGAAGTAAATGGATCGAACGCAGCGGGTAATAATATTGGCGGTTTTGAGAACGAGTTCCACCGTTTCTCAATCACACTGAACAATGAATGGGGCGGTCAGCCAAAAGACTTTAGCGCTGGTGCAACTGTGAATGCACAAGTGATGTACTACATGCCAATCACTGGGCCTAGCAACTTTACCATTGAAAAAGATGGAAAAACTTACGCATTCAAAGCTGAATACCCAATGCTACCAGATGCAACACCGGATGATGGCACGGGCAATCCAGATAACGGAGGAGGTGACCCTGTAGGTATGTGTGAAGGAGTTGATATAGCCACGATACCTGCTTATCCAAACTTTCCTCAAACTGACTGGGCGGGCAACCCAAGCCATGCTGCTGGCGGCGATCTAATGGTGCATAACAATGCAGTGTACAAAGCCAAATGGTGGACAACCTCTGAGCCGGGTGTAACAGCTGATTGGAGCTTAAGTTGTAGCCTGTAATTTACAAAACAATGAGGGGTAAGCCTGAGCTTGCCCCATGTATTGAGTCTTATAAAGGATAAAATAATGGCATCAATTAAACTTAACACGATTACGCTATCTGCAATTACCAGTGGTTTACTACTCAGTACACTAGCACAGCAAGTGCAAGCACATGGTTATATGGATAGCCCTAAAGCACGCCAATCATTTTGCCAAGCAGATGGCGGTTATTGGTGGCCAGAAGACGGCACAAATATTCCTAACCTTGCGTGTCGAGCCGCATATTTAGAATCGGGCACGGTGCAGTTTGTACAAGCCATTGAATTTTCAGTTAATACTCCTGACTATTTAAATCAAACTGCAGTTGAGGCCAATGTACCAAACGGCACTTTATGTGCTGGTGGCGATACAGCCAAACGGGGTATGGATTTACCATCACCACATTGGCAGCGCAGCAATGTAGTGCCCAATGCCAATGGTGATATTCAAATACGTTACCTTGCATCAACCCCTCACAACCCAAGCTTTTGGCAGTTTTACATTACCAAGCCAAGCTTCAATAGCGCAACTGACGTACTAACCTGGCAAGACTTACAGCTAGTGCAAGAGCACGACAACATTGAGGTTGTTAAAGACCCTGATGGTAAACGCTACTACGAAATGAGTGTTGCAATTCCGCAAGACCGTAGCGGCGAGGCCATTTTATATAGCCGTTGGCAACGTAATGATGTGGTTGGTGAAGGCTTTTATAACTGTAGCGACATCAACATAGTAAATGACGCAGGCCCGACTGATCCAAATTCGTGGACTAGCGTCGGTTATTTTGTTCGCCAAGGGCAAAATGCCATTGCAGGCGACATCGTATGGGCGCGATTATTTGACGAAACAGGCCAAGAGGTAATCAACCAACAGCTTAAAATCAATGCCGACAATCAAGCAAATTGGCAACAAGCATTGGCTGAACAACTTAACCTTGATTACGCGCATTTAGTGCAAATTGGGGTGCAAAACCAAGCGGGCGACATTACGTTTGATGCAACCGACGTACTAATAAACCAAGTGTATAGCAGCGATGCAAATTATACCTATGCCTTGAGTGTGCAAGGTGCGCCAACAAACACCGCACCCATTGTACACACCCCAGATAACCTAGTAGTTGATGAAAACACCACAACAGCAATTCATCTGCATGCCTTTGATGATGAGCAAAGTGAGCTAACTTACAGCTGGACAGTACCTACACCGCTAAGCTTTACAGGCTCTGGTGCCAACATCAACTTAACCACTGCAGAGGTATCAGCAAACACCGATTACACCATTGCAGTATCTGTATCGGATGGTCAATTAAGTACCCAAACCAGTTTTAGTGTCACGGTTAACGATGTACCTGTGGTCGATCCGGTTGACCCTGTTGATCCAACAGTACCTGAATGGGACAGCACTCAGATCTATCAAGCAAACGATAAAGCCCGTTTTGCTAACGTGATTTACACCGCTAAATGGTGGAACAAAGGCCAACAACCAGATACCTCAGCGGCATGGGAATCAGCCTCGAAAGCTGACACAGCAGCCACTTGGAATACCAGCAAAGCCTACCAAGCAGGCGCAGAAGTAACGTATCAAGGACAGCGCTATCGCGCTAAATGGTGGACTCAGGGCGATACGCCAGGGCAAGCCAATGTATGGACCAAACTTTAATAAAGCCTAAGTTTTGCAGTTCAAACTTATTAAATAATTACATAAATAATGGATAAGAGAGACCTATGAATATCAAACAACTAAGTGCAGCCATCGGTGTTGCTTTATTTGCAAATACAGCATCTGCTGCGCCTTCAACACCAAGCATTAATTGGGAACCACAGCAATATTCGTTTGTTGAGGTAGATCTTGAGGGAAACGGCTCTTATAAGCAGCTAGTTACCCGTGTTGAACAAGTTAATATCAACATTCAGTGGAGTGCATGGAGTGGTGATGGTGGCGATAGCTACAAAGTCTATTTTGATGACATGCTAGTCAATGAGGGCACGCTTGCTGCTGGTTCTAAAAGTGGCACTATCACATTCCCTTATGATAAAGCGGGCCGCCATACAATGTATGTTGAGCTATGTGAAGGTGGCACAACGTGTGCTCGCAGTGCAGGCAAACCAATTGTAATTGCTGACACCGACGGCGGACACCTAGCACCATTACCCATGGATGTTGACCCAAATAACCGTGACATTGGTATCAAACAAGGTTTAGTTACAGGCGCTTACTTTGTGGAGTGGGGAATTTATGGCCGTGATTATGATGTAACGAATATGCCAGCACAAAATCTGAGCCATATTTTGTATGGCTTTATTCCAATTTGTGGTGAAAACGCATCGTTATCGGGTGGTCCTAAACGTGCACTTGAAACCGCTTGTGCCGGCTCTGCAGATTACGAAGTGGTTATTCACGACCCATGGGCAGCAGTACAAAAAGCACTGCCAGGGGTTGATGCAAAAGATCCTATCCGTGGTACTTACTCTCAGCTAATGGCGCTTAAACAGCGTTACCCAGATATTAAAATTTTACCATCTGTAGGTGGTTGGACGTTATCAGACCCATTCGGTGGCTTTACCAATAAAGCTAACCGCGACATCTTTGTTGCCTCAATGGAAGAATTTTTAAGAACATGGAAATTCTATGATGGTGTAGATATTGACTGGGAATTCCCAGGTGGTGACGGCCCCAACCCAGACATTGGCGATCCAATCAACGATGGCCCAGCCTATGTGGCGCTAATGCAAGAGCTACGCGCTATGCTTGATAAACTAGAAGCAGAAACAGGTCGTACTTACGAGTTAACCTCAGCCATTGGTGCAGGTTACGATAAAATTGAAGATGTAGACTACCAAGCAGCTAGCCAGTATATGGATTACATTTTTGCCATGACCTATGACTTTTATGGTGCATGGAGTAACGTAACCGGACACCAAACAGCACTTTACTGTGGCGAACATATGAGTGTTGGTCAATGTAATGGTACCGGGCTTGATGATAATGGTGAGCCTCGTAAAGGCCCTGCTTATACCACCGATAATGCAGTGCAGCTGTTACTTGCGCAAAATGTAGCATCGAAAAAAATCGTCGTCGGCACAGCTATGTATGGCCGTGGTTGGGAAGGTGTTTACCCGCAAAATGCAGCGATTGATGGTAACCCAATGACTGCCCCTGGTAATGGCCCGTTAAAAGGCTCTACGGCACAAGGCGTATGGGAAGATGGGGTTATTGATTACAAAGGCGTTAAAGCAAATATGATTGGTGCGGCGGGCACCGGTATTAATGGTTTTGAAGTGGGTTATGATGAGCAAGCGCAAGCCGCTTATGTATGGAATCGTGCAACCGGTAAACTAATTACTTATGATAGCCGTAAGTCAGTACTGGCGAAGGGAGCGTATGTTAATCAGTATAATTTAGGTGGTTTATTTGCATGGGAAATAGATGCGGATAATGGTGATATTCTTAATGCTATGCATGATGGTTTAGGAGGAGTAGTTGCTCCGCCAACAAATAAAAAGCCAGTTGTTTCTGTGTCTTCATCAGTGTCTGTTAATTCAGGCGAGAGTATTACAGTAACAGCTTCTGCAACTGATGCAGATAACGATCCACTTAGCTTTAGCTGGAATGCTGATAGCGCACTGGTGGTATCTGGACAAAATAGTGCATCATTAGTCATTACAGCGCCAACAGTGACTGCAGATACACAGTATGTGGCAACTGTTGCGGTATCAGATGGTCAAGCAACTGTTAATCGTGATGTTGTTGTTAATGTTATTGCGCCAACATCAGGAGGCGAAAACACAGCACCGAGCGTTGATGCTATCGCTAATGTCAGCGTTGAAGAGGGCGTATCAGCAAGTGTAGCTGTAGTGGCTAATGATGCTCAAAACGACGCCCTTTCGTATACGTGGACAGTACCAGCAGGCTTAACATTAGTGGGCAGTGATGCAAATGTAACTATTGAGGCTGGCGCTGTAGATACCGATACAGACTTCACAGTGTCTGTTGCAGTCAGTGATGGCGCATTAACCACAACGCAAAGCTTTAGCGTAACAGTTATAAACGTTGATACTACAAATCCACCTACAGGAAGCTGGGATGCGAGTGTTGCATACGTTGGTGGTGATGTCGTTACTTATAACGGCGTTGAATATAAAGCAAAGTGGTGGACTCAAGGCGAGCGTCCTGATTTAGGTGGTGCATGGGAAGCAACAACACAACCTACAGATGGTACGGGTGTCGCAGTTTGGCAGCCAACGGCTATTTATAACAGTGGTGATGAAGTTTCTTATCAAGGTAATAAGTACCAAGCTAAATGGTGGACTCAAGGGAACGAACCTGGCTCAACCGATGTATGGTTAGCACTTTAATTTTAACCTGAGAATTTGGGTTTTAAAAAATCATGTAAATTACAAAAGCAGCTTTCGAGCTGCTTTTTTTGTTAACGACTATTACGAGGGATTAAAACAACGCTTTAGAGCTAATTATTAAGCCGTTTACATCAGCATATACCCAATCACCGGTATTAATTGTGGTGTTTAACATATTAACCGGGTGATCTTTAGCACCTAAACCGCGCTTAGTGGTGCAGCGCGGTGTTGCGCCTAGCGCCATTACAGGTAAATCAAGTGTGGCAAGAATTTCAATATCGCGACAGCAACCATTAATAATTATGCCCTGCCAGCCATTTTTTAGTGCGCGCTCTGCAATCATATCGCCAATAAAGGCAAAACGTTTACTGGCAAAACCATCAACAATCAATACTTTTCCCTCACCGTTTTCATGCAGTATGTTACCAGCAAATGAGTTGTCGTCAGGGCAGGTGACGGTCACTACTTGACCATAAAAGTGAGTTTTATTACCAAAGTGTTGCAAGCCACTGTCAGCAACTTGCACATGGTCGCGATGTTCATCGTATAAATCGGGCGTAGTAAACGGTGTCATTGAGGGTATCCTTGTTTTTTGGCAAAGCCATGTAGGGCAAAGCCATGTAGGGCAAAGGCAGTAAATTTAAAGTAGTAATAATGTTTATCGTAGGCTAATTAATCACTCAGGTGTAGCTATTATTGCAAATTGGCGTATAGATTTTAGTCGCAATATAAGTACTTTTAACGTTTTTTAATGCTGTTTTTATGAGTAACTTAAGCTTTTACTTAGTTTTATTTTTTCGAATAAATTTCATTTTGTAAGCGCATTAGCCAAACGTCTCATTGTTGCGTGGTTTTTCATATGCTACGTTCAATTGTTATTTTAAATTTTGGGCTGCAATACTGTGCCCTATACACACATACAAAAAGAGAAGCGTGCTTTATGATCATCTTTTTTATTTGCCTGACTATTTTAATATTAGGCTATAAGTTTTATAGCCCGTTTGTTGAAAAACAAGCGGGTATGGACTCGACAGTAGACACACCACAGAAGCGTTTTAGCGAAGGTGTTGACTATGTTGCTATTCACCCTGTTCGTGCATTTTTAATTCAGTTTTTGAATATTGCAGGAGTAGGCCCCATATTTGGTCCCATACTTGGCGCCTTGTATGGCCCAGTAGCGCTGGTTTGGATTGTACTTGGTAACGTTTTAGGTGGAGCTGTACACGACTTTTTCTCTGGCGTAATGAGTATTAAAGAAGACGGTAAAAGTTTACCTGAAATTGCAGGCCATTATTACAACGTAGTATTTAAAGGCTTTATGCTTATATTTACTGCTATGTTGTTATTCTTTGTTGGTGTAGTGTTTATTATGAGCCCTGCAGGATTATTGAGTAACTTAGATGCATTTGAAGGCACCATTTTTGCTAGTAATACATTTTGGGTTCTCGCTATTTTAGCTTACTACTTTTTAGCCACGTTATTACCAATCGATAAAATCATCACTAAGTTTTACCCTATTTTTGGCTTGTTAATGATTGTAATGACAGTTGCTATTGCAGTCTCACTGTTAATCAACGCACCCCATTTACCAGTAGCTGGCGACTTTTTAGCGTATTTTGAAGCCGATCATGCCCACGACTTTTTAGCCCCAAATCCTGATGGACTGCCTACTTGGCCGTTGCTATTTATCACCATTACTTGTGGTGCTATTAGTGGTTTTCACTCAACGCAAGCACCTATTATT
The DNA here is from genome assembly GCF_001401785.1 of Pseudoalteromonas sp. P1-16-1b. Taxonomy (GTDB): domain Bacteria; phylum Pseudomonadota; class Gammaproteobacteria; order Enterobacterales; family Alteromonadaceae; genus Pseudoalteromonas; species Pseudoalteromonas undina. The sequence continues at coordinate 126,944 of NZ_LKGQ01000001.1, read as the reverse complement.
GCCCGTTGTTTAACTAACGAAAAATATGTACGCCCGGTTTATTATGGCGCGATGATGTGCGAAGGTATTGTAGGTTGTGTTTGGGCGCTTGCTGGTATTGCTGCCTTCCCAGAAGGTTATGCGGGTTTAAAATCGATGCTTGATTTAGGCGGTCCAGGCTTAGTGGTTAACCATATTGCAAACAGCTACTTAGGTGTATTTGGTGGTATTATGGCTATTATTGCTGTTGCTGTTTTCCCTATCACTTCAGGTGATACGGCGTTCCGCTCACTGCGCCTAACAATGGTGGATGCGTTTAGTATTCCGCAAAGTTTACGTAATCGTTTGTTGTTAGCATTGCCAATTTTAACCATTGCTTACTTTATGACTAAGCTCGACTTCTCAGTTATTTGGCGCTACTTCGCGTTTTCAAATATGCTGCTTTCTACCAGTGTTTTATGGCTTGCTACTAAGTATTTATTTGACCGTGGTACATTCCACTGGATTGCTAGTATACCTGCTGTAATTGCTTCAGCTGTGACCTTGTCATACATAATGACTGCGGCAATAGGATTAAACTTATCAAGTGATTTAGGTAAACCAATTGGTGCAGCGGTTGCTGTTGTAGGCTTTATTGTATTGGCTTTTGTGCATTCAAAACATAAAGTGCGTCCAGCTTAAAACTACATAGTTATTAATGCAAAAAGCGAGCTTTATTTAAGCTCGCTTTTTTATGCTTGAACAAGTAGTAATTTAGTTAATAGATTTATCAACTTTCTATCACCAACCACTTATGTTGACTATCTACCGCTAAAAAGTCGCTTGTTCGAAGTAGCTGATATCATCTAGGGTTTTACTAATAATCATTGCCCCTTCTAATAAGCTGACTGTTTGTATTGCCGCCCGAGCAGGATTAAGCTCTCCATTTATTTGATGTGCTTGAGTTAACCAGGCTAAGTTTTTATTAAAAAACCGCTGAACTTCAACCCGCACTTTATCGGGTAGGCTGTCGCTTTCTGCACCGAGTAAGCCACATAAACACATCTTTTTGTCTATCACGAGCGCATTTCTAAATAACTGAGTGTAAATATCGATGGGATTTTTACCGTTTGCTTTATGTACATTCGGATCGCCAAGTACTGCAATAAAGGCATCGGTGTATTGATGCGCGAGTTCAGCGCCTAAATCAGCTTTCGTTGGAAAGTGATAATGCACACTGGCACTTTTTATACCAATCTCAGTAGCAAGTTCTCTAAAGCTAAAGTTGCTATAACCACCCAGTCGCACTTTATTTTCTGCGGCTTGTAGCAGGGCTGCTTTTTTACTCATTTTGATATTTCCTTGCTGTTATCTGAAAAAATTATCAACCAGTAGGTAGTTATTTTCAAGCTCTTTTGTTTTTAGTTTGCAAACATTTAGCGCTTGCTATAAATTACCTATCAGTAGGTAGTTTTTGTTTGCCAATATAAACCAAAGTTGTCGTGAAAAATATAAGAGAGCATTATGAAAATTTATGACGTAGAAAATTACCCAAACCCATTGCAGGCTCGTATTGCACTTGCTGAAAAAAAGCCGACTGATAAAGAAAGTTTGTTGCTGTCGATTTATTAAATGGGGAATACTGCAGTGAGGCATTTTTGGCAAAAAAACCTTAGTCAAGTATTGGCGTTTAGTTATAAATTAATAATTTGGAGTCAAATATGAAAATTGCTGCTGACTTTAGTCAACGTGTGGTGGTGCATAGTGAGTCACTTGAGTGGATAGCTTCGCCCATGCCGGGTGTTGATAGACGTCCACTTGACAGAGTGGGCGACGAGGTTGCTCGTGCCACTAGCATTGTACGTTATGCGCCAAACAGCCACTTTAGCCCACATACACATACCGGCGGTGAAGAGTTTTTAGTACTTGATGGGATATTTCAAGATGAGCATGGTGACTTTCCAAAAGGTACCTATATTCGTAATCCTCCACAATCAAAGCATACTCCTGGCTCAAAAGACGGTTGTATTATTTTTGTAAAACTATGGCAGTTTCAGCCAGAAGATCGCCAGCACGTGTGTATTCACACACAGCAGATGCAAGGGCAGAAAACCCCCGAGTTTAATGACCTAAATGTCATTTTGTTATATCAAGATACGTATGAAACAGTGAGTATTGTACAGTTTAATGCTAATCAATCTTTAACGCTCACGGTGAGTGGTGGCGCTGAGTTGTTGGTTTTGGATGGCACTTTACAAGAACATAACGACACACTTGAAAAACACAGCTGGCTTAGAGTTCCTGTTAATAGCCAAATAAACGCCACCGCGGGTAACAATGGCGCAAGAGTATGGATAAAAACCGGCTATTTAAACGATGTAAAAAACCAAGTTAATCGGTTAAAAAAACATAATTAGCTCAAAAAATAAATCTGCATTAAGTGACTTTTTTGATCTGCTTCAAATAAAAGCTTTTAACTATTGCCTATAATTTAAGCTCTTTTCATTCAAGGGTTGAGTTATGGTTAATTTAACACATGGTTTGTCGATTGGTATTGAGCGCTCAGGCAGTGAGTTTTTCTTAACACTTAAGGCAATTGGTACCTTAACTCACAAAGACTATGAAGTGATCACACCGATGATCGATTCAGCGTTAGGCGAAGTTAAACATCCTATTGTTAATGTATTAATAGATGGCACCGAGTTAGATGGTTGGGAGCTTCGTGCTGCTTGGGACGATTTAAAACTTGGCTTAAAGCACAACAAAGAGTTTAAAAAAATAGCGATTTACGGCAATAAAGAGTGGCAATCAACCATAGCTAAGTTAGGCAGTTGGTTTATGTCGGGTGAAATACAATACTTTGAAAATGCCACTACCGCTCTAGAGTGGTTAAAAACCAATAATGTATGACGCTTAATAAAAAAGGCCAACAGTGGCCTTTTTTGTAAGTATCTTGGTTTATTGCGAAAGTGTTTGCTGCGTGGGAAGCGCAGGAAAAGCGCCTTTAGCTAAGCAAGCTTTTGAGCCACAGCGAAGACCAAAGTGAAGCGCTTTTTTTACTATTGACTCATCATTTAGCTTATCAGTAAGTGGCACTGCATTATCGCTGTGGTTTAAGTAGTACAGTACGCCAGCAATAAAAGCATCACCGGCGCTGGTGGTATCTACAGCGGTAATTGTTGGAGCTGATTCACTGAGGGTAAAAGCGTTATGGTAAACAGTCGCTGGTGCCGGACCATCGGTTAAAAACACCAGCGTGACGCCTAATTCAAGCAGTGATTGTAAGTAGGCATCAGCTGATTGTTGGCGTTGCGTTGCTAAAAAATTTAACTCATCACGTGAGAGCTTAACAATATCGCAATACGCGTAGCATGCATGCACGTTTTGCTCAATGTCATTGCTATTTTGCCATAAACTGTAGCGTAAATTTACATCAAAGCTAACGAGTTTGTGGTTGTTTTTAGCCTGCTTTAAAGCACACACAGTGGTTTTTGCTATAGCTGTATTGGTTAAGGTGTTTGAACAAAAGTGTAGGGTACTCAATTTATCCCAATTAATAAGCTTTAAATGCTCATTCGTTAACAGTAAATCGGCTGTTTGATGACGATAAAAGTTAAAGCTGCGTTCGCCGCTTTCATCTAGGCTGACAATAACCATAGCTGTTTGCGCGCCTTCTATGGTAAATAAATACTCAGTATCTACATTATATTGCTCAAGCGCATTAGTTAATTGTTTAGCAAAATAATCATCTCCCATACCGCCACAAAACGCAGCTTTGCCGCCGAGCTTTGCGTAACCTACTGCCACATTAGCTGGAGCACCTCCTGGAATGGGCAAATAAGCACTGTTTTGAGAGTCTTGAGGCAGCATATCAATAAGCAGTTCACCAAGGCTAAGTAATTTGGTCATAGTGTAAATCCTAAAAAACCTAGCATGGCTAGGTCAAAATTCAAGGGAGAATTATTAAAACTAGTGTAACAATCGCTGAACAAACATAGCTTCAGCAATTGTTACACTAAAATTGGTTAGTTAAACGCGTATTTAAACGTCAATGACGTTGTACGGCCATTAATAGCACGTGCGCGTATAATGTTGTTATCAGGTATTGAGCCTTCTTCTGCTTCAGTAATACCTACCGTATCGAATAGGTTATTTACGTTTAACGCAATATTAAGATTTTCTGATAAATCGTAGCTTACAAAGCCATTTACTTGAGTGTAACCATCAAACTTAAGATCGTTATTATCTTGAGCATAGGCATCGGTAGTACCAATAAAGCTTAGGCCTGCAGAGCCTTTTTCATAAGTGTAACGTGCCATTAATGAGTAAATTAAATCAGCTTGGCGACGAGGCGTATTACCAACCACTTCAGGGGTAAGTGCATCTTTTGCAATTTCAGCGTCTGTCCACGTTAAATTACCACGAAAATCCCATGCATCAATAAAGTAGGTTGATTCAACCTCAATCCCTTTTGCTTCATATTCGCGGTCAAAAAAGGTTTGTGATGTCGCTTCAAAGTTTTGCTCTTCAGTTTGTGCATAAAATGCCGTGGCAAAAACTGACAGTGAATCAAAGCGCTTTTTAATACCAAACTCATACTGGTTTACTTCATCAACGGCATCTTCATCGGCTACTGAGCCATCGGCGCGAACTTTACCAAATAAAAGTCGGTCAGCATTGGCGCGACCGCCTTTACTCAATCGTGCAAACGTTGCAAGGCTTGAGTCAATTTGGTAATTGGCACCAATTGAATATGATGCGTAATCCCAGTCGTAATTAACAGGGCTGGCATTTGCAAGGTCAATACCTGCAACATTTTGTTCAGGAACAGAAATCACACCGTCGCGATTCATATCAACGGTTGAGGTAACCGCGCCTGCATAGTTACCACGTGCTTCACCGCTGTCATAACGGGCACTAGCATCAATACTTACGTCACCCACCTTAGTTGAAAATGCAACATAGGGTGCACGAGTGTCGTATTCTGTGTCGTAATCACGTTGGCAACAGTTACCCCAAAAAGGCGTGCCATAAGCGTATAAGCCATTTTCAGAGAATTCAGTCCCATCGGCGGCTGTTACATTTAACAGCGCAGCGTTATCACCTTTGAGCTCCATTAGGTAGGAATTCCATAACCACGACATGGCAATATTTTGGGTTGACGCATAATAGCCAAAAGTAACGCTAGTATCATCGCTTAGCGATTTAGTCAGTTTGAAGTCGTTAACAATTGAGTCAAAGTCATTCATGGTTACGTCAAACGTATGAATACGCATGGCTAAATCATCGTTAAATGCAGCACCTGTGGTCGCATTACTAAGCGTTGCACCCACACCACCAATACTTTGCGCTATAGCTGATGCATCACCAACTTCAGCTGGGATCAATGAATTAAAATTACCGCTTACAGATGATTTACGAAAACGATTTTCAATACGCCAATCGTTGTCTAAATCAAATACAGCCTCAAAACCAATTGAGTCAACTTGCGGATTCATACCATCGCGAATATCGCCGTTGCTTATTTGATTTTCGCCGTTTAAGCGCACTGTTTTAGTAAATAATGCCGAATGCGGGGTATCTGATTGTGCGTCAAACCCAGGAATTGAGTCACCATTTGCATACATTGGCATAGGTAAGTAGCCAACACTTTTATCATCTAAATGTTTGTAATAAAGACGCACGTATCCATTTTCAAAATCTTTGGTCAGGTTGGCTTTAATTTGCCCACCTTTATTTGATGTGTAACCTGTTTCACGTGGGCCTTCACCTTGACGTACAAAACCACCAACATGAAAGCGTACAGTGTCATTTAAATATGTGCCATATTCAAAGTCAGTTCGAATAGTATCGTAATCTAGGCCAAGTGTAGTTGATACGCTGCCCGATTCGTTTTCGCCATTTTTTGAAATGAAATTAATTATGCCACCCGGTGCATTGCTGGCTGCGGTAGAGGCTGAACCACCGCGAATAGATTCAATGGTTTGCACTGTGTTATCTAAGCGCATAAAAATGTCAGCGTTACCAAATGCAATATCGCCATATTGTAAAACAGGTAAGCCATCTTCTTGGAGCTGTAAAAATTTAGCACCACCAGAGGCAACCGGTAAACCACGTACTGCAATGTTGGCATTACCTTCACCGCCGGTTGATTCTGAGCGAACCCCAGGAATAATTCTAAATGCCTCAGCGGTAGAGCGAGGCGTAGACACCTCAACTTGCTCAAGCGACACACTGCTTACAGAAGAACTTGACGCCATTATCGTTGTACGGCGGGGGACACCGGTAACAACAATTGTTTCGAGTCCTTTGTTGGCTTGCGCTTGTGTATTTTGCTCTTGTTGTTGTGCATTAACGCCTTGGCTAACGGCGAGCGCTAAAGCACTGATCAAATATAAAGGTGTGTTGTGTGTTGTCATGTGAACGCCTCGTTTTAAACCCAAAGGGAAGTTGTTATTTTTACTTAATCGATTAAGTAAAAATAACAAAGTTTTTACAATAAGCAAATTATTTTGTTAATTATTTGCTGTTTTTTTACTCAAACATTGATTTTTATAATGTTTTTATAGCATTAAAAGTTGTTTGTTTACTCAGCGACTAAGTTACTTTGCTCTAATGCTGCTGCTGATGGGTCACGAATATAATTAAATAGCATAGCCAAAAATAATATGACTGCAAAACCCGTAGCTAAATAAAAACCGTAGCGTACGTGTCCAAAGTAATCGCTGATCATACCCATAAATAAAGGTGCTAAGGCGGCTGACAGTGCGGTAAAAAATAATATAACGCCGGCTACTGCACCGTGTTGATGCACAGGAAAACACGATATTCCCTTAGAGTTTAAAGTAGGGTAGACCATCGACATAAATAAACCTGAGAGAGGTAATAAAGCCACAGCCCAATCAACGCCGCCATAAAGAGTGCCAACGTAACACAGCGCAATGCCAAAGCTTAAGTAAGCCATAACTCCTTGCCAACTAAACCTATTCAGTAACCATACCGCAATAAAACGCCCTGCAGCACGTAACACAAAAAAGATTGTAAGTGCGTAAGTGGCCAGCAGCGGCCATGAGCCAGTGTAATCTTTTAGCAGAGTAGGCATCCACACGTATATGGCGACTTCGGTGGCAACATATAAAGCAATTGCAAGTGAAAAACCCAGTGCATAAGGATTTTTAACCATTTTTATAGTCGTTTTTAGTGAGGCTGGCTTATCTGTACTTTTTACCACAGCAGGGTAATCGGCACGCCAAGCAAGCAATGCCAAAATTAAACACATAATGCCAGCAATGATGTAAAGGTAAGTCCAACTTACATTTTGAACCAGCAGCACGCCAACTAAAGCAGGGCCAACAATGGCTCCAATGCCAAAAAAGCCTTCTACTTTATTCATGGTTTTGGTGTGCTCTTCGTTGCTATTAGAAATATCACCTAAAAGTGCCAATGCACCGGTTTTAAATAAACCAATGGCGAGGCCAATACAGCACAGTAAAAAAACAAAAAATATAAAGCTGCTGCTAATCGCAAACAAAAAACAACTTGCAGAGAATATTAATAAACCAAGCATAATCGTTTTTTTACGGCCAAGGCTATCGGCTAAAAAGCCTAGAAATAATCCACTTATTGCAATCATGGCCATAGGCGCATAATGAAACGCACTGGCTTGGGTCATACTTAATCCAAAATCGCTTATGAGTTCGGGAATGATCATGCCAACGGCGTCAGAGGTCATGGCAAACATAAAAAACATCATGTATGTGAGCCAACGAATTTGTTGCAACGGATCGCTGCTTACGTGTGTGTGTGATTTTGTCATTTGCTTTTCCTCGTTAAATGCTTGGTAACACACATTAAGTTGTCAGTAACTTATTGTAGTATTAATCGAGCCACGATATTTGTATGTAAAATATTTAAAAATTACTTGTAAATTCTCACTTGCTAGTTAAAGATATATCTTAATCGATTAAGTTTCAACTTGGTAATCACACATGATGAAGAATAAAGTTCAATTGATCACATATGCTGATCGAATCACCGGTAAAGATATAAACGCATTAACAGCACTTCTAAAGGGTCCACTTAAAGACGTTTTTGCAGGGGTACACTTATTACCATTTTATAACCCAATAGATGGTAGCGATGCAGGTTTTGACCCAATTGATCACAGTGAAGTTGATGCCCGAATAGGAACTTGGTCAGATATTCAAGCACTTGGAAAAGACCATGATTTAATGGCCGATTTAATAGTGAACCATGTATCGGCGCAATCGTTTCAATTTCAGGATGTGCTGGCCAAAGGCAAAGCCTCTGAATTTTGGGATTTATTTTTAACCAAAGAAGACGTATTCCCTAATGGGATGAGCAACCAAGAACAACAAGCCATTTACCGTCCACGGCCTGGAAGCTGTTTTACACCAATGAAATGCGGTGATGGTCAAACGTATGATTTTTGGACCACCTTTACCGACAACCAAATTGATATAAATGTAAAAGTAGAAGCAGGCATTGCCTATTTAAATAACGTACTTACTAAATTTTCTGCTAACAACGTAAACATTATTCGTTTAGATGCAGCGGGTTATGCCATTAAGCAAGCAGGTACTAACTGTTTTATGCTTGATGAAACATTTGCCTATTTAGATAAACTCTCAAAGCAGGCAAATGATTTAGGCATGGAAACCATTGCTGAAATTCATAGTCATTATCAAACTCAAGTTGACGTGGCTAAGCGCGTAAACATGGTATACGACTTTGCTTTACCCCCGCTTATTTTACACAGCTTATTTAATAATGACGTAGACGCACTGCTTAAGTGGTTACAAATTTCACCACGTAATTGTTTAACTGTACTAGACACCCATGATGGCATTGGCATTATTGACGCGGGTCCAATGGGCGATAAGCCAGGGCTGTTAAACGCATCTCAAATAGATAATTTAGTAGAAACTATGCATGCCAACAGCAATAACCAGAGCCGTAAAGCAACAGGTGCAGCTGCAAGTAACGTCGACCTCTATCAAGTTAACTGTACGTATTACGATGCATTGGGCGCAAATGATTTTGATTACTTATTATCTCGCGCCATTCAATTTTTTGCACCGGGTGTACCACAAGTATATTACGGTGGTTTTTTTGCTTGCAAAAATGATATGGAGCTTCTGGCGAGCACGAACGTTGGTCGTGATATTAATCGCCCTTATTTAGATGCCGCTAAAATAGATGAAGCGCTAAATAAGCCGGTAGTAAAAGGATTAATAGCGTTAATTAAAATACGTAATGAACACCCTGCATTTGCTGGTGAATTTACTGCTCAAGGTGGCGCAAGTGTATGTTGTTTAATGTGGAAGCTTGAACAACAGTCAATTTCTTTGAGTATTGATTTTACAAGTCGTACCGCACTTATTACACAGGTTAATGGTGCTCAAGAAACCACTTTAAACTTACAAAGTTTATTAGTTTAAATAGCTTTATTTGTTGAAAACCAAAAAGCCAAGCAACTTAAGCTTGGCTTTTTTATCTGCGCTACTAACAGCGCTCAGCTACTTGCACCAATATCGAGTGCGTAACCTACTTCGTGTTGTTTTTCTTCTTTAGAAATAAATAAGTTAGCAGCTATTACACCTTTTTCTTGGCTATTTTGATGAATAGTCGTAAGGCGAGGCACAAAACGGGCTGCTTCTTCTATGCCATCAAATCCAACAATACGTAGCTCATTCCCTATTTTTATCCCTTGTTTTATTGCTTCTCGCATGGTGGCGAGGGCGATTAAATCACTCATACATATAATCACATCAGGGCGTGGTGAGGCGTTTAATACTTCTTTTGCAGCTATGCTGGCAAAACGCTCGCTACTTTCAGGAATATTCCAAATGCGGTCGTCGGCTACCGTTACATTCGCTTCATTTAACGCACGCTGATAACCTCGTAAGCGTTGGTGAGAAATAGATTGACCCGTTTCAAACTCATGATGTTCGTAAACTCGGCACAATACATTTTCATCGAGTAATCTCAAGCCCAATATTGCCACGTTATCAGTTGCACTGTGCAAAACATGTTTGGCTATTTCGTAACTGGCTTGTTCGTTGTTTATGTTAATTGATGCGTTGCGGGCAATATCAAAATCCACAGTAACCACATGTTTTTGTACTGTTTTTAGTTGCTCTACCAGTGTTTTATTTCGCGGGCGACCATAACAAATAAAGCCATCAACAAAATCAACAACGTTATTGAGATTGTCGCTATTGCCTGAAAACAATAAAACATTAATGCCGTTTTTTTCAAGCACTGAGGTTACACCACGCATAAAGCTACTGGCGACAGGGTCTGACACCATATATTCCACGCTATCTGGCAGCACTAAAGCAACAATATTAAATGTGCCACTTCGCAAAGATTGCGCCGCTTTATTAGGGCCATAATAACCGAGCTCTTTGCAAGCTTTAAGTATGGCTTCGCGTCGTTTAGCCGAGAGTTGATCAGGGCGATTAAACGCATTTGATACCGTAGCATTAGACACACCTAACTCTTTGGCGATACTTTTTAATGTCCAGCGGGTGGGTTTACTCATCAGCGACTCATTACTACTTAGCAGGAAATTAGTAAATTAACATATTAGGCTGTTTAATATAACAAAAACTGTTGCATTGAGTTAATGCCGACACTGTTTAGGTGCAATCCCAAAGGTTTGCTTAAATAAACGGCTAAAATGACTGGCGCTATTAAAACCAAGGTCGTAGCACACTTTACTTATAGCTTGGCCTTCTAATAAAAGCGTGCGGGCTTTTTTAAGCCTAAGTTGTTGCTGCCAAAGCGCAGGGCTGGTGCCAAAAGCGAGTTTAAATTGCTGGTAAAACTTACTACGACTCATACAAGTTATTTTGCATAATGTGTCTATGTCGAGTGTGTCGCTTAAATGCTCTTCAATGTATTGCAGTGCATCACTCACGTTACTTTTTAGGCGCAGTTTATCGCAGTTGGCCATTAATAAATCGCGGCTTTGTTGTTGCAGTAAACGGGTGATCAATTCGTTTAACGATAAATCAATTAAGTAGTGTCGCTCGGCGCCTTGCTCACTAAATAAATGCACCATTCGCTCTAATAACTGCTGAGTTTGCGCATTATGTTGGGTATGCACTAAATTAGGGCTGTATTCAAATAAGGTATCACTAGCAAAGTTTTGCTGCATATTAAGCGCATTAGCCACATTGGTTATTTTATCGGTGCTGATTTCAATCGCTAAACAGGTGGTAGGTGAGTTGAGAGTTGCCTGTGGAAAATCAATCAGCACCCCTTGCTCGGGCGCTAATACAAACGATTCGTGGGGTAAAAACGCTTTATGATAATGACTATTCTCAACATGCATAATTTTCTTGCCACTAAGCATGGCACAAAACAGTAATTCGTTTGAATGCAGCGCCACTTTTTGCGCACTTTTATAAGTATCATAAATACTCAGTTCGCTGTTGTCGGCAGCAAAGCTCACTTTGTTTTCAATAAGTACATCAAGTTGTTGGCGTTTTTTATTTAACTGTGACGAATACATAATCAGCCTTTTTAATGATTAAATCGTTTGGACTCACAGACAATTTTTTTGGACTGCTAATCAAGTTTTTAAGCGCTTAATAGTCTAATGTCAATCAATACCGATTAAATATAAAGCAACTAGCTACATTACTCTAACAAGTTGCTGGTATTTCGGCTTAGACTTTTAGCTAACAACAACAAGAGAACACACATATGATTTACGCAAATCCAGGCACAGCAGACGCACTCATCACATTTAAACAGCAGTATGGTAACTATATTGGCGGCGAGTGGGTTGAACCCGTTAATGGCCAATACTTTGAGAATATTAGCCCTGTAAATGGCAAAGTGTTTTGTAAAATTCCCCGCTCTGACAAAGACGATATTAATTTGGCGCTTGATAAAGCGCATGCCGTAAAAACGCAGTGGGGCACAACCTCAGTTACCGAGCGCAGTAATATTTTATTAAAAATTGCTGATCGCATTGAACAAAATCTAGAGCTACTTGCAGTGGCCGAAACATGGGATAACGGTAAAGCCATTCGCGAAACCCTCGCCGCGGATATTCCACTTGCTGCGGACCACTTTCGTTACTTTGCCGGTTGCTTGCGTGCTCAAGATGGCAGTATTGGTGAAATAGACGAAACCACGGTGGCGTATCATTTTCATGAACCATTAGGTGTTGTAGGGCAAATTATTCCGTGGAACTTTCCAATTTTAATGGCTGCATGGAAGCTAGCGCCGGCACTTGCAGCAGGTAACTGTGTGGTACTTAAACCTGCTGAGCAAACACCCGCATCAATATTAGTGTTAATGGAAATTATTGGTGATTTACTGCCTGGCGGCGTGCTAAACGTAGTAAATGGTTTTGGTAAAGAAGCTGGTGAAGCACTGGCAACTAATACGCGTATAGCTAAAATTGCCTTTACAGGCTCAACCCCTGTAGGCTCACATATTTTAAAATGTGCGGCTGAAAATATTATTCCTTCAACGGTAGAGCTTGGGGGAAAATCACCTAATATTTTCTTTAGCGATGTTATGGAAAAAGACGACTCATACCTAGACAAAGCAATTGAGGGCGCTATTCTTGCCTACTTTAACCAAGGTGAAGTATGTACTTGCCCATCTCGCTTGTTTATCCAAGAAGATATTTATGAGCAATTTATAGAGCGCATTTTAAAACGTACCAAGCAAATTAAACGCGGTAACCCACTAGACAGCGAAACCATGGTAGGTGCGCAAGCCTCTAAAGCACAGTTTGATAAAATTTTAAGTTATATTGATATTGGCAAACAAGAAGGTGCTGAAGTACTCAGTGGCGGTCATGTTGAGCAACTTAGCGATGAGCTAAATGGTGGCTATTACATTCAACCTACTTTATTAAAAGGCACTAACGATATGCGCGTGTTCCAAGAAGAAATTTTTGGCCCCGTTATTTCAATGTCGACCTTTAAAGACGAAGCCGAAGCGCTCGAATTGGCTAATAGCTCAGAATTTGGTTTAGGCGCAGGTGTATGGAGCCGTAATATGAACCGCGCTTATCACTTTGGTCGCAAAATAGAAGCCGGTCGCGTATGGACCAACTGTTACCATATGTACCCAGCACACGCTGCGTTTGGCGGTTATAAAAAGTCTGGTATAGGCCGCGAAACGCACAAACTCGCGCTCGATCATTACCAACAAACTAAAAACTTATTAGTAAGTTACAGCGAAGATCCCCTTGGCTTCTTTTAATAACGCGTTTTAGTTTAAACAAACAACCTATAAGTAATGAAAGCGCTGCATTGTTGTAGCGCTTTGTTTTTTTTAAAACTAATACTGATAGCATTTGATTAGTGGTTAATTATAATAATAAAGAAATGATTTATTAATGAAGCGAAATAAAACCTCAGTGAATCATGCACAAAGAGGGTAATAAGGCGCTGGGTTGAAAAAGTAGATTAAAGGTTCTAGCTCAGGGTTGTTTGTACAAGCTCACAGCTCGTCACTCGAAGCCGGCTCATTTTCTCCTCTGTGTTTAAAAAGGCTTTAGTGAATTAATCACAAAAAGGATTATGGTGATGTTTGAAACGATTGCGATTTATTCAGGGTTAATAGCCACATTATGGATATTCATTGGTGTTTATGTAGCAAGTCGGTTTTATAAAGGTTACAGCCATTCTAAACAATTTTGTAGTGAATTAGGTGCAACAGGAAGCCCAACTGAAAAACTGTCGCCGCTAATTAATAATTATCCTTTAGGTTTTCTATTTTGCTTTTTTGGCTGGTATTTGGCGCAATTGGCTAATGTTTCTATATTGGTTAATATTGCTGGTTGGTTAGTTATAGTGCATGGTATTGGTACCTGGGTTGCGGGTTATTTTCCTATGGATGCTGACCCATTTACTAAACATCCAACTTTTAGCTGCAAGGTACATTCTTGGGCTGGTTTTATTATGCTACTTTCGCTGGTTGTAGCACCAATATTAATAGCTATTAGTCCAACCACAGAAATTACTCCTTTATACTTTCGTGTTTTTTCAATTGTTTCTGTTATCGCTACAGTTTATTATCTGTTTGCTATGGCTAAAGCAATAAAACTACAAAGTAAACCTGGTACCTATCAACGTATCTCTTATGGTATTCAATTAAGTTGGTTAAGTGTTTTTTCAATAGCATTAATTTAAAACAATCACTAGTGCCTATCATTTGTTTAAACGTTAGGCTTGTCAATCTAAGAAATACATCAGCATTGTGTTGATTTTAGCTCATTATTTGGGCTTATAAATCAAGGAAGGCTCATGAATATAAACCACACTAAATTCCGTTTTATTTTACTAAGAGGTCCTTTAGGCTGGGGAATTCCTACAGCTATTTTATTTCAATTAATCATGCACCTTACAGGTGAGCAAGATTTTTTTGATGGAATCATTTCATCTTTAATAATATTTCCTTTAGTAGGCATATTATTTGGATACTTTATGTGGCATTCAAAACATAAAAAGAACTAAATAACTGAGAGACCTACCTTAATTACTTGGTTTTTTTGAAAGTTTTTAGCTGTAATTACAAGAAGGTTTGAGTGAAAATTTGTGAAACCCAAAGATTGCTTATTCGGCAGTTTTCAATTGATGATGTGCCGGCATTAAGTGAAATTCTTAGTGACGATAAAGTGATGAAATACTCAATTCGTGGTGTGTGCGATGAAGCTGCAACTGGTGAGTTTATAAAGTGGTGTATACAATGTTACGATTCATATGGTTTGGGGCCATGGGCATTAATAGATAAAAGCAGCGATTTACTGATTGGATTTTGTGGTATTTCCCCACAAAGTATCGCGGGTAACGAAGAGCCTAATTTAGGATATCGATTAGCGGTCGATTTTTGGAATAAAGGGTTAGCATGCGAAGCGGCTAAAGGTGTTTTAAAGTATGTGTTTACGCAAACTACTCATCAATCCGTTGTTGTTATTATTGAACCTGAGCATATTGCGTCATTGAGAGTAGCAAAGAAAATTGGCTTTACAGATTATAGCAATCATGAATTTCATGGTCGTGCCGTACAGTTATATCGATTAACAAAGGCGCAGTGGAATGAATGGACTTCTTTAGATGCTGCTTATGTAGCTACCTAAAGCTCAAGATAGTTAACGTTGGTTTGTTAAAAGGAGATTTTTAATGGATATAGATTCTCACATAGTTCAGCTTGAAAAAAATAACCGAAAGTTATTTAGTGCATCTCATTATTTGGGACTTACGATAGCGATGGCTGTTATTGTTTTGTTGTTAATGTTTTATTTCAGCCCATTGATAGGGCTTGCTTGTTCAGGTTTTGCTGCTTTCTTTTTAAACTTTTTTCTATTCACAGTATACCTTTAGAAAACTCAACGCCCGCATAACACTACTGCAAATCAAAATTGAACAAACCGCTAAGTAAGCTGTTGCTCTTAATTTAAAGCCAGTTCATTTTACATTTTACTCATTGTTAGCTGCTTTTATTGTTGCTAAGTTATTGCTGTAAAAAAATTTGCTGATACTTATTGGATTTAAGATATTTTTAGTTCCACCAGATGAGTTTACAGTAATTATATAACCTAAGCTAAAATGGATTTTCATGAACATAAAAACAAAAATAGTTAGCCGTACTTTATTGAGTGCTTTATTAATTACGCCTACCTTGAGCATGGCAGAATTAGCAGTTACTCCTCAAACACCAGAGCAATGGCGCAGTGTTACTGATCGTGATATTGAAGCTGCTTACAGTATTTCGGCAAAAAACCATCCCGGTATGTTTGATCTTAACAATCCAGTCTTTCCTGAGCTATTAAAGCAAGCAAAAGCAGAAGCACTTGCACTGTCTGCTAAAGCGAGCGGGCCACAGGTTCATGTTGCGGCAATAGCGCGTTTTAGTACTGTGCTACAAGATGGTCATGCTGGTGTGTTTTCACGTGTTGAACGACCTGCTCGTCGCTGGCCTGGTTTTCGTGCAGTTTGGCGGGGTGATGCACTAAAAGTGTATTACAGTGAAACAGATAATATAAATAAAGGAGACGTGATAACTGGTTGCGATGGGCAAAGTACAGAGACGTTAATGCGACAAAGAGTGTTTAAGTTTCATGGACAGGTTACACAGCCTGGGCATTGGTGGCAGCAAGGTTGGCGGTTACTAATTGATGAGGGCAACCCATTTTTAACACCTCTAAAAGAATGTCAATTTGTTAAAGCCAATGGACAATCCTACAGTAAAACCCTTGATTGGTCTGTTCAGCCACAGAGCGTAACTAAGCATTTAACACACGCCTATAATGGGGATGAGCTTGCAACCGATTTAACTTGGCCTGCACAAAACACTGCGTGGATTGCTATGCCTAGTTTTGCAAATAACGATAAGCAAACTAAAGATTACAATAACCTTTATAAGAAGGTGACGAGTCAACGTTCCAAGTTACTCAGTGCAAAAACGGTGGTTTTAGATCTTCGTCATAACCAAGGTGGCTCGTCGTATTGGAGCTTAACGCTTGCAAAAGCGTTGTGGGGTGAGCAAATTGTTGAACAAAAAATGGATAGCTACTCACAAAATAGCCGGGTTTGGTGGAGAGCGTCGAAAGACAATACTAACTATGTAAAATCGTTAATTGACGTGGTAAAAGATCAACCTGAAGTTCATGAACTGATTAAAGAAATAGCAGCAGGTATGGCGCAGTCACTTGAAAATAATAAGCCATTTTACATTGAAGAGCTGCAAAATAAATCAAACCTAAGCGAAAGTACGATACCAGTAAGTGACTTCAAAACACCGGTTGTTGTTATTGTACCGCCACAGTGTGCAAGTGCCTGTCTTGACGCCATTGATGTATTTAAGCAGTTTTCAAACATTCAGTTATTTGGCGCGCCAAGCAGTGCTGACTCACTGTATATGGATGTTCGATTAGCTGAGTTACCCTCAGGTTTAGGTAAAGTGATAGTGCCTAATAAAGTGTATGTGAATAGAGCAAGAGGAAAGGGCGATTATTATAAACCCGATATTGCCTATAACGATATTGATTGGACAACCGATAAGCTATTAGAAAAAATTAAACAGTTATAAAAAAAGCCGCTTAATGAGCGGCTTTGACTTTTCAACTATAAGGGGTAATCAAAAACTGTATTTGGGCAATGTATTAATTGCCCATAGAGTATCTAACGCCAAAGGCATAACGAGGGCCGTATTGAGCCGCGCTTAAGAACTGACTTTCGAAGCGACTGAATGAACGCTCGGTTTCGTTGGTTAAGTTCACACCTTCAAAGAATACCGTTGTGCTTTCGTTAACTTCGTAGTTAACACTAATATCCCACTGCAAGTACTCTTCAGCATATTGTGGAGGAGCCGTAGCACCTGAGTCAGGTAAACCTTGCGCAATTAAGTACTCATCACGCCATGCACCGGTAATTTTTACCGATAAGCCATCTTTTTCATAAAAGCCTTGTAGGTTTGCAGAGTCACTTAGGCCAGCCAATACCGCTTGAGAGGCAAGGTAGTAGTTATCGTACTCAACATCACCATCAACAACTGTGGCATTGAAGCCCGCACCAAAGCCCGAGTCGCCAAACAAGTGCTGAACAGCAAATTCAAAGCCGTTCACTTTACGTGAGCCAACGTTTTCAGGTGAATTAATAGTCCATTCAATTAGCGGGTCGGTTGCTGGGTCTGGTAAGATGCGGTTGTTTTCGCCAATACCCACACCATTAGCTACAATTTCATTGTAAATTGCAGTGTCAGTTGCTTGATCGCCACGACCTTCAATGGCGGCTACTGCGTTGTTCCAACGCTGACCTAAATACACATCGTGTAAGCCTTCAAATGTTGTTTTAACCTGGGTGTTATCAATCCAGTTATCCACATCTTTCCAAAATAAACCAATAGCAGCGTAGCTGCCTTCGCTGTAGTAATACTCAAGGCTTAAATCTAAGTTCGTTGATTTAAATGGTTCTAGGTTTGGATTACCACGGCTACCACTTCTTGAATTTAATTTAGGTGATGGTGTTAAAGCCAAGTTACCTAACATATCACCGAGTGTTGGTCTGGTGATTGTTTGACCCCATGAGGCGCGGGTCACTAGGTCATCCGTAAGATCGACTTTAATATCAATCATAGGCAGTAGTAAGTCGTACTGACCTTCATAGTCTACTTCAACTAATTCGCCACCAGCGGCAAATTGAGTTAACCACTCTGAACCACCAGCCCAGTACACTTGTTCCGCTACACGGCTTTTAGCTGGGCTGACAATATCAGTTTCTTCATAACGAAGACCTAAATTTACAAATACTTCGTAGTCGCTAACGTCAAATACCCAATTACTAGAGAGATACACACTGATGGTTTCTTCTTCAACTTCGTTAGTTGGGAAGCCGTCAAAGCTACCAATTCGGTAATAATCACTGCCAATAACATCTTCGGTTAAGTAAGCGCTTTGGCGAGCAAATGCTTCATCAAGGTCATAAGTGTAAGCATAACCAGGGGCTACGCCGTTAGGACCAAATGAAAACTCATCAAGGAATCCGCTTAAATCAACTCTTTCGAACATCGCATCCGGAAAAATTTCAGCGAATGTACCGTTGTTAAAGCCTGGTGCATTGGCGTTATTAGAACCACCCCAACCACTAAGTGTTTGTTTAGTGTAAGCCGCACCAAATTTTACAGTCTCAAGACCAATATCTGTATAAGTAAATAACTTACCATCTAATTGCACTTGAGAAACTTCTGACTCACCCGGTGTTCTGGTAAAAATACTGAAGTTAGAACCAATTTGATTTGGACTCACTTCTTGTGTGCCATTGTTCCAATTAATATTGAAACCGGGCACATCGCCTTCGCGGAAAAAGTATTCTTTAGTCGAGAGATCGGCTGAGCCCAAAATAATACGGGCATTAGAGTTCAAGCCTGGATCTTTACCGTTATCTGTAGTGGTTTTTGAAGTATGGGCATCAAAGTTAAAACTTAGATTGTCTGTTGCTAACCATTCAACATTAATACCAGTTGCTTTTGAGTCTACTTCTGAGGTTTCACGAAATGCAGTGAATGATGCGTCATCGCCAGCTGAGTTATAGTAAATAGCGGTGCCGTTTTCATCTAGCTCATAGGCATTACCATTGCCGCCAAACGACCCATTCCAAATACCCCACGATAACGAGTTATTACCCGTTGTTGCATTTGAGATTGTGTGATCTAGTGTAAACGTTAAGTTATCTGTTGGTGCAAACTGAAAAGTGGCTTGCGCGTTTAAACGTTCACGCTGAATGTCGTCTTTTGCAAAGCTGACTTCTTGTGGGAAGAAAGCGGCAGATACAAATTCACCACTCTCCCCAGCGTTAGGGTCGAAAAACTGCTTCGCTGGATTGCCATCAGCATCCATTGGGCGGTTATCAATTATGTTTTCAGCATCAACCGATAGGTTAGGGTTGACTAACCAAGAGCGCACATTGGCTGCTTGGCGCTGAAAATCACGACGGTGGTAAGAAAAGTTAGCTGAAAAACCAAACATTTCGTCAGCAAAGGTGTTGCTGTAAATACCTGCTACTTCAGGAGTAACCTCATCACCTTCTTCTACCGATGTATCGTGAATACCTTTAGCCATTAATGAAAATCGTTGACCCGGCTTCTGTAGAGGTTTAGCGGTAACAATATTTACAGTTGCACCAAGGCCACCTGTTGGTGTATCTGCACGCGCTGTTTTCATAACTTCAAGTGAGCTTACACCCTCCGATGATAAGTTCTCAAAGTTAAATGAGCGTGTAAAGCCTGTGCCCGCCATTTGACGGCCGTTAAGTGTTACAAGGTTAAATGATGGGCCAAAACCACGTACGGTAATTTGGCTACCTTCACCGTTTGAGCGACTTACTGATACACCCGTAATACGTTGTAGCGATTCAGCTAAGTTAGTATCTGGAAATTTACCCATTTCTTCAGCAGAAATGGCATCGACCACGCCTGATGCGTCACGTTTTACATCCATCGAACGGATTAATGAACCACGAATACCTTTTACTTCAATAACTTCTAGTTCAGGTTCGGCAGTATTTTCTTGCGCAGCGTAAGCGAAGTTAAATGTGCTTGCAGCGATGATAAGTGACACAGAAGCCGCTAGTGGGCTTTTTTTAAACTTATTTGTGTTCATAATTGCTCTGCTTTTACTTAATTTATTACGGTAAGTAGGTACTTGTAATTTAGTACCTACCACTGAATTAGGGTTTATGGGTTAGCGATAACCACATTGTCGATACGATAAACTGCACCTTCACCTGTTCCCCACGCTGGGAACATCATCAGTACATTGATATCGCTAATGTCTAAACCTGCATCAAATAATGATTGCAACGTAAACGTGTATGTTTGCCACTGTCCAATAACAGGTACTTCACCTTCAACGCTTTGTTCAAGAGGAAGCTCTACCGCCGTTGCTGCACCTGTTGACTCAATTTTAAATGTCCATACTGAGTCAGAGTCATTTGGTGGTGTCACCATTTTCATTTCAAATTGCACAACACCATTGGCTAATATTGCTGATGCATCAAAAGAAACACCTTCGTCAGCTAAAAAGCCCATTACTGTTGGTGTAGCACCAATGACAAACTCAGCCACTGTGCCGTGATCAGCATCGTCAGTTTCTTCAGTCGGTGTAGAGCCACCACAACAGTCCCAAATACTCCACATATCTGCAGCAGTATCTTGGAAAATAGTGATTTCATCGCCTGCTGATGCACTAGGATCGTACATTTTAGCGTTATCAACACGGTAAACCGCACCTTCACCTGTGCCCCATGCTGGGAATATCATCACTACATCAATGGCACTAACATCTAAACCTGCGCCCGCTAAGTCAGCGAATGTAAAGGTATAAGTTTTCCACTCACCTACAACAGGTGCATCGCCAGCATCTGTTAATGGTAATTCTACTGCGGTATCACCCTCATTAGATTCAATTTTCATTAACCAAGTTGCATCTGGGTTATTTGGGTTTGACATCACTTTCACATCAAACTGTAGTACACCATTTTCTAAAATGCTGGTTGCATCAAATGGAGTGTCGCTACCACCAGCAGATGAACGAGTATTAAAGCCCATTACAGTGGGGGCTTCGCCAATAGTGAATTCTGCAGTTAAGCCGTGTTCTGCATCGTCCATAACTTCTGATGGAGTAGAGCCGCCACAACAATCCCACATTGGCCAATCTAAGTTTTGCTCGTCAGTAAATAAATCTACTGATGGTGATTCACCTACATCGCCTTCAATAGCCACATTGGTAATTAAATATTCAGCGCCTGCACCTGTTTGCCATGCTGGGAATACCATTAATACATCAATGGCACTTAAATCTAAGCCTCTTTCTTGTAGTAAAGAAAGTGGGAAGGTGTAAGTTTGCCATTGACCAGTAACAGGAGTAACACCTTCATTACTATCGCTAAGGGCTACATCGCCGGTATTAGGACCACCATCGCCCGCTTCGGCTTTCAATAGCCATGTAGTATCTGATGTTGGTGGCGTTACCACTTTCATATCAAAAGTTAGTCGACCATTTAGATCAAGAAGAAGTGATGCATCAAACGGAGATGAAGTGCCGGTAAAATCATCAGGGAAGTGACCGCCTCGAGTAGAAAACCCAAGCACAGTCCCGTTATTATCGTTAATGTTAAACTTAATTACATCGCCTTTGTCAGCGTCAGTAATTGTTTCAGGTGTTGTTCCACCACAACAATCCCATGCGATCCAGTTGGCATTTAAGCTGCCATCAAAAATATCAAGATTCTTTGCAACACCATCACTTGGCGGAGTAGGTACAGGGGCTTTACCTTCTACAAGTGCATCGTCTAGGCTATCGTAACCTGGACGTACTGTTTCACAACCTTTACCAGTGGCCGGATCTGAGGCACATTCGTACACACGAACATAATCAATCTCAAAGCTTTGACCTTCTGCAAATGCAGCTGCATCAATACCTAAATTGTTTACATTTTCAGGCCAATCGCCACCAACAGCATGGTTTAATATAAGGTAAAAGTCTTTATCAAATGGGGCATTATCCCAGTGAGTGGTAAGTTCGCCGTTACCTTGTTCAAAGTATTCAGCAAACCAACCTTTATGTTTAAGACCAACAGGCTCATCTTTAGAGTTGTAACGTACTTCAGAGCGACGTTGTGTAGCGTATAAATAGCCGTCTACGTACCAGCGAATTTCTCCCTCTTGCCATTCGATTGCATAAGTATGAAAGTCATCTGCTGGGTTCATACCTTCAGGTAAGGCATAAGCTTTGCCTGAACTTGAGTTATTTGGCCACTCACGACCATAGTGAAGTGTGCCATGAATATTTGCTTCAACGGTGCCATCTTCAGCGACTGTTTTTAAATTAACCGCTTCTAAAATATCAATTTCGCCAGAGCGCGGCCAAGTGCCATATACTTCATCGGTTGGCATCATCCAAAATGCGGGCCAGCTACCTTGACCAGAAGGCAACTTTGCACGCATTTCAAAACGGCCATAAGTAAAGTCGGCGTTGTAGCGGGTGTTTAAACGGGCTGACGTGTATGGTTTTTCTGCACCTTCTTCTGCAGGTAAGGCGACTATATTTAGTACACCGTCTTTAATGAAGGCATTTTCCTCACTGTCGGTGTAACATTGTTTTTCGTTGTTACCACCGCCAGCGCAGTTTAATTCAAAGTTCCACTTGTTAGTATCAATACTAGTGCTGTCAAACTCATCGCTCCATACCATACGCCAGTCTGAGACTGGTTCAGTAGGGTTTACTTTTTCAATATCGGTAGTAGTGGTCGCTGCGTCACCACCACAACCCGCCAAAGATGCTAATGAAATAGCAGCCAAAAGGCGAGTAATGCGTGTTGTTTCAATGTTCATAACTGAACCCCGTTCAACTGATTATTGTCAGAATATAGTGTATTTGTTGATTTTTTCATTTTTGTAAGCGCTTACATTTTTCTGTGTGGTAAATGTAAGCGCTTACAAATAATATGGGGGATTCTCAACTGGGTCAAGAATTTGTTTAAATAATTTACAACTGGTTTACTTTTAACGGGGTGTTTTTGTTAACAGGAACGGTTAAACGCCTAAGTAATGTTATAAATAGAGGTTTAAAAGGTGTACATGGATGTTTTCATTAGCTGTATTGCTATTTTTTAAATGGCATTATTAACAATTGCCACAAGGATGAATTTTGTTTGGGGTTTGGGTATTGGCTTAAACCAAGTGCAATATTTTTATCAGGCTGACTTGCCTGTGATTTATAGCTGCCAAAAAGTCTATCCCACCAAGTTACACTAAAGCCAAAGTTACTGTTTGTTTCTTCGGGGTTTTGGCTATGATGAATACGATGCAGTACTTGAGTTACAAGCACTAAACGCAGCGGCTTTTCAATAGAGTTGGGTAAGCGAATATTCGCATGATTAAACAGTGCTAACCCATTGAGTGCAATTTCAAATATTAATACTGCAATAGCAGGTACACCCAAAGCGGTAACGGCAATCAATTTTATAAGTATGCTGAGTACAATTTCAATAGGATGGAATCGCAGACCGGTACTGGTATCAATATGTGCATCAGCGTGGTGTACGCGGTGCAAACGCCACAAAATAGGCACCTGATGAAAAAGCCGATGCTGCCAGTAAATAATTAAATCAAGCAAAAGTAAGCTGAGTATCACTGCAGTGAGTGGTGAGACATTAAGTTGATTAAACAGCCCAATTCCATGCTGCTGATAATAAACAGCAACCGCAGTTAATCCAACCGGCACTGTAAAGCGTGCAAGCAGGGTAGAAGTAAAGGTTAATCCAAAATTAGCAAACCAGCGTGACCTATTTTTAATTGTCGATTGGCGTGCAGGCTTTTGCCATTCAAGCAGCATCATTATTGCTAGTACGCTAAAAAAGAAGCCTAGCCGCCAATATACTTCATGACTCATGGTTTACCTCGTTGAGTGCGGTTTCTTGCTGTTTTAAGGTGTAATAACCTCCATATATACGGGTAAAAATAGTTATCGCGCAGGCTATAGCAAATAAAACAGCAAGAATTGAAAAATACTGCGGCCAAATACAAAAGGCAATAAATAAGGCAATGGTTTCTGTGCCTTCGGTTAAGCCATTTAAGTAGTAAAAACTTTTGTATTTAAATTGTGGTTTGTCGAGTTTAAATTTTTCAGCGGCTATGGCAAAAGCTAAAAAGCTGGAGCCGGTACCTATAAAAGTCACAAGCAATAGTGACCCAGCAAGTGCATTTTGCTCAGGGTTGGTTAAAATAAATGCAAAAGGAATAAGCGCATAAAATAAAAAATCCAGAGTAATGTCTAAATATCCCCCAGCGCTTGAACTGCTCTGAGCATAACGCGCGAGTGCGCCATCAAGACCATCAAAAATGCGGTTAATACAAATTACAGTTAATGCGCCATACCAATATTCAAAAATAATTAGTGGCACAGCTAGTAAGCCAATTAAAAAACCTATTAAGGTTAACTGATCGGCACTCACTCCTTTTTTGTGCAGCTGTTTTACGCACGGAATAAGCACCGGTTTTATAACTGGGGTAATAAATTTATCTAACATTTATATCACTTTGTACGTTTAGATTGATGATTTTGCCATTTGTGGCTATTGCGTCACTTTCATCATGGGTGACCATAATGGCGGGTAACTGATATTCCCTAATTTGTGAAAACACCAGCTGACGGGTTTCAATACGTAATTGCTGATCAAGCTTACTAAAAGGTTCATCGAGTAAAATCGCTTTGGGTTTACTCAGTAATAGTCGCAGTAAAGCAACACGGGCTTGCTGCCCACCGGAGAGAGTGTCTGGATGGCGCTTGGCCATGCCTTTTAGCCCAACGTGTGTAAGTGCTTCATCTATTTGCTGCTGGCGTTGTGTTTTATCCATTTTTGGCATGGCAAAGCTAATATTACCGCCAACAGATAGATGCGAGAATAGTAATGGGTCTTGATATAGCACAGCAACATGGCGTAAATGGCTGGGCAAGGAACTAATATTAGTATCATTTAGCCACACCTCGCCAGTTGCATTAAAACTCGGAGGTAATGCGCCAGTAAGCCAATTTAATAAGCTAGATTTACCGCTCCCTGATGGCCCCATAATAGTAAGAATTTCACCACCTTTAACCTGTTCATTCAAGCTCAGTAACAACTCGTTTTGACGATAAAGCTGACAATTTTTAATTTGTAATGATGGCTGCATTAAACGCCCTTTGATGTATTCATATTATGCTTGCTTGTTATTAAAAACATACCGAGGTAGTCCCCATGCCAGTATAAAGCCGAGAAGAGGTAAGCCCATTTGCAGTATTGCATACACAGCACTGGTTCGCCTACTTGCACCATTGGCAAGTGTTACGGCTTCGGTGGTTATGGTGGCTATTCGGCCACCCCCTGCTAACTGGGTTGATAAATACTGGCCAAAACTTATTGCCAACCCCAGCGCCATCGCAATTAAAATAGGCGCAAATAGTTGTGGCAATTTAACTTGTATAAACACCTTCCATGGGCTTGAGCCTAAGCTTGCAGCAACACGCGCTAATCTTGGGTCTAAACGCCTGTAACTATCGGCAATAGATAAAAAAACATAGGGTAAAACAAACAGCAAGTGTACAAATATCACATTAAAAAAAGCATGCTGACTATTTAGCAATTGCTGTAGCCACACAATACCAAATAAAAAGGCGATACTGGGTACCAACAACGGCAGGTATATAATTAACAGTGCCCACTTCGCCAAAGGTTTAGCCGTGATTTGCTCTGCTTCTAAACATAGTAACACCAAAATAGTGGCAAAACCTGAGCTAACCACGCCAACCACTAAGGTATTAAATAAAGGAGTGTGAATGTGTGTAAAGGCATTTTCAAAGTGTAGTAATACCAAACTTGAAGGTAAGGTATCCGGAAAACGCCAATAGCCAGCTACTGACCAAAGTACTAATCCAATTAACGCAGCTGCAATGAAGACTAAAATTACGCAAGTGACGATATAAGTAAAAGCACGAACAAGTTGGTGAGCATAATGGCGTCGGCCGTTGATGAGTGACTGACTAAAAATCATGGCACTGATTTTTTCAAGCAATAGCCAAATTAGCAGTAGTCCAACAGTGATCGCTAATTGTAACAGAGCACCCGCTGAGGCCTTTATGCGCAGGGTTAAATCTACATCGTTAAACCAATGCATGATAGCAACGGCTAAAGTAGGGGGCGTATTTGGCCCAAGTATCAGTGGCATCTCAACGCTCGCACTAGCATAAGCAAGTACTGCAAAAATGGGCAAACGTAACAGTGGGTATAAATTAGGTAGCACCACTTTAAAAAATGCCACCATGGGGTAATAACCTAAATTAATGGCAATTTGATGCTGCATTCGTAGCTTTTTGCCAAGTTCAGGCTGCGCTAAAATACCCAATGCAATGAGTAATAAAAAAGGCAGCTCTTTAAGTACAAGCCCAATAATAATGCTCCAGCCAAAAGCGTCATAAGGTAATGAGCCCTCAGGAGCTAATTGCCAGCCCGTTAACCAAGGCGAAAATAAGCGCGTAAATAATCCCGATGGCGCGATTAAAAAACTGACCGCAATTGCCGCTGCAGCGTGGGGAATAACCAGTATGGGACTCAACACGTATTCAATTCGTTTTAGCCATACACTATTAAAAAATGCAGCCAGCATAATAATCATGAGCGCAAACGCTATTAATGTACTAATTAGTCCAGTGCGTATGCTCAGGCCTATCATTTGTGAAAGCCCCGGTGTATCCCATAAAACATTAAACCCAGCCAAACTCATGTTGGTTTTATTCAAGGCAGGCGCCCAGCCAAAGGCAGGCAACATTACTCCCATTAGGCCGCCTAATACAGGTATTGTTAACAGTGCCAGCAAACAGTAAGGGGTTACTTTGACTAGGCGTGAGAATAAATCAGCTGAATGGAGTACCTTACTCATTGGCTTGCTCCATAACGGGTTTCCCAGCCAGTATTAATTGCCTCCACCCAGCTCGGATGTGGCTCACTGAGTGTACGTTTAACACTATTTAGAGGCAGTGCGCTAGGATGCGGCTGTACGGTTTTAAATAAGCCCTGCTGCTCTGCGCTTAAGCTGGTTTGAATTAATACCGTTTTGTCACCCCATATAGCAGTTTTTTGTTTATGCGCTTGCGCTGCGGGGCTTAATAAAAAGTCAGCCACTAATTGCGCACTTTGCTGGTGGCTTGCATTATAAGGAATAGCGACAAAGTGAGTATTACTTAAGCTGCCATCTTGCATTGCGTAGCTACGTATACTTTTTGGTAAATCATAACGCTTTACCGCAGCCGGTACTTCTGGTGCCGAAAAAGTAAAGCCAATACTAAGCTCGGTATCGTCTATTAAGCGGCGCATTTGTACACCGCTTTGCATGAAGTATTCGCCATTGCGCCACAGATTAGGGTGCAATTTATTTAGAAACGTCCACAACGGATCAAGTACTTGGGCTGTGTTTTTATCATTAGCTGGTTGATTTAGTTTTGCTTGTAGCATTGCATCGCTATGTTGGTGTAATACCACTAATGCATATTTTAAAAAGCTCATCCCTAAAAAGTCAGGGGGTTTGGGGTAACTAAATCGGCCTGGGTTTGCTTTACTCCAGCTCAATAACTTATTAAGGGTTTGAGGAGGAGAGCTCGTTGCTAGCGTATCGTAATAAAAAGTCAGTGATGCCTGCCCCCAAGGGGCTTCCATTCCTTGAGTGGGTAAACCAAAATCAAACAACACGCTGGGATTGTTTTCTGGATTGGTGTAAATAAAATTAGGCAATTTATCAGCCCAGTCTTTTAGTAAAAGCCCGTGCTTACTCATAGCTGCAAAGTTAGCCCCATTGATCCAAATTAAATCGACACTGCCTTGAGTGTGATTATTTGCTGATTTTTCTGCGAGTACGCGGCTAACGGCCTCGCTGGTGTCGCTGAGCTTTACATGCACTAACTCAATGTTATATTTAGCTTTTACTTGCTCAGCCGCCCACTGAATATAGGCATTTATTTGCGCATCACCGCCCCAAGCATAAAAATATACGCTTTGGTCTTTACCTAACTTTTCAACTTGCTGCCAACGGCTTTGTAATTGTGTACTTGCTAGGCTTTTAAAGCTAATAATAAAGCAAATGCAAAACGCGACACAGAATAAGCTGTATCGCGATAATGTTTGCCAAAATTTATTGGCGAGCATTTAAATCCCAGTTGTAGTCTAAAAACTTAACTTCCATGTTATTATTTTTAAGTGCTTTTTGCTGAGCGGGTGTCAGCTTTAGTGCTTTAGGGTATAGCATAAAAAACTGCTGTAGCGTATTTGCGCCTTTAAAGCCTTGTTCAAAATCATCGCCGTACCACTTAAATATTGAAGACATACTTAGTGTGTTATCTTGCGCTATATTTCGAGTCATGTCTGATAAAAAACGCATCGTTTGCTCTTGCAATTGGCTTTCTAAATCAGTGGCTGTGTAGGCTTCTTCACGTAGCGCAGGGCAGCCAATACTGGCGCAATTTACCGCAAAATGAATACGTGGATCGTTGTACTTACCGCTACCTCTGATTAAGTCATGCTCTATGTTATCTAAGCTACGAGTTTTACCCAGCAGAAAAATAAACTCTTTGCTCCACGGTGAGCTAAAAAAACTGCCTAAATCTTTAATTGATTTAAGAGCTGGGTATTTTGTTAATATCAGCTCAACAGTAAAGGCGTTATACGCGTTGATTAAAAACGCCAGCTGCTTAGGTTTTTCCCATGTATCAAACTCATTTTGCGTAACCGACGATAACGAATCTAAATAGGCTTTAAGTTCGTTGCGCTTAGCTTTTATTGCTGTGTAATTAACCTCTGTGCTGTGGCCATGATTAATAGCTACAACATGATTGTTTAATAATGCATTCCAGCTGTCATGCATGTTTTGAGCTTTGTTTACAAACGATGTTGCAAGCAAAGCAGAACCTAACAATAGCGCTTTTAAAGGTGTTTTAAACATATTAGCCTCTGCGCCAGGCGTGGTATTTTTCTAGCAAGTTAAGTACCTTTTCAGGAGCGTGAGCACGTTTCCATTCGCCCGCCGCATATTTATTACCTTCAGCCCATGTTGGGTAGCTATGAATAGTGCCTAATATTTTGTTAAGCCCTAAACCGTGTTTCATTGCTAGTACAAATTCAGAAATTAAATCGCCAGCGTGCTCAGAAACCACAGTGACACCGAGGATTTTGTCTTTACCTTTAGGGGTGATCACTTTAATAAAACCATTGTTAGCGCTTTCGGTGATGGCGCGGTCTAGCTCTTCAAATTCAAAGCGGGTGATTTCATAGTCTATGCATTTTTCAATCGCTTCTTGTTCATTTATGCCCACTCTTGCTACTTCAGGATCAATAAATGTGGTCCAAGGAATAACACGGTAATCTACTTTAAACTTTTTAAGGTTACCAAATAAGCCATTTACTGCTGCGTACCAACCCTGGTGAGCAGCTACGTGTGTAAACTGATACGGGCCTACAATATCGCCTGCGGCAAAAATATTAGGGTAGAGTGTTTCTAAGTAGTCGTTAGTTACTATGGTGCGATTAGTTTCTATACCAAGCTCTTCAAGGCCATAGCCTTTGAGGCGTGCGCTTCGGCCAACGGCACACAGTAGCTCATCATATTCAATATCAATTTCGGTGTCGTTGTGTTTCACCACGAGGTACTTTTTATCCTCGCGTGCTTCACAGCGCAGCGCTTGGTGTGAGGTTAAAATATTAACGCCACTATCGGTCAGTGATTGGTGTGCAAAAGCTGACACTTCAACATCTTCTTTGATCATAACGCGTTCAGCCATTTCAATTTGCGTAACGTTTGAACCTAAACGCGCGAAGCTTTGCGCAAGCTCACAACCAATCGGGCCGCCACCTAAAACAACCAGTTTTTTAGGGGCTTCATCAAGCTCAGAAAATTTGCTCCATAACGTATCACTGGTTACATAGCCTGTTTCTTCTATGCCAGATAGTGGAGGTACAAATGGGCGTGCGCCGGTGGCAATCACAATCGTACGAGCAGTGAGTGTTTGTGTGCCGCCATCGTTAAGTTTAATTTCTACAGTCCACGGGTCTAATAATTTACCGTAGCCTTTTACAACATCTACGCCTAGGTTTGTGTAGCGCTCAACACTGTCGTGTGGGGCTATATCGGCAATCACTTGCTGTACACGTGCCATTATTTTTTTAAACGAAAACTGCGGTGTCGTGCTTTGTAGCCCATATTTTTCAGCTTGGCGCATTTGCTGGGCTACTTTTGCACTTTTAATAATAGCTTTACTAGGCACACAGCCAGTATTTAAGCAGTCGCCGCCCATTTCGCCGGCTTCAATTAAGGTAACTTTGGCTTTAACTGCTGCTGCAATATAGCTGGTGACTAAGCCGCCTGCGCCCGCACCAATAACAATCATGTTGCGATCGAATGTTTTGGGTTTAGTATAGTTTTTATAAACACGGCGCTTTTTTATTGCATTTATAAGGCTTTTTGCAATTAACGGGAATACCCCTAATAGCGCAAACGACAAAATTAAATCCAGCGATAAAATACCCGATAAGCTATCTATTTGTGCTAATTGAGTACCAGCGTTCACAAATACAAAGGTACCCGCCAGCATTCCTATTTGGCTTACCCAATAAAAAGTCCATGACTTAATAGCAGTTAAACCCACTAATAAATTAATTAAAAAGAACGGAAAAACAGGCACTAAGCGCAGCGTAAATAAGTAAAATGCGCCTTCTTTTTCAACCCCAGTATCTATAGCGGCTAAGCGTTCAGGAAAGCGTTTTTTTATGGTATCGCGCAATAAATAACGCGACACTAAAAATGCTAACGTAGCACCAATGCTTGAGGCAAACGAGGCAACTAATAGCCCTTGAGCCAAACCAAATAATGCACCAGCGGCTAGCGTTAAAATAGCTGCACCAGGCAGTGAAAGCGCGGTCACTAATATATAAAGTAAAAAGAACCCCCCGATCACCAAAAACGGTGATTGAGCTTTGTACTGATCAAATTGCGCCATTGACCCTTTCAACCCGTCGAGGGTAAGAAGCTGGTTTAGATCATAAAAAAAGAATAAGCCGACACCTATCGCCGCCAGTAATAACAAACTTAGTTTTTTTAACATGTTATCTCTCAAACGGTTTAAAAGTTATGGGTAAGCGTGAGCTTAGCGTTAATTGGTAATTCTGGGAACGCGAGTGTCGCGCCAAAATAGCCACCTTCAAATACAGGACGCCAGTTTTGCTGATCGGTAATATTATTTACATCGAGTCTTAATTTAGTCGCCGAGGTAAACGCATAGCTGGTATTAACATTTAAGGTATGCTGATCGCGAATGTATACGGTAGCCAAAAAATCTAAAGGGTAGCTTTTAGTATACAGGGCAGAAAATCCAGCTTGCCACTGAGAGGTAATTGTATAGTTAGCGTTTAAGCTTAATGATTGCTCCGGGATCCCTTGTACTTGACGGTTTGAGGGCGCAAAAGCAGTGTAACTTGGTGCACCTATGCTGTTACCCGCAATAATGTCGGGGCGCGAATTATCAAATGCATCGGCTATTTGAGCTGAGTCTTGGCCTGTCGCAGAGTTATCATAACGGGCATCAATGTAACTGTAGCCTGCGCTTACCCAGTAAGGGTAAGCGTCGTAAAATACTTGGCTTTCGAATCCGGTTGTACGAATGCCAGTATTGCTACCATCGCGATTACGTAAGCTGCGGCGTTGGCTAAATACAGCAGCATCTGCATACCAGTCGCTTTGTGTTGGCGCATATTTCACGCCAAACTCGACTAAAGTATTTTCCGTAGCAAAATTTTGTCCGCTAATTGTATTGTCACCACCTAACGTATTACCGCCGGCCATGCTGTTAGAGGTGGCTTCGTTATAACTTGCTGCCGCATAAGTGGTTAAATCGTCATTAACTGAGTAATTAACGCTCAGCTGCGCTGATTGCAGTGTATCATTTATGCCATCACTAGCCGCTATTTGACCTTGAGGTGCAATCGGGTCGTGTGCTTCTACATCATAGTAATCAACACGATAGCCAGCACTGGTGCGTAAGCTGTCAGTCCATTGTGAGTCTTGTTGAATGGCAATGCCGGTTTGCCAAGAGCGTGAGTCTGTCGTATCTGATAAATTAAAATCACCACTGCCATCATTGTTAATATCGTACTGACCACCAGGGGACACATATACACCGGGGCGTAGCTCTACCAAACGTGCCTTTTGTGCATCAGTTAATGGAATGCGGCGGTTTGAAAGTGGGCCGGTTAAATCAATAGGTGTGTCGGCTTCAGTAGTAAATTGGCTGTAACCCAATACTTTATTATAACGAACATCAACGGCGAATAAGGTTTGCTGCTCATCGCTCCATTGATACGTGAGTTCAGTGCGGTTTTGTGCTGTATCGGCGCCATCAATTATTTCAACAAAACTATTTTGTGCTATTTCTTCGCGCTGCAAATGTTGAAAGTAACTAATGTTTTTAATCGACATTACATCAGACAGTGCGCGCTTATAAATACTGTGAACTAAATAAGTGGTTGCTTGATTGAGATTATCAGGATCGGTAAGCACACGGCTGGTATCTATTTTGACTTGTCCTGTAGGCGATATAATAGAGCCTGCGCCAGGAACTGTGCTGCCATTCGCTTGTAACCCTTGACCAGTAATATAAAGATTATGATCGATAAGCGCTTGGGTAGGGCGGTTTATACCAGCGTTATCGGTAAATTCTGTTTGGTACAGTTCAAAGTTAATGTCCCAACTGCTTTTATCATCCGGTAAAATTTTTAATGCCGCAAACAAGCTATCACTTTGTGTGGCTGAATAGTCATAATAACTACCCTGATCAATATGCTCATAGCTAACACGTAAGCCAATTTTATCCTCAACAATCGGTGCGTTGTAATCTACTTGGGCACTATACTTATCCCAACTGCCTGCAGACAACTTCACATTTCCTTTGCGCTGATCAGTTGACGCTGTTTTAGAGTGCAAGTTTACAAAGCCACCGTTACGTTGGCTTGAACCAAACAATACAGGTGGTGCACCTTTAACTACGTCTATCTGTTCTATCGCATTAAACGACAACGGCACACCAAAACCATTATTACCCGCTTGGCGTCGAGTACCATCTTGAAATAACTCACCTAACTGGCCGCGGATCGTCGGTAAACTTGGTGCACCAAAACCACTTGCAGCGTATGTATTAGGACTTACTGCCAGAACATCGTGCAATGTTGTTATGTTAAGTTGCTCAATTAGCTCTTTAGAAATAGGGGTCACAGAGCGGGCTATGTCTTGCAAAGCCAGGTTGTCGCCAAAAGGGCCGTTTACTGTGGTGTTTTTAATAGAGAGGTTTTTAGATTTAAGCGCTTGACCTGCCACCTCAATTCGCTCAATGGGGTCAGAGCTAGTTGTTTCATTAGCCTGAGCAGCTAAAGCTACATTTAATAGGGGGGCGAGGGTTAAAGCTAAATACGTGTATTTCAAATCGTGTTTCTCTATTGTTATATGTTGATGTACACAAAAGACCAAGACAGATAAAAATATCTTTCAATCAATTGCTAATATTTTTATTTTTTATCTTAGCGCTTAAATAATAGTGCCTTTAAATAACTCAACTTAAGATCAGTTTAGGTTTAATTTTAATTAATTGAAAATAAAAATACGTTTATACGGTCTTACTTGCCAATTAGTTTATTTATATCTTTTTTAAGGAAATTTTATGACAGATTCGATCAATACAGATGTACAAACTCGTTTGCAATGGTCGCTTTTATCGCTGCGCTTAGGGGTGTTTATTGTGATGGTAATGTGGACACTGGATAAATTTGTAAATCCGGGGCATAGCGCCCGTATTTTTGAACATTTTTATGGGATCAGTGGCTCTACCGATACTATTGCTTATATTTTAGGTGCACTGCAATTATTATTAGTAATAGCATTTTTAGTCGGTTTTAAAAAACGTATTACTTACGGTGTTATTTTTATAATGCATGGACTATCAACGCTGTCTTCTTACAACCAGTACATTGATGGCTTTAATAATTTACTGTTTTTTGCAGCATGGCCTATGTGGGCTGCGTGTTTTGCGCTTTATTTATTACGCGATCAAGACGTAAAATTTACCGTTAAATAATAAGCAAAAAAAAATGGTTATAAGCGTTAGCCTATAACCAATAAAGTACACAGGGAGTGTAGGAAGTTCTGTTGAGCACAGCAAGCGGTTAGCAAGCCATTTACTGTGTGTGACTAAAAGCACTTATTGGTGCTTTTAGTTGCTTTAATAAATACGTACAATAATAAAAGCAAAGCTAATGCCAATTTTTAACAGTATGAATTTTATAGATTTTTATATTGTTTGGATTGTGGCTTTGCATAATGCAGGTAAATTTTTCTATATTGCAACGGTAAAAGTTACCTACTTTGCAATATGAAAAAATGGCACTGTTTTGGAATCCGATTCGACTAAAAGCAGCGCTGATTTAAAAATCAGCGGCTACTTCAAATTCTAATCGTTCATGACTAATAGGATGGGTAAAAGCTAAATACTCGGCATGCAAATGTAATCGGTCTGATTTTTCACCGTAGTGGGTGTCGCCTACAATAGGTGTATTTAACCCTAAGTGGTGGGCACAGTGAACACGCAATTGATGAGTACGTCCTGTTTTTGGATAGAGTTGTAAGCGGGTGGTATTATTTTTACGTTCCAGTACCTGCCATGATGTTAATGACGGCTTCCCCGTTTTGTAACACACCATTTGCCGTGGCTTATCATCAAAATCAAGCACTAAAGGTAACTCTATGCTACCACTATCAGCAGCAATGTTACCTGC
The DNA here is from genome assembly GCF_001401785.1 of Pseudoalteromonas sp. P1-16-1b. Taxonomy (GTDB): domain Bacteria; phylum Pseudomonadota; class Gammaproteobacteria; order Enterobacterales; family Alteromonadaceae; genus Pseudoalteromonas; species Pseudoalteromonas undina. The sequence continues at coordinate 92,094 of NZ_LKGQ01000001.1, read as the reverse complement.
CACTAAAGCAACATATCGTTTTTCTACACTACGCTCTATAAATTGCTTTTGCAGTGCTTTATGTACCCGTTTATTTAGCGCAATCATTAACAGCCCTGAAGTCGACATGTCTAATCGGTGCACAATAAGTGGCCCCGAAGCGTGTGGGAACTGAGTTTTGATTCGCATATATACCGAATCGTCAATATTAATGCCTGGCACAGATAAAAACTCAGCAGGTTTATTTACCACTAACAAATCATCGTCTTGATAAACAATCGTTAAGTCTTTACCCTGTGCAGGGTTGACCAAGAGCGGGTTGTCTTCAACATTTAACCCCTCTAGCATATGCCCTAAAATAGGCTGGCATTTGCTATAGCACGATGGGTAATAATGTAAATGATGTCTTATTGCCGACTTAGGCGGTGCGCCCCACCAAAATTCGGCCATAGCCAGGGGCTTTAAATTATGTTTATAAGCATATTGTAATAATTTTGGCGCGGCACAATCTCCCGCGCCTGAAGGCGGTGTGTGCTCGGGCAGTTTGGCAAAAATTGCATTCAAATCGGTCACTTCGCCGTTTGCATTTAAAAACTGGTATTGAGCGAATAGCTTTTTTTGTAAATTTTTAGAGAGTACTTTACGGCGTTTTTTTAATCCGTTAATTTCATCATCTATTGTGAGTTGTGCTTGTTCAAGCGCTGCAATGCGTGTTTGCCACTGTTGCTTTAATGCTTGTAGTTGTTTTTTCTCAACAATGCTCTGCCCAGCTAATTGGTTCTTCAGTTTTTCAAACTCATCATTATTGAGTTGTTCGCCGGCGGCTTGCCGTTGCTGTTTTCGCTGTTTTCGAGTTACTTGCATCGCTTGCTGCTTGGCGATAAGTTGTTGCTCATAGTGTTGGCGAGCAGTCACTAACTGTTGCTCAATTTGTTGATAATTATCACTGTTTTGCAAGGCTGTAATTTGCGCATTAATATCGTTAATCACTTGGCTCTGCTGACTAAATTCTGCATCGTCTATATGTTTAAGTGCCACATTTGGCGCAAAATGCAGTTGCTCATCTATCCCCGCTATTTGCCCCGAATAGGCGCTAATAAAGCCTAGCTGTTGCGACTCATCTTGAACAACCAATACACCAAACATTTTACCGGCATCAATATCATCTGTATCTAAAATAGCCTTATCTAGCTTTTTTAATTGTTGTTGTAATTGTTTTGCAGCGGCAACGGCCAGCGGATGAGGTTTATAATAAAAGGGAAACGTAAACTGCTCAGGCAGTGCAAGGTTATCTATATTTTCATTAAAAGTGGTAAAGCAGCTAGCAGGGTTTGACATGGCAATAGTGTGATTAGCAGTTTTCAGAGTAATTAGTCAGAGTGTAACATAAGCTTTGCTGTGCCACTAAGCATGCCTGGCATTACAAACAAAAAGGCCAACATATTTATGTTGGCCTTTGGTATTAAGCTAATACTTATTTGTTAGCGTCTTTCACTGCTTTTAATTTAGCTGCATGGTCAATTTCAAATGCAGGCATGTCTTTTTTGCCTTCCATTAAGTAGTTGTCCATCCAACGCATTAAACGCAAGCTGTAATCGTACTGTGCCGCTACTTTACGGTTACCATGGCCTTCGCCTGGGTAGTAAACAAGGCGAACATCTTTACCTTGCACTTTCATGTAACGGTAAAGTTCCATAGATTGTGCAGGGTGAACGCGAGGATCGTCTTTACCATGCATAATAAGCAGTGGCGTTTCAGATTGACCCGCCCAGTAAATTGGGCTGCGCTCTAGGTACCATTGCCATTTATCCCATGGGTATGAACGCGCATGAACTAGGTTCATTTCGTTTGAAATATCAGTAGTACCAAATTTAGATAGCTGGTTAGTGACACCCACAAACATAACGCTGGCAGCAAAGTGCTCGGTTAGCTTTGTAGCGCCCCAGGCTGATGCATAACCGCCGTAAGAACCACCGGTAATACCAACACGCTTAGTATCAACTAATCCTAAATCAACAAGGTGATTTTTAAAATCAACTAAGTCGTCAAACTCTTTACCTGCGTAATCGTTTTGACCTAGTTTAGAGTAATCCACGCCTTTACCCGTTGAGCCACGGTAGTTAGGGTAAAATACCGCATAACCACGTGCAGCACCCATTTGACCAGGGCGTGAGTAGTTAGTTACCCAGCCGTTTTTATCATGGCTTTCAGGGCCACCGTGTACCGACATAATTAGTGGGTAGCGTGTGCCTTTTTCATAATCGAGTGGGTAAACTAGTACACCATCAAGCTCTACACCGTCACGCGCTTTAAGGGTAATTGTTTCTTGTTTAGCAAAGCGTTTGTCGTTTAACCAGCTGTTTGAATCAGTTAAACGTTTTGCCTTGTTACTGCGCACAATAAAGACTTCGTTAGGGTGTTTTGCCGTGTTACCACGAAGTGCTAGTGTTTTATCTGAATCAGAAACACTTAGCTGTGAGGCAATAAATTTGCCCTCTTTTACTAGCTTCTTGTATTTGTTAGAGCCGGTTTTAATGCTCGCAACAAAACTTTCTGTGCCCACATTGGCAATAAAGTTAAGCGTGTTACGTTTATGCGACCATTCAAAGTCAACAACGTGGCCCATAAAGTTAGGTAACCATTCAGTGATTTCGGCGGTTTTAGTATCGGCAATAAATAAGCGGCCAGTTGCAGGGTCGTGCTTATCTTCAGCACCTAAAATAGCAATGTATTTACCGTCATGCGAAAGCTCGGCATCGCCTAGCTTACCTTCAGTTTTAAACGATAAGGTGACTTTGTTGCTGGCAATATCAAACAAGTGCCACATCGATTTTGTGTATTTATCATCAATCAGTGCGGTAGGTTGAGTTTTAACCAGAAGCTTTTCACCATTCGCAGCCCAATTAACGTCACTCACGTAGTTATCAACATTGAGTGCGGTAGGGGTAAGTGGCTTGTCGGCTTTAGCTAAATCTACAATAAAAAGCTGCTTGTTTTTAAGGCCTTGCTCGTACACTTCTGCTTTAAAGCCAAGTTTTTTAAGTTCTTTTTCTGACTTATCAGCAGCTGGCATTGCTAAAATAGCGACTTGCTTGTTATCAGGGCTTAACTGATAGCTTGAAATAGATGTGTCTTTTAATGACATAACCGCTTGTGCTTGGCCGCCATCAACAGGTATTTGGTAAAGCGAAGTATATTTGTCGTCTTTTAATTTCGCTAAAAAATAAATTGTTTTACTGTCGTTTGACCATTGTAGGCTTTTAATATTAACCGAACCGGTAATAAAAGGACGTTCAACACCTTTATCGTCAACAACGTAAAGCTCACTGTAATTACTACCATTTTCATCAACGTAAAGCGTGCGAGGTAACGAACGGGTAAATGCAACACTGTCGCCATCGGGGCTAACGGTTGTTTGTATTACCGATTTTACTTTTGGAATGTCTTCAACAGTAATTGCTGATTGCGCAAATGCAAGTGAGCTTGAAAGCCCAATTGCTATCGCTAAGCTAGTTTTTAGCATTGTTATTTCCTTTGCTTTATTAGATTTCAGCCATTATAGCAAGGTGTTCTTAATATACTAAAAAATGCGATTAATCCTCAAAAGAGGGGGTTTAATGAAGGCAATAATGCTATAGCGCGGTGTGAAACCGCGCTTAATGTTATAGACTTTTTTTAGGAGGAAGCGCTACGTTTGCAAAAATAAGTCCGGCCACGAGCGACATGAAAATTAAAAACGTTTGCTGACCAATATGATCTGCATAAACAAAGTCTTGGCCTTCAATTAGTGAGTTTAAACCAATATACGTTTTGCTCCCAGGCACTAATACAATTAATCCCTGCATAGCTACAATAGAGGCCGGAGCATTGGCAACACGGTTAAATAAGTTGCTAAATACACCAACTGAAAATGCACCAATAAAGGTGCCTAACGTGTAATTTAAATCTAAATATATAGCAGGCCCAATACTGGTGCCATAAGCTATAAAGCCTGAGGCAATAGACCAGATTGCATGTTTAAGCTTAGTTCTAAAAATAACGATTAAGCTACTACATAAAAGTAAAATAGCGAGCCATGCAGTCCACTTTGGTAATGGCTCTGGTTGTACGAAATCGGCTTGCCCAAAGACTGCAAAGCCAATAGCAAGACCAATAAAAGCCCCAAAATAAAGCTTAAACAGCAACATAAATGAGTCCATAACGCGAGCTGTGCCCGATACTAAATGTCTGGCTGCGAGTTCAGCCAGGCCAAGTGCAAGGGCTAAACCGGGTATAAACACAATAATGGCAGAAAGCACAATTAATCGAATGTTGATGTGTGCATCTAAATGAACGCTAATAGCACAAGCAAGAATAGCCGACACTATTGCCACTAATGGCTCAAGCATGTGAGCCACACGTTTCGAACGGGCCGACCACAATACAAATAAGTATACAATAAAGGTTAATAACCCAGACCACAGAACATCATTCCAACTGGTGCCCATAAGCATTGCAAATGCGCCGCCAGAGGTGGCAAAGGCAACACCTGTCAGCACTTTATTATAAGGGTTTGGGGCATCAAAAATGAGATCAAGTTGCTGATCAACCTCTTGCAACGTGAGCTCATCATTGAGCATTTTATTAACTAGGTCATCGGTATCGGCAAGTGAACCTAAATCGTGATCGCCCGGGTCAACGCGGGCAACATGGGTATATTCATCTTCATGGCCATCGGTCCAAATAACAAAGGTAACCGACGTGGGCGACATAACAAACGAAGATTTAAGATCTAGATAAGTCGCCACTTCCATTAAGTGGGCTTCTAAGCGATAGGCAGGGGTACCGTATTTATGGAGCATTTTGCCCAATTTAACGATAAATTTGCGTTTTTCAGTAAACGTTGCGGTTTTCAAATTTGTTTTGAACCAACTATTAAATAACTAAGCTAAAAATATAGGCAATAATGCTAAAATTGCCCAAGTTTATTTGCGGCGATTTTAAACACAAATCGCCGCCTGTCTAGTGATTTTTAAAGTTATTTTTTATTTTTTTCTGCTATCCACTGCGACATATATTGTGTGCTGCGCATGGTATGGTGTTTGAGCATTTGACCCGTGAAATTTTTCATCCGGTGAGCATCTAAATTACTGCTTATTGAGTCGATTTTTTCAATTAATTGAGCACTTAACTGCACTTTATCATATAAAGTATTAAGCAGAAGGTTACCAGCGGCTTGCGCTTCGCTAAATTTAGCCTCGTTGTTGTATAAAGAAACTGCGGCATCTGCAAAAGCTTGCGCATCTGCTGTTACCACACCTGGCCACGGCAACGTGCTGTGCATACCTTCGCTGCCAATAGGCGTGGTGATGCTTGGGGTTTGCATGATCATGGCTTCTAAAAGTTTACCTTTAATACCTGCCCCAAAACGCAAAGGAGCTAAGCAAATACGCGCACTTTGCATTACCTCATACGCATCATCGGCCCAACCTTTAATTAAAAAGCCGGTTTTAGGATTATTAAGCGCGGTGGCTTTTGGCGGTGGGTAGGAACCATAAATATGCAATTCTGCCTGCGGTAGTTGTTTGCGGATAAGCGGCCAAATTTTTTGTAAATAGAGTACCGCATCCCAGTTTGGGGCATGTCTAAAATTACCAATGGTCATAAAGTGTTGGCGTTGTTGATACGATTTAGTTTGCTCAGGTAAGGCACTTAAATCAACCATAAATGGTAAGTGATGTAACACGCTAGGCTCAACTTTAAACACTTCATTGAGTAGTTCCATCTCATAGCTTGAGATAATTAAGCTGAGATCGCAGCGTAAAATAGCGGCTATTTCACGTTTAGCTATGTCTGATAGTAAATCGCTGTGGTTGAATTCGCGCTCACCTTTATGCGCCTCATGGCGTGCATTACGCAGGCATTGTAAATCTTCGGTGTCTAAAATTTTAAGTGCATTAGGACAATGCTTATCTACGCGCCAACCAAATTGCTCTTCCATCATAAAACGATCGAACATCACTAAATCGGGGTTGTAAGCTTTAACATAGTCATCAAAACTATCGCAGTTAAGAGCGATGCTTTGGCTGGTTATACCAAAGTCGGCAAGGTCAACCATGTGTTCGGTAGGCAGTGCGGGCGTGGCGAACTCAACATCCCAGTTTTGCGCCCTAAACGCATTTAGTAACGACATCATGTGCGTACCTGCAGCAGATGAATTGGGCTCTGGCCATACATAGCCAATTACCAGCACTTTTTTCATTGGCTAGATTCTCTAATTATTTGATGGAAAAACAGACTCAAACACAGTGGTATATTTTTAAAAGCTGTAACGGTATTTAAAAAGCAGAGTATGATTTCGAAAAACTAAAATGCTGCAAATTAATGGACATAAACAACCAATTTTAGCGTTGAGTAAATAGGCGTGTATTTTAGCGTATTCAGGCTACTTAAGTCATTACTTAGCTTAACACTTTATGAATGGTGCAAAACGTGTTTATATATCCGGTAATATTTAACAATAAAAAGGATGAAAACATGAATGCTTTTAGGCTGTTAATTGCCTTGGTAGGCTGCATTGTTTTATTGCCTGCAAGTTATGCAGAGCAAGGATATCAAACCCCTTCACCAGCGCTTGCTACACTCGTAGATGCTAAGTTAGCACCAACTAGTTCTTTATCAAGTGATGGACAGTGGCTGGCTTTGTTTGAACGCAAGCGTGTTGTGTCGCTTGATGAGCTGGCAAAAGAAGAATTTAAGCTTGCGGGGATCAAGCTCAACCCAGCTAATTTTTCACGCTCACGGGTAAGTGCCAAATACAGTGCTTTAGAACTTAAGCATGTAGAAAGTGGTACTGTGGTTAACGTAAATAATTTGCCGCAGGGGATCATTCGCTCTCCTCGCTGGTCAGCAAATAGCGAGTATTTAGCGTTTATTGTTGAACAACCGGATAACGCACGGCTTTGGGTTTATAGCGTTAAAACCAAGCAAGCAAAGCAGTTAAATGAGTTTGCACTAAATTCAGTATTAACCGCTACACCTTATCAGTGGTTACCCGATAGCACAGCGATTGTGGCGAATTTAGCGGTTAACCTAGACAAACCCAGATTAACCAATGATACCCAAAGCACAGTACCAGTTATTCAACAAAGTAGCGGTGAAAAAGCCCCAGCGCGTACTTATCAAAACTTATTAACCAGCCCATTTGATGAAGCACAATTTAAATTTTATGGTCAAGGTCAATTAGCGTATATCACGCTTGATGGTAAAGCACAGCCAATTGGCCGTGCTGGCTTATTTAAATCGTTTTCAATTTCGCCTGATTCAACCAATATTTTAGTCGCGACCATCGACGAGCCATTTTCGTATCAAGTCCCTTACAGCCGTTTTGCAACTACATGGCAAATATGGGGAATGCGTGGATATGCATTAGTCGAGCTGGCAAAGCAACCCCTTGCCGACAACATTCCACAAGGGTATGACAGTGTTCGCACAGGTCGTCGTGATTTTGAGTGGCGAGCTGATCAGGGCGCGGAGGTTATTTGGGCCGAAGCGCAAGATGGCGGCGATATGAAAACTGAGGTTGAGCATCATGATTACCTTTATAGTTTACGAGCACCATTTAAACGTGACCCTAAATTATTTGCCAAAGTAGAGCGTCGTTTTGCAGGCATACAATGGGGTAATGACAACATTGCCATGCTAAGTGATTGGCGCTTTAGTGACCGACAAGTGCGCACTTATGTAATTCAACCACGTAATGCTGATAGTAACCGCGTGTTATTTTCAGAGCGAAGCTACAATGATGCCTATAAAGATCCAGGTAGTGCCATATATGAACGAAACGACTTAGGCACGCGTGTTATAAAAGTCGTAGGCGGACGTTACATTTACCTTCGTGGAAACGGTGCATCTGAGCAAGGAAATATTCCATTTTTAGATCAATATGATGTAAAAACAAATAGCACTAAGCGAGTATGGCAATCGGCTGCACCTTACTACGAGCGAGTGCGAGCTTTGTTAGACGATGAAGGTAAGCGTATTATCACTATTCGTGAATCTAAAACGCAGCAGCCTAACTTTTTTATTCGCGATTTAGATAAAGATAGCTTAACGCAACTGACCCAATTTGAGCATCCGTATCCAGCATTTAAAGGGGTGACTAAAGAGCAATTACGTTATACCCGCGATGACGGTGTTGAGCTTTCAGGTACGCTTTATTTACCGCCAGGGTATGACAAAACACAAGGGCCTTTACCTGTTCTGATGTGGGCATATCCACTTGAATATAAAGATAAAGCGGTTGCTTCACAAGTACGCGAATCAGAATACGAATTTACCTACATAGGTTACTGGGGCCCAATGCCTTATTTAGCTAAAGGAATTGCGGTATTTGACGATCCTAAAATGCCGATTGTAGGTGTTGATGGTAGTGAGCCAAATGATCACTTTAGAAAACAGCTGGTTTCTAGCGCCAAAGCAGCGGTAGATGTACTGGTTGAAAAGGGTATTGCTGATAAAGATAATATCGCCATTGCAGGGCACTCTTACGGTGCATTCATGGTGGCTAACTTATTAGCGCATAGCGACTTATTTAAGGCTGGTATTGCCCGAAGTGGTGCGTATAACCGCACATTAACGCCGTTTGGTTTTCAGGGTGAAGAACGTGATTTTTGGCAAGCACAAAGTGTGTACGCAAACATGTCGCCGTTTTTCCATGCTGAAAAAATTAACGAACCTATGTTAATGATCCACGGTCAAGAGGACCCTAATTCGGGCACTTTTCCAATGCAAAGTGAGCGTATGTACGCAGCGCTTAAAGGCTTGGGTAAAGAAGCGCGTTTAGTGATGCTTCCTTACGAAGCTCATGGCTACCGTGCCCGTAAAAGCTTATTACATGTACTGTGGGAGCAAGAGCAATGGCTTGATAAGTACTTGTTAAGTGATAACGAAGTAGACACTGAAACAACAGTAAATTAATTTGCTAAGAGTTTCGAGCTCAGGGCTTCGAGGTTTGGCGGCGCGAAATACTGCGCTGCTAACTCGGGCTAAGCTCGGTGCTCTTAGCCCGACTCTCGATGCTGTTATTTCTAATTTACCGATAGCTATTTTTCCTTTACCCTTTCATTCAAAATTAACACTACTTTTTTAACCTATTGCGAGCTTTAAATGATTGATGTAGCTGCACTTGCGGTATTTGTTCCTACGTTCTTTTTTGTGTCTATTACTCCGGGTATGTGCATGACACTGGCCATGACTTTAGGCATGAGTATAGGCGTGCGCCGAACTTTATGGATGATGATTGGTGAGCTATTAGGTGTCGCCAGTGTTGCGGTAGCCGCGGTGTTAGGTGTTGCCAGTGTAATGCTTAATTACCCCAGCGCATTTGATATTTTAAAATGGCTAGGTGGCGCTTATTTAATCTACATTGGCATTAATATGTGGCGTGCGAAAGGAAAGATGTCGGTTGATACGCATAACACAACAGCCGTGAGCCGATATTCATTATTTTCACAGGGGTTTGTAACCGCCATTGCCAATCCAAAGGGATGGGCGTTTATGATTTCCTTATTACCTCCTTTTATTAACGTACAATACAGTGTTGCGCCCCAGTTAGCGGTGCTGGTGGCCATTATTTTGCTCTCAGAGTTTATCTGTATGATGATTTATGCAACAGGTGGCAAAAGCCTGCGGTTATTTTTAACCAAAGGCAATAACATTAAGTGGATGAATTGTATTGCGGGAAGTTTAATGGTGCTAGTAGGAGTTTGGCTTGCAATTAGTTAACTATAAACAAGCCTTAAACTGAACTTAGGTTATTTAAATAGCTGAAAATGATGCGTTAAGTGCTTTAATTGCAGCTTTTGTCTTTGCTGCTAACGTGTCGCGTGCAGGCGTTAGAGCAAATACATCGTAATGGGGAAGTTGCCAATCGGTACATATTTCTAAAAGTTCTCCTGTAGCTAAGAAATTGCGTACTTCAGGCTCTGGCAAAATAGCATAGCCTAACTCGTCGAGAACAAATTGAATCACAGTTTGCATATTGTTAATGGCAATACGCGCTTTTGGTAGTGTTGTGCTTTCACCGCGGGTAAGGTGCGTAAGCGCCGGATCAACAGCTATATGTGCAATGCGGTTATGCGCTTTTAGGTCATCCAGTGTGATTTTTGGTTGCTGTGCTAGTGCATGATTTTTATGAACACACAGTATTAATGGCCAACTAGCGAGCTGGCGTGCAATTAAGTTTGAGTCTTCGAGAGGGCCAATCGCCAACACCAAATCAATACCTGCTCTGATCATATCAATCGGCTCGTCAGAAAGCGTTAAGTGCACATCTATATCACTAAATTGGTTAATTAAATGCTTTACAGGCTCGCTTAATAACCCACCACCAAAACCGACAGGGGCTGCTAGTTTTAATTGCCCACTCGGACAATTTTGTAAATGCTGTAATTGTTCTGATGTAGCTGTTGCAACGGCAAGCATTTGTAAACAACTTTGATAATACAGCTCACCGGCCTCGGTAAGCGTTAATTCCCGAGGGCTGCGATTAAATAAACTCAAACCTACATCTTGCTCTATTTGTTTTATTTGCTGGCTAATTGCAGAGGTTGTCATTAAAAGGTCTGCGGCAGCTTTACTCATACTTCCCGTTTGCACAGTGCGAACAAATATATTCAGGGTTTTAGTTAACTTATCACTCATACCGTTAAGCCTTACTTAAATTAGCTTTAATAAAAATAGCGTTGAGAAGAAGGGAACTTCTCACTATTATCGCAAACGCTAATTATTATCATTTACATGCTAAATGTCACGGAGAAATATCATGAACACGGTAAGTTGTAAGTTAAGGCCGGTAACTGCATTTATTTTAAGTACTTTTGCAATTGCTAACCCTGCTTTTGCTGATGAAAAAAAACAAGATATGGAAGTAATGGTTGTCACTGCTTCTGGTTACGAACAAATGCTCAAAGAGGCACCTGCAAGTATTAGTGTTATCGACAGAGCGCAGCTAGAAAAACGCTTTTATCGTGACTTAACTGACGCAATGGCTGATATTCCAGGTGTAATAGTCACTGGTGGAGGTGACAGAAAAGATATTAGCTTGCGTGGTATGGCAAGCCAATACACGCTTATTTTAATTGATGGACAACGCCAAAGTTCAAGAGAAACACGACCAAATAGTGATGGCCCGGGCGTAGAAGGTGCTTGGACGCCGCCAATTTCAGCGATTGAACGTATTGAAGTAATACGTGGCCCTATGTCGTCGTTGTATGGCTCTGATGCTATTGGTGGTGTGATCAATATTATTACCCGTAAAGCGCCAGAGCAGTGGTATGGAGAACTGCGTTTAGACAGCACCATTCAAGAGCAAAGCCAGTCAGGTGATATAAACCAAGCCAGCTTTTTCACTTCTGGTGGCATTATTCCAGATCTATTGGGCGTGCAATTATACGGTCAATTTTCAAAGCGAAATGAAGATGACTTTACTGCAGGATTTCGAGGCAAAGAACAAAGTAATGTAAAAGCTAAGTTCACATTAACACCTAATGATAGTCACGAATTAATGTTTGAACTTGGCTCGGCAAAACAAACATTAGATGAAACCCTCGGCAAAACAGTTGCCGAGCTTGCTCCAGGAGAAAGTTGTGGTCGACGTGGCTGCCCTGAATCAGCAACTACTGAGTATGAGCAACAAACATACTCTATGTCACACAATGGTTTTTATGACTTTGGATCGTCGCGTAGTTACATTAAATACGATAAGTTTGATAATAACTCACGTGAAATGTTTGTCGAAAATACCGACATTCAAACAACTTGGAGTTTACCGCTATTTAGTGATCATAACTCTACGTTTGGTGCGACCTATTTAAAAGAGTCATTGGATGATTATACAAGTAATAAAATTAGCGACTTAACCCATGTAGAAAACGAGCAATGGTCAGTTTTTGGTGAAAACGAGTGGGCAGCAACGAATGACTTTAAGCTTACCGCAGGCCTACGTTACGATCATGATGGCAATTTTGCCGGTCATTGGAGTCCACGTTTATACGGTGTTTATAGCGCATCTAAAGCGATCACCATCAAAGGCGGCATATCAACGGGTTTCCGTGCGCCAAATATTCGCCAATCTACTGCGCAGTGGGGACAAGTGAGTCGTGGCGGTAATATTTATGGTAACCCTGACTTAAAGCCTGAGCAATCAGTGAACTATGAAATGGGTGTTTACTATGACTCTGGACGCGATTTAAGTATATCGACAACCGTTTTTTATAATGAATTTGATGACAAAATAACTCGTATAGCATGCCCATTAACGCAGTGCACAGATGGCCCAAATCAGTTCGGCTCCATGCCAACTACGTACATTAATGTGGATGAAGCCATAACCCAAGGTGTTGAGCTATCAGTAGATTACGATATTTCAACTGATATTGATGTGAGTGCCAGTTATACCTACACCGACTCAGAGCAAAAAACCGGTGAATATAAGGGGAGCCCACTTAATCAGCTACCAAAACATAGTTTACAAACGTCTTTAAATTGGCGTCCAACAGATAAGTTAGGCGGATGGTTACGTGTGCAATATCGTGGAGAAGAAAGCCAGCCTACCACAGGGCCTTCACAAAGCAGTTTAATTGCCCCTGATTATACCATTGCCAATTTAGGTGCTAATTATCAGCTAAGTGACAGCGTTAAACTCGGTGCTGGAATTTACAACTTGCTTGATAAAGAGATCACAGAGCAAGAGTATGGTTATGTTGAAGATGGTCGCCGTTATTGGGCGTCTTTGGTGTGGCAGTTCTAAACACTTAATAATACAAAGTAAACGAGTACGCTAAACCGTACTCGTTTTTTGGTTTTATCTAGGCTCTTGTTCAATAATGTTTAAAAAGCACAAAAGGCGGTTGGCTTTTTCTGTGTAGTCGCTTATTCTAGCTGCGTAATTTAGTCATTAAATGTAACTTTAAAGTTTACTAATAATTTATAATTTTCTTAAATCCCCAAAGGTATGCCTCGTTTGAACCACATAGCAAAACAAAAAGCCAACCCTGTATTTTTAGTAGGTGTCGTTTGAAAATACCTAAACGCTTACAGCCATTAGTTGATGATGGTTTTATTGATGAAGTGATCAGCCGTTTGATGAGCGGTAAAGAGGCCGATGTATTTGTAGTCGCCTGTGGCGATGACATTCGCTGCGCTAAAGTATACAAAGATGCCAGTAAGCGTAGTTTTAAAAAAGCTGCACAGTACCAAGAAGGACGAAAAATACGTGGTGGCCGCCAAGCCCGTGCTATGGGTAAGCGTTCAAGTTATGGCCGTCAATTAGAAGAAGAAATTTGGCAAAATGCCGAGGTTGACGCGCTGTCGCGTTTATCTTCAGCAGGTGTTCGGGTACCGCAAACTTACGGCTGCATTGACGGTGTTTTGCTAATGGAACTTGTAAGTGATGATGAAGGCGATGTTGCACCACAACTTGGCGCGGTTGATTTAACCGAGCAACAAGCCATTGAGCAGCATACATTAATGATGCATTACATCAAGCTCATGCTGTGCGCAGGGATTATTCACGGTGACTTATCTGAATTTAACGTACTTGTAGATAGCAACGGCCCAGTAATTATTGATTTACCCCAAGCGGTTAACGCCTCTGCTAATAATAGCGCCGAGGCGATGTTTGCCCGCGATGTAAATAACATGCGCCGCTATTATGGCCAATTTGCACCTGCGTTATTGCACACGCAATACGCCAAAGAAATGTGGGCACTGTTTGCAGATGCTAACTTAACCCCGCACTCAAAACTCAGTGGCGAATTTGAAGACGACAGCGAAGCGGCAGATGTAGACTCAGTACTTGACGAAATTCAAGCCGCCTTTGATGAAGAGCAAGAACGTAAAGAACGCATTCGCGACGCCGATGAGCAATAACCCTTAATTTACGTGCTGAGTTTTGATTATTAGATCAAAACTTAGCATGTAGGTATGAGCCATAAGGATGGGTTTAGCTGGTCACTGCAAAATCTAAGTTAGTTCTGTCATTACTATCAACGGGAACCGACAGGTGTGCATTTAACTAAAAGCAGCTTGATACTATCCATTAATTAAATGCCATTGAGTCTGCAAACACATATTCATTATCAATGTAATAGCTGATAAATTCTTCCTCATTAAAATCACATTTATAAAAAAAAGACGTTGTGACAATCTTTTTATTATTTATGGTTATTTCGAATTCAGCCTGTGATGCTTTATTAAATAAAACACTACACTTAGTATTTAAGCCTAACGAATAAACCTTACCATCAATTTCGATACTGTTGTTGCCTAAAGTAATTTCATTGGGTGTTGTTAATAAATGCAAAAAGTAATAGAGCCCTGTTAAATAGAAAAAAGGAGAAACAAACAAAGCAGCCTTTATCTTTACAGACTCAGAGTCATGTAAATAAAAGGTAGAGATCATGGATATTATTGAGAACAAAACAACCATAACAAAATTTGGAGAGAGCCAGTTTTTGGTAAATTTAAATATCATCTTCGATCGCAGAGGTAAGAGTTACGGTCGACTCAATAATTTAAGCAAACAGAAACTAAGGTTCTAAATTTGTAGCCTATCTTATTAAATTAACAATGGTATTTCTATATTTTAGCGCCTGAATAAAATATGCACTTCGTCCATTCCCTTGTGTTTGCCTGCTAACCTTTTTGACCACGTTATTGTGATATCGTACAAAGCCCACCTTGTCGTATTTTCGACAACTTTTTAAGCATAAACGAGAGAGTCCTTAATGACTAAAGTTGACACTTTTGCGAAGTTAGACAAAGAGCGAGAAGCTGTTAGTCAGAGCTTTTCTGTATGATGTGAAGTTTTATCCGCTTGTTGGCAGTTTTTTCAATCCATTCTTAAAATTTATTTTGTTGTTATTTTCGAGTAGTTATCGTTTAATAACATGATGTTTTTTAAAGATAACTACTAGCGAATCTTAATCTCTTTAATGAAAGCTAATGTCGGACCACACATAAGGAAATAGGTATAAAATGGACACTACAATACGAAAAGCTGAATCAACCGATATCGCTGCAATAAAAATGCTGTGGCAGTTTTACCAATATCATCAGAGTATATTTGATTTAGAAGATGTTGGTTCAGATGGTTGCTATGATATTGATGAAGAATATTTAGAATGTGTAGTGCGTGGTGAGGAAGACTGCATTATTTATCTTGTACTCGTTTCTAACCAAATTGCTGGTTTTGCTACCGTAGAACCAACTGAGATCGTTGGCAAAGAAATACCTGAGTTGGCTGATATTTTTATTCTACCCAAATATCGAAAACAGGGCATTGCCAAATTTGTTATTCAAAACTTGATGCCTGTTGAAACAAATCAGTGGCATGTAGCAGTTCATTTAAACGATAGTTCAGCGTTGAAATTTTGGAATAGTTTGTTTGCTAAATTAAACGTTGTGCGTGTTGATAAAGTTGACCCCCCTGAAACAGAAGGCTACCACGAGTTTGTTATCACAAATAACTAGCAAGATTACAACGCCTTCTGCGCTTAAGTAAAATTTGGTAAAGAGCGAAAACCAGCCATTGAGATTGGCTAAATATCGTCGTTAATTGATTGGTTAAACTGCTCTTTGCGCATATATTCATGAAAATGAGCGCTGCGCGCATATTGTTCCATTTAACTTTGCTTTAAGATAATAAAAAACTATGTGATAGTAATATCTTAGGGAATTTGTTAAAACTACATAAAGTAGGTAAATGAGCGTTATAACGGCAGAAATATGCGCGATGAGCGCACTATTAAATTGTTAGGCATACAGGATAGTTCAGTGAAAAAATTAACTTTAGTATTTATATTCCTTATTTTATCTTTTTCAGCTTCTGCAAATGACAAGTTCACGGCAGATCAGTTAATCGAAAAAGCAAAGGCATTTGTATCAGCCAAAAATGCACGCCAACAACCAAATACAACCACTAAAGAAATAGACCATTATATATCGCTATTATCTGATGATTTCATCGATGAACATGTTAAATTCAAGTTTACGTATACTGATAAAACGAAACTCCGTTCAGATATGATTGGTAAACTAAAAGATGAAGTTATAAACAGTAATATTGAGATAAACGAAATTATGGTAGGGGCTAATGTTGTTTTTATAAAAATGACTGAAATGGGTAAAGTTAAGCCTGCGCATCTAGATAAAACCATTGAATATAGTAAAACTAATATCGTCTCATTAGAGTTTAACGAATCAGGTTTAGTAAAGCATATCCGCCGACATCACGGTTAATGTATGCCTAACAAGTCGTTAAAGCAGGACAAATAACAGTTGGCTTTTGCTCCTGCGTCGCTTATTTTAGCCAACATATTATTTGCCTCTTAACGAGGCGTTAGATTTAAAAAGGAGAAACTCGTGGCATTAATTAATATTGGCTTGGTCTACGAGCCTTGCCCTAATGAGATTAAAAGTCTTGAATCGATAATTGTAAGCATTACAAATACAGCACCCGAAAAAGAAAAAATAGTCGGTTTAGATGGGCCTAATGAAATTGTCCAACTAATTTTTGAGGCTGCGAATTGGCAGAATATCCTAGCTATTTTCCTTGGAAGTTCATTCCTTAAAAGCTTCGGCTCAGAGTTGGGTAAGCAAGCGGCTTCTGCGCTGATCAAAAAAACTATTTCAGAAGATTCGGAAAAGCCCGAAGCTTCTGATGAAGCTTCGGGCGGAGTTAATGACATGCTGGAAGTGATCAAAAAGCTTCAAGAAAAAGGCCAAATGGTTACTTTTAGTGTCAAAATTGAAGGCAGTCCAAGGAATGCTAGCATACTTATTGGGAATCCCAGTGATAGGCAAGAAATATATAAAATATGCATGGTTGCTTTGTATGCAGAGGAAATCCAGGAATATTTAACAGAAATGATAGCGAGCGATAGAAGAAAGTTTCTAAGCTTTTGGGAACCACCAACATTTAGTATGCCAATAGAGGTGTTGGAAAACGGTTCAATTATCGTTGCTGGAAAAGTATTCGGAGATGAAATCTAACAAGTTTCTGCACGCGGATAAATTACTCGCTGCGCTCCTAATTTACCGGTGAGAAAGTCGTTAAATTGCAATCAAATATGAAGTATAAATGCCCAAATTGCGATAAGACTATTTTTAATCGAAGATTATCGCATTGTGAATTTTGTAATTTTGAGCTACCA
Source organism: Pseudoalteromonas sp. P1-16-1b (assembly GCF_001401785.1). Classification (GTDB taxonomy): domain Bacteria; phylum Pseudomonadota; class Gammaproteobacteria; order Enterobacterales; family Alteromonadaceae; genus Pseudoalteromonas; species Pseudoalteromonas undina. Next base: position 74,920 of record NZ_LKGQ01000001.1, on the reverse strand, counting down.
CAAGAGCTATTGCTGAGTAATACCGAAAAAATAAAGCTGGATAATGAATATAAAGCAGTTCAATTAAATACATCTAGGCAAAGGTTAAGTAAAGATGTTGGGTATTCGGGAGTTACTGAATTAAACGAAGTTAGCTTTATGCTCGGGGAGCCGAGCCTTCGCACTAGATCTCCCAGACAATGTATTAAATGTAGTTTGCCTGTGTCGGAAGACTTTGAAGAGTGCCCATATTGTTTTGAAAAGAACGAAAGTGAAGTAAGTAAGGCAAAGGTAAATTACCAACAAGAAATGAAATTGGTTCAAGGGCTAGGCAAATACTTTCTTATAGCTTTTGCAATCGTCGCTTTAATTATGATTGGTGCATTTGCAATATAACAAATTAATTAAACCGTGGACGCAAAACAGTAGGCTTGCGCTCCTTCGTCGCTTATTTTAGCCTACTGTTTTGCGCCGTTTACTAAGGCGTTAAATGTCAAAAACTATGAAGCATGAATTCTGGATTGAAAGTGAAGGTGAGCAGACTTTTTGTATGTCTGGCGAGAAGGGTGAAGGCGCGAGGAAACTCTTAGAGCCAAACGCTAAGCTTGCTTGGACTTGTGAGGCATCATCACACTTTGAAGCAATGACTAAGTATTACGAATACATGAATTGGGGTGAGTACAAAAGTGATTACCCTGAAGAAGATAAAAAAACATATAGCGAGCTAGGCTGGGAATGAAAGCATTTAACAAGGCCAGTCAGCCTCGTCGCCCATGCAAAAACACGCATGGGCTGGACCTCGTTTCACTCGGCCGCTGCTGGCGGCGTTATGCACTAAAGGATAGGCATGGAATCCAAAACAATTTGTAGTTTCTCTGACTACATTTATGAAATTGAAGATCTTGATGAAACATCTGAGTTAGTCTTGTTCAGGGGGCAGGCGTCTGAAGGTAATCTTCTCCCTAGTGTATGTAGAGATAATCCGAAAAAAAATACTACAAAAGCAGAACGAGATACGCTTAATGAATTGCGAAGGATGGGAAGTTCTCTGATCTCAAGTCCTGACATGTCTGATTGGGATCTATTAGTTGTTGCACAGCATTTTGGTTTAAAGACTAGATTATTGGACTGGTCAAGTAATCCGCTTGCAGCTTTATGGTTTGCTTGCTCAGATTACAAGGAAGGAGATGCATATGTATACGTTCTTTATGCTGACGAATTCTTACATAGCTCAGATAAAGGACCTTTTGATACTGGTTCAACTAGAGTTTTTAGGCCAACACTAAATAACCCAAGAATAGTGGCACAGCACGGTTGGTTTACATCTCATAAATTCTCACAGAAGACTAAAAAATTCGTAGCCCTAGAGAAAAATACTGAGATTAAAAAATCTGTATTTGAAATTCATATCCCGCAGGTCTTTAGGAAAGATTTACTTAAGGCTCTAGATAGGCATGGTGTAAATAGTCATACTTTATTTCCAGATCTTGAAGGGCTCTGTAAATACTTAAATTGGCGTCATGATCGTGCATAACAATCAACTACAGCGGATCAATTTACGCTCCGCTCCAATTGCCCGCTGAGTTGGACGTTATGCGACCACGGAGTGTTATGAATCGTTCAGTAGAAATAACGGATAATACATTTTTTTCTATTTTCTCAGATGCAGTTTTACTTTATGAACTTGCATCTTCGGAATGTGATAAAAACACGCAAAATACATTGTCAAAATCTAGTATTATGTCTGTTAACTATGCTCTAGAAGCGGCTGCTAATTCATTTCTTACATCAGTTGAAATAACCTCGAAAATAAAAGACAAAATTGATAAATTTTCGACCTTAGACAAACTCGATTTTGTACTCCAGTGGCATAAAGACGAATCGTTGCCGCGTGGGGAAAAAGAAACACAGATTGTTAAAAAGTTAATTGATCAACGCAATTCATTGGTACACCCGAAAGTAAAAACATTAAAGCAGGAGGTGTCTACTGTTGCTGGTAACGATGGTATTGCTTATTATCATAAAGCACTTCAGGATGACTCAAATGAAAAGTGCAAAATAACGAAGATGGCACTTAATTCAGAGTATTACTCCGCAGAAGATTCTCTTATCGCTTTAAAATCATTAGTAAACTTTTTGAATATATATGTTGAGACTTGGTGGGGAATTGACGTAGAAAGTTCTGCAATATTATTAATGAGATCGTGGAATGGTTCAGTGCAAGCTAATTCGGTTATGTATCAAAAGCATGAGTTAGAAATAGTTTTAAAACACAATGATAAGTTAGGTGTGAGGTTTGTAGGCTTATACGGCATACTCGAAGAGTTCGCATAACAAGCAATTAAACAGGGATTAAAAGCAGCGGGCTTTTCGCTTTGCTCAATTTAGCCCACTATTTTTAACTCGTTAATCGATCGTTAATCGAATGGATTCATACATAAGCCAAAGGGGTCAGGAGCCAAAGGGGTCAAATCTTGACTTCAGACATTATAACTCCTGACTGTCTGCTTCTGGCACTTTGCAGACAATCGATAATGTAAACGCTTATGTTAATTGAGGCGCTCATATTCAACTTAACTTATAGTCGAAATTAGTGTGTTGATTTAACGAGCTTAATTCGGTTTAATATCAGCTTAATTAATATGCTGAGTAATGCAGGGATGGCCTAGGGCAGCGGATTTCATTAACTTGGGCCTGGTTAGGGCATTAAAATCTTCCCTTTATAAACTAAAGCCCATTGTATGAATAGTTCCCACGCAGACACACTAACAGGGAGTGTTTCAGTTAATATGTGCCAAGGATAGCTCATTGAAAAAATTAAGATTTATACTCGTTCTACTTACCGCAGTTTTCCTTATAGGTATGATCATACCAGATGACATTGTTATTCCTGTTGAGGGTGCAACACCCAATGATTGGAACCATAATACTTTTTGGTATGAGCCATGGGGAAGCTCTGTGGTCCATAAAGGGATTGATATATTTGGTAAAAAAGGGACTACCACACTTTCTTCTAGCAAAGGCTTAGTCATTTATACGGGCACAGTACGTAAAGGCGGGAATGTAGTGGCAGTATTAGGGCCTAAATGGCGTATTCACTATTACGCGCATATGGACAGTTACTCTGTTACAACGGGTACTGTTGTTAAGGCTGGCTCAGTTATTGGTGTTTTGGGAGATTCAGGTAATGCCCAGGGAAAACAACCGCATATTCATTATTCAATCTTATCAATAATTCCAATTCCTTGGTTAGCTACAACACAGACTCAGGGTTGGAAAAGAATGTTTTTTTTAAATCCTCACGAAATGTTTATATAAGCTGTATTGAAAAAATGTATTTAAGATAAATACCAATATGAACCTTATTCACAAGTAAGATGCGGTCAAACTATTCATATTAGCGATTAATATCAAGGAGAGTATATGCCTCATTTTATAATGGACTGTTCTGAAAGTGTTTTTGGGGAACATGATGAGGAATACATTATTGAACAAATTCATTTTGTAGCTCACGCTACAGGTTTATTTGACGAAGGTGATATAAAAGTTAGAGTAAATCCATTTAATACTTTCTTTGGGGAATAAGCGTGAAGACTTTATCCATGTGTTTGCCCATATAATGCAAGGAAGAACAACAGAGCAAAAAGCGAACCTCTCACGAGTAATTGTTAGTAAGCTTGTTACTTTATTTCCTGAAATTTCTAACATTGCAATGAATATTAGTGATTTTGAAAAAGCGACATATTGCAATCGCACGATGCTTTAGCCAGCTATTATCTGTTATTTAATACAGTTTTGGATGTTTATAAGACGTATGAGTAATTCTCAATTACAAAAAATAATATCTCTTTATACTGCTTTTGTTTTTATACCTACGTTATTGCTTTATTTGATTTATAGTATATTTGGTTGGGTTGTATTTTCAGTTACATTAAATCCTTTATTGGGCTATTTTTTGCTGGGTGGTGCATATGGTTTATGGTCACTACATTCATTAATAAAAACGATGAAAAAATTAACGGTATTAAAGCATCCTATTATTGTGATAGTTGGATTGTTATTAGGTTGTAGTTTTTGTCCTGTCGTTTTAACTACGACTGAATTTAGTACGATGAAACCGCAAGAATTTATTTTTATATATATTATTATTGCACCCTTTATAGCGACCTTTCATTTATTTTATTTATATAAAAAACAGTCGACTAGCGCCTCTTGAGGATACTTTAACGAAACTATTTCTCAGTGGGCTTTATTAAACAAGGAGAACACAGGTATGGAACCAAATTACTCAGAATATTCAATTTCAGAGCTAGAAGAGTCATTACGTGCTATCGATCAAGAAGCGTATCCTGAAAGAACAAATGAACTAAAGAACTAAAGAAAGAGTTAAATAATCGCCTTGAAAATCCAACAACGAGTCATGAAGTAGAGGATGGTTTTGAGGCGAATGAACAATTTTATAAATGTCCTCATTGTGAAGAAAAAATTGGATTTTTTTCTAAAGCGCTACAAAGTTGGAGCAAGATAAGAGAGTGCCCACAATGCAAAAAACCATTTGCAGTAACCTTTAATGTAAAAGTGTTTTTCGTTGCGCTTTTACCTATGGTTATTTTTAATTATTTTATGATAAAACCTGTTTTAGGATCACTGGGATTAAGTAAATCCATTGGTTTGGGTATAGTTTGTGGTGTGTTAATTATTATATCAACCCGCTTGATCAGAGTTCGTGAATCCATCCGGTAACTTTAAAATTAATCACAATGAACTACCCGTCCACGTAACATTTGTTGTTATTTCATTAAACCTATAACTCCTTCATTAACTAAATGGGTCTGCGCTTCATCTGTATGGGGCTTAAAATTCTTCCAGCGGCCTATGGCCTTGTTGTTAAGCGGTTGGCGCACTTGCATTTTGCTAGCGGTTGATACCGGTGCGGTGTTTAAATGAAAATCAAGGCACTGTGGTTGCCAGTCTAAGTCGCAATAGCTCACTAACTCTTTTATTTTTTGCTCTGGTGCGGCGATGAGCTCTTCGTATTTTACTAGTTTAATATTGCTGTGCAGGGCGCTAAAGTGCTGCATCAGTTTATAAAAGCGGCTGTAAAATTTAGCGGTGTCGAGTAAGTCTAAGGAGTACGCGTAGTAGGGGTTATTAATAGTAAATAGCTGACGATAGTTACCAATACAGGTGTCCATGGGGTCGCGAAGTAGGCAAATTATTTTGGCGTTTGGCAGGGCTTTGGTAATTAAATCAATATAAAAAAAGTTAAACGGTAGTTTATCAATAAAGTGTTTATGGCTGCCGGTTACAACACGGGTTGCTTCAAGGTAAGTGCTGCCAAGTTTTGCAAAATCAAGCTGGTAAGCTTGGTTTAAGGTGTCTATATCGAGTACTTGAGGCGTGTGCGTTTGGCTAAGTTTTTTTACACTTAGGCCAAAGTCTTGCAGCTCGCCCGCCGATTGTACGTCGCTGTGGCTTGATAAAATGCGTTCAACTAATGTGGTGCCAGAGCGCGGCATGCCTAATACAAAAATTGGCTCACTGCTTTGGTTGCCAGCTGTTTGTTGGTTTTTGTATTTATCACTGAGCTGTTTGATATGTGCAAATAAAGCCTCAGACGCTTGGTTATCAAACGCCTTATTAGCGAGTTTTGCTGCTTTACCTTGTTGTAACGCGGCAAAGGCTGCTGAAAACTCTCCTAAGTCTTGATATTCTTTTGCCAGCGCATGACCTATATGCAGTTTAGCGTCGGGATGATTGACCTGTTCGAATACATTTTTTAATCGCGTGATGTGGTTATTATGTTCGGTGACTTTAGTTAAATCGGCTAAGGCAAAATGACTTTGATGATGAAGCGAGTTCAGTGCAATGGCATTTTCAAACGCTTGCTGTGCTTTATCAAACTGGCCTAAAAACTTAGCGCATACTCCATAGTTATAATAAAACTGCGGTTGGCTGCTGTTACTCGCCTCAGCTAAATTTAACGCGCATGTAAAGTAGTCAGCCGCTTGCTGATGTAAACCTGCTTGGGTGAGCGCCACGCCTAATGTATCGGCATCCAATGCTTTACTAATATGTTTCAGCTTAACGCTAAGGGCAGTGTTTTTTGCTTTTTGTAAGTCGCCGGTAAGGGCGTAACACTTGGCAAGTTGCGCAGTATATTCAATAGACTGGGTTAAGCTTAATGCTTTTTCAATTAGCTTTATCGCTTTATAAATTTGACCAACCTGTAAATTAACCATAGCGAGCAAAAAGTAGCCATCAGCAAAGTCTGGTTTTTGTGTTACCAGCTCAACCAGTGCTTTATGCGCTTGCTGAATATTGCCTTGGTTTAAGTTGTTGATAGCGCTTTGGTGTAGTTGCTTTAAGTTTGGCTGCATGAATACTCTTATAAATAATGTACTTACAAAATAAAAAGGCTCAAATTAATTTGAGCCTTTTTATTGTACTTAAACTTATCGCTTAATTATATTCCCAACGTATCGTTTAATTATATTTCAAACTTATAGTTAAATTTAATGCCAACAGTAAGCGGGCGATTAATAAAGTAACCATAGTTACGTTGTATATCCGCGCCATTGGCTGTTGTAATATCCGCATCTGAGCGACGAACAGAGGTAACCGCATATTTATTAAATAGGTTATCTACATATAAAGTAGTCGACCACGCATCGGCGGTTAATTTAGCTGAAATATTACTTAAGCTATAACCCGGGAGTGCTTCACCGTTGTCACGTAGGCCTACTTTTGAAATTACATCACTTTGTGCAGTTAAACCGTAGTTTATATCGAGGGTTTTATCATTTAACACGTCTGTTTGGTAGTTAATCCCCATGGAGAACTGATGCTCTGGCGAGCCTGGTAAACGGTCGCCATCTACCGCGCCATCACTCCCGTCAGCATTAAATAAATACGGTGCGTCTGAAGTTAGCTCTGCTTTTGTATAGGCATAAGTTGCATAGGCAGTAAATGAGTCTGATAAAATTGCACGCGTGGCAATTTCAACCCCTTTCGCATTTGCGCTACCAGCATTTGATAAATACGGTAATTGGCCTACTGTTGTTGCACCGGCAATTTGTGCGTTATCCCAATCTACATTGAATAGTGCGGCATTAAAGTGTAGCTGGCTTCTCATCCAGGTACTTTTAAAGCCTAGCTCATAGTTGGTGGTTGTATCTGCATCGTATAGCATTTCATCTGGTGTACCACAGCCTGTTTGTTGATCCTCAGGTAAGGGCACAGGACAAGGCACTAAGCCATTTGAGCCACCAATTCTAAATCCTTCACTTATAGTTGCATACGCCATTACTGAATCTGTAAATTGGTACTTAGCATTAAATTTGAACAGATTACCGTTGTCGCCTGCTTTGTTTTCTTCAAAGTTAACTGAAATTGCATCAGGTGCAGCACCTTCATACAAGGTATTTGCTAATGGGAAGTCAAAAGCCGCTTTTGACTCAACATCGTATTCGTAAAAACGCGCGCCAATGGTAATGTCGAGTTTATCGGTTACTTGGTAACCCACTTCACCAAAAAGCGCTGATTCAGTGACTTTGCTGCCAGTAATTTCTAAATATTCTAAAGAGTCTGGTCTAAGTTGTGCGCCACCAAAATTATCAACCGCGAACTGATCAAAGCCTGGTGTGTACTCTCTGCTTGATGCATCGGTGTCGGTTTTGTTGTAAAAACCACCGACAATCCAGCTTAAATCGCTATCACTTTGTGAGACTAAACGCAGTTCTTGGGTAAAGGTGTCTTTTTCGTCAATTTCACGGGTAAACGCTGAAAACGAAGGGAACTCTTCGTAGCCATAGTCTAAGCGAATTAAAAGATCAGTTTGGTCGCGTTGCCCATCGGCGTCAAATTGAGAAATACCGGTAGCTGAGACCAGCTCAGCAAAACCTAAGTCGGCTTTAAGTTCAAGGCTTAGTAATTGGTCTTCTTTTATCCGTGGCTCTTCATAACGGTACGCTGACTCGTATTTGCCAATGCGATCATTTAAGCCATTGTTAGCATTAAGGCTGTTGTGATGAACAATGGAGCGACCTTCGGTGTCTTGCTTTTGATAGAAGTAGTTTAATGTACCTTCAAATGACTCGTTTGCTTTGTAACGCAATGAAATACGGCCAGTTGTGGTTGTTTCACCGTTGGCGTCTTTTACATTTTTAAGGTTGCTATTAACCGCATCAAGGTTTGTCCAATCAGGGTCGGTAATCGACACACCTGGTTCACGAACGGTGTAGGCGTAGTCTATAAACCCTGGGTCTTCATAAATATTTAAACTGGTACGTACCGCCAGTTTGTCTTCAATCAATGGTAAGTTGAAGATAAAACCGGCTTCGCCACCGACCGAATCACTTTCTTGAGTTTGAAAAACATCACCAAATACTTCACCTGATATGAAATCAAGCTCTGGCTCTTTAAGCATGTAACGAATAGCGCCACCCAATGTGCCTGCGCCATACAATGTGCCTTGCGGTCCAATAAGTACTTCTACTCGTTCTACATCAACAAGGCGCATATCTACCGATACTGGAATTTCGTTAATGTAAGTGGCTACCGTGCCGCCATCTGATGAAGGGCCTGATGAATTTGTATTTAATCCACGAACTATAATAGGTGAGCCAGAGCGACCACCTTGATCAGTAATTGTTAAACCTGGCACCCAACGCGCTACATCGGCTAATTCGCTGATATTTTGGTCTTTCATTACATCGGCATCAAGCGCAGTAATGTTAAGAGGCGCAGCCTGAATAGAGCCACTTCGGCGTGTTGCTGTAACCTCAATAACTTCAAGCGATTTATTTTTTTCAATAATTTGCTCTTGTGCTGTTGCATTACCGCTAAATAATACACCGCTCAGTGCGCTTGATACAGCCAAGGTTAACAGGCTTGGTTTAAACATAAAAATTGATCCCAGTTAGATTTAGTACGTTAATAAATGAGCGCTAATAATATCAGGGAGTTTTGTTGATGGAAATAAAAATATGAATTTTAATTCACTTTTTTAGAATAAAAATTAAGTTGTGGTTTTTTGCTTAAATTTAAAGTTTAAATATAACAAGGTGCTTGTATAAATAATGCACACACAGGAGATGGTATATATTGTTTTAAGTGCAACAATGAATGGTGTGAAAGGAGAGATAAAATGTAGGCTTAATTATACTAGGAGGGAATTGTAAAATAGGAGATGAGAAGTTGCGCCATGATAGTTCATGACGCAATTAAATTATTAAACTCTAAGCAGCAGGCTGCTTTTTACCATTAGACATTGAACTACCTACCGAGGCAATAATCACCAGTAAAATAGCCAGCCACTGCCAAATGCTTAGCAGTTCACCTAAAATAACTAAGCCAGCGAGTGCTGCAATTGCAGGTTCTAGGCTCATTACAATACTAAAACCTTGTGGCGACATATTACGTAAAGTAATCATTTCAAGAGTATAAGGCAGGGCGCTTGAAAGCACGGCGATAGCAATACCTAATGGAATAATATCCCAAGTAAATGCAGCACTTTGTGAAATGCCGCCATAAGGTACCAGCACAATGGCTGATATTGTCATGCCCATCGCAACCGTTGCGCCACCAGAGCTTTGACTGCCTGTTTTCTTACCAAATAAAATATAGCCAGCCCAACAGGCACCCGCCGCAAGTGCGAGTACTACACCGACTGGATCAAGGCTGTCTTGACCTTTCATATCAGGTAAAAGTAATAAAATACCGGCCACTGCACAGGCAACCCAAAATAAGTCACGTTTTCTGCGAGAAGAAAATAACGCGACAGCTAATGGGCCTGTAAATTCAAGCGCAACCCCAATACCTAATGGGATACGTTCTATCGCATAATAAAATAGAATATTCATGCCGCCTAAACTTAATCCATAAATTAATATGGGTAAGCGTTGGCTTGCAACAGGGAAGTGTTTCCATGGTTTAAAAATCAAACACAAAATAGCGGCCGAAAACCCTAAACGCAAGGCTGTTGTGCCCTCAGGTCCAACAATAGGAAAAAGCTGTTTAGCCAGTGACGCGCCTGACTGAATCGTCATCATTGCTAGCAATATGCATAAAATAGCCAGTAATAGATCTTTGGTTGATTTTTGCATGGATGTCCTTAAAGATTGCGATGAATTTTGGCGGCATGTTACCTGCTTTTGATCTCAGAGGTAAGTCAAATTTTGTGATCTTTTTAAGCTTAATTCAAAATAGCAGTGTTTAGTAAAGTGTGCTTAAAGGCCAAGCGATAAAATACGCTTATCGCTTAGCCGATAGTTTTTGTTTTATTAAGAGGATAAATCTGCTGGGTAAACAACACCAAGTTGTGCGCGTGCGGTATCAAGTACTTGCATTACATCGACAGAAAGTTGATGAGTATTAACGCTAGACTCCCCCTGATTTTGCTCAATGGTATTGATAAAGTTCTCGAGTTCGTACTTCATAAAGTGCTCGTCAAACTCCGTGCTAATAAGCTCTTTATGACCATTGTTAGCAATAAACTCTATTTTTTTAAGCTGCGACACGGCTTCAATTCTAATTCGACCTAATTCCCCCTGAATTTCAGTGATATTTTCGCCTTGTGAAATTTTCGAATAGCTGATCACCGCTTGTCTGTCGGGATAATTTAAAAGCACATCGCCTGCACCATCCACACCACTTTCAAGTAATACGCCGCTGGCGTGAACAGAGCGTGGTGCTCCCCATAATGCAATAACGAGATAAAGTGGGTAAATACCCAAATCTAGTAAGGCACCATTAGCAAATTCAGGTAAAAAAGTATTAGGGCGCTCACCATTTTTATACTTGTCGTAACGTGATGAATACTGACTAAATTGACCAATAAACTTACGTGGTGTGCCTATTTTTTTTAGGGCAGCTTGTAAGTGCGCAAAATTAGGTAAGTGCGTTGTCATCATCGCTTCCATGTAAAGGCGCTGATGCTGCTTTGCCGCAGTTAAAATAGCCGCAAGTTGCTTGCTATTAGCCGCTGAGGGCTTTTCACCTAATACGTGTTTGCCCGCTTTTAAACATTGTATTGCATATGCACTGTGCAGGCTATTGGGCGCCGCTATATAGACTGCGTCTACTTGTTCATCTTGGCACACAGCATCAATAGAGGTAAAAATTTTAACATCGGTATTTGTTGGATGATTAGCTAAAAAGCGCTCGCCGCTGCTTATTTGGCGAGAGCAAATACCGTATAAATTAAAATTGCTGAGTGTATTAGCCGCTGCCAAAAACGTGTCGCTAATAAAATTAGTACCTACAATTACAAAATTCATGAATAGCCTTTGCTGTTTTTAAACAAGGGCGCAGTTTAACAATGTTTGGCTCTAAATGCGCGGGCAGAGCAATTAAACCAACGTTTAATGCTAGTACATAACGTAGCTTGCTCCTGATAACCTAAAAGCTCTGAAATTTGAGTCACCGACAATTGGTTTTGTAATAAATAGTGCTCACATAAGGCGCGGCGAGTGGCGTCTTTGAGCTTTACAAAACTGGTATCGTGCTTTTTAAGTTCTCGGTGCAAGGTGCGAGGGTGAATATTAAGCGCAGCGGCAATAGTATTATTAGCGCTTTGAAATATCGGCAGCATAATGCGAATAAGCGCGCTTACCTGAGTGGGTAAAGATTGGCTATAAGCATTATTTTCAGCTAAAAAGTTAAGTGCTGCTTGGGTTTTATGTTGCTTAGTTATGTTAAGTGTTAAATCTAAGTCTTGTTTGGCAATTAATACACCGGCGCTATTTCTATGAGTAATAACCTTACACCCAAAATGCTGGTGGTAGGTCTGCTTATTTGCGCCTAGGGTATGAGGTAAAAATACACTTTGTGGCTTACAGCGACCATTACTCATATTTTTTAAGGTAGCAATGGCCAATGCAATGGTGAGCTCTATTACTTGGTTTATTGCTGGTAATGGCCTGAGATTTATAGCGAATGATAAAAACACGTGCTCATTATCATCAAGTGGGAGAGTGGTTAAATTAAGCGCTGGCGTATGCAAGTGTAAATATTTTATCACCCAATCTAGCGCCTCGGCTAAATTAGTGCCTGTTTGAGCGGCTATTGCAATATGGCCCAAAATATCAAAGCTTTGCAGGCTTGCTAGTTTTAAACCAAAATTTGGACAATTTAGTGTATTCGCGCAATGCTCTAATAGCTGTGCATATGCGCGGTAAGTAAGGGTCTCTTGCTCTAGTTTATTAAAGTCCACATTAATGGCGCACTGCTGCATTATGGCAGCGAAATCTCCCCCAAGTTCTGCAATTAAATGGTCTATTCCCTGTAAAGAAGTGGCTCTAATCAAACGGCTCATAAAATATACTTTTGCGTGAGGATGTCTAAAAATAACAAGTTTTTATTCGATGTTCCATGCAAACTGGTTTTTTAATTGGAGAATAAGTATGCATATCACTACATTTGATTACATTGTTGTTGGCGCAGGCAGTGCAGGCTGCGTTATTGCATCGCGATTATCTGAAAATAAAAATGTGAGTGTGTGCTTAATTGAAGCGGGCGGCAGTGATAAAGGCACAATGGTTCAAATGCCTGCAGGGGTTGCTGCTAGTGTGCCTTATGGCATTAATAGCTGGCATTACAATACGGTACCTCAAAAAGAGCTTAATAACCGCTGCGGATTTATGCCTCGTGGCAAAGTGCTTGGCGGTTCAAGTTCCATTAATGCCATGGTTTATATTCGAGGTAATAAGCACGATTATAATAGTTGGGCTGCACTGGGCAATGAGGGCTGGGACTATGAGAGTTTATTGCCTTATTTTATTAAAGCTGAAAATAATAAAACCTTTACTGAAAGTGATGTACACGGGGTTGATGGCCCTTTGCATGTGCAGGATTTAAGCCAGCCAAGCCCAGTAAATCAGCTGTTTTTAAACGCCTGCGAACAACAAGGTGTACCGCACAATGGCGATATAAACGCAGGGCAGCAAGTGGGAGCAAGGTTATCGCAAGTGACTCAATATCAAGGGGAGCGTTGTAGCGCGGCAAAAGCGTATATAACCCCCCATTTAAACCGAAAAAACCTAACTGTGCTTAGCAAAGTACACGTTAATAAAGTACTTTTTTGCGATAAAACCGCAACCGGAGTCTCTGTTTCTATAAACAATAAGGCCGTTGTATTGCATGCAAAAAAAGAGGTGGTTTTAAGCGCTGGCGCAATTAACTCACCGCAAATTTTAATGCTATCGGGAGTTGGCCCTAAAGAGCAACTAAAGCAGCATAATATTGAAATAGTAAACGAGCTTTCTGGTGTTGGAGAGAACCTTCATGACCACTTAACCGTTGTGCCATTGTATAAAGCTAAATACAGTAAAGGCACATTTGGTATAAGTGCGGGTGGGGCGTTTAATATTGCAAAAGGATGCGTTGATTGGTTTGTAAAACGTGAAGGGCAGCTTACTAGTAATTTTGCAGAATCACATGCCTTTATAAAGCTATTTTCCGATTCAAAAGTACCCGACGTACAGCTTGAATTTGTAATTGGGCTGGTGGATGACCATAGCCGTAAACTGCACCTAGGCCATGGTTATAGTATTCACTGTAGTATTATGCACCCTAAAAGCCGTGGCACGATTCGATTAGCCGATGCCAACCCCTTGAGTGCTCCACTTATTGCTCCTAATTATTTAAGCCACCCCGATGATTTAAACGTAATGTTAGCGGGGCTTAAAAAAACACTGCAGATTATGCAAAGTGAAGCATTTGATGTAATTAGAGGTAATATGATTTACCCGCTAGATATTAACAATAATGAGCAGCTTATTGAGTATATTAGGCAAACGGCCGAGACTGAATATCACCCTGTAGGCACTTGTAAAATGGGGCAAGATCCCATGGCGGTAGTGAATAGCCAACTACAAGTACATGGTGTGAAAAATTTGCGTGTGGTTGATGCCTCAATTATGCCGCATATAATTACCGGCAACACCAATGCCTGTGTGATAGCCATTGCCGAAAAAGCAGCTGACTTAATTAAGCTAGCTTGACTTATAAAACGCTGTTAACCATTGCTGCCAGTCTTGCTCTAGTTTGATCATTTGCAGGTGTTTTTTAGCAGCAAAATGCTTGCTTTTATCCTCGTCAGCTAAAAACGGCCCTACACGACATAGCGAGCAATAATTATCGGTTAAGTAAGCAGGCAAAGTTAACAAGCTAGCCAGTTCAGGTAAGGGTTTTTCACTAAAGACATAGGTAATGCCGCTGGTGTCTTTAACGTGCTTATCACGGTCAACATTACGAATTTTATAGCCACTAAAGTGACTAATATCAAATTGCATTTGCCCTTGATATTGTGCGTTTAAATGGGTATTTAAACTGCCTTCAATATTCCATTCTCGATAAGGTTTAACATCTTTTGAAGTGATGAAACATAGCCCTGCACCTTGTGTATTTAAAGCAAACTCATTGGCGTATTTTATAAATTGATGCAGTAATGCGCGGTTAAGTACGTTCATGCTGGTATGGCGTGTATTGTGTTCAAATGCATCGCGACCAACAAATGCAGGAATAAGCGGAAATTGAAAAATAACCACATCAAAACTATGTAAATGCTGGCCGAGCGTTTGCCAACATTGTGGGTTGGTTACATCAAAGCTATTAAGTACTTCTACCTTTTGCGACTTTAAAGCATCGAGCGCATTATCTGGGTATTTTTGCTCAATAGTTGATTGGTCGTCGTAAGTGGATGCCACTAACTTTTTTGGCTTAATATGACGATAAAGCGCATTTGAAAACGATAAATCGCCATCACCTACCGTAAGTATGTTCCAGTTTGGATTTAAATACATATTAGCGTGAAGATGTGTTTGGGTTTTCGGTCTCATCATTTTGCTGAGGTGCTTGATGCAACCTGTACATAGCTAAACGTGTTTTTAAACCCTCAATAGCAACCTGTTTTAAAATTAGGTTAAAGGTAATCAAAATAGCAAAAACAATGTGGATAGGACCATGGGTAAATCCTGCGTCAGGATCAAATATAGATAAGCCAAACAATACAAACAACACAACCATTAGTATTTCAATGAGTTGATTTGAATAAAAAGAAAGACGACCTTCGCTTTTATGATCTTTTTTTATGCTAATGGCACAAAAAAAAGGGATCACTTTTATTTTAAAAGCGGCGTTTTTTTCTACAAAATTCTCACCAAGGTCAGTAAGCTGTTGGCGCAATTGGTCTATCATGGGGTGTCCTCTCAATACAGTGCGCGGATGTTACCCTATTACAGACCAATGGTTAAGTAATGGCGTGTTATTTAGGGTAAATACTCATACCAATAATTAAGATATGACACACAAAAACCACAGATGTGAGCACAAAGCGCATTTTTTGGTAATCTTTGTGATAACCCTGCCAATGAATCGACACTTTCTCGAAAATCAGTACTAACCAAAAGCTCGCGCCTAACCAAGCAAGCATCCACTCAATCGGCAAAAATGATAAAAACGGTATAGGAATGACCGGCAGCACAGCTTTAATGGCATCGGCAAAGCTTTGTTGCCCTGCATGCCATAAATTACCTGCCATAAAAGCTAAAATAGCGATGCTGTAAAAACTAAAAAACTCTAAATTGACACTGTTACTGCCAAACATCAATGGCCAACCCACACAACCTAAAAACGGCAGCAAGCCCAAATAGCCTAGTTGAATGTGATTAACAAATTTTTCCATGGGTAAGCGCCTTAATCGAGTAGGTATTTCAACACTGCTAGTGTAACAAGGATAGATAGAGTTATCTTATAAAATTTATACAATGATTAAACGACCATGTTATTTATGACGATCACTCATTTTAATTAAAATAGTGTTTTTTGAAGCGCTAAGTTAGTGATTATTCGATTATTACCTATACTAATTGTGGGAATCACTAAATGGATGATTAGTATGGCTAACAATGTCACTCGACGTAAATTTTTAAGTACGCTAGCGGTCGGTGCTGCGACTTCTGCTGTCGCATTTAAAGCGCCGTATGTGTTTGCAAAAAAACCGGTTACGCTTAGAGTCATGGGAACGCATGTAACTTTACAAGAAGAGCTTAGAGTCCGCGCCATGCAAGAGCTCGGTATTAATATCGAATTTACCCCCATGGGGAGTGCGGCCGTTTTACAAAAAGCAGCCGCTGATCCCTCTTCATTTGATTTATATGAACAATGGTCTGACTCAATTAATATATTGTGGCAAGCCAATGCTATTCAGCCAATTGAAGTAAAAAGACTAAAATATTGGCAGGAAATAAACCCACTAACCAAAACCGGTAAGTTAGTTCCCACAGCAAAACTAGGCGCAGGCGATGCGCCCAACAAAATTTTATATGTTCAACAAGATGGCTCACTTGGAAGCCAGGCCACTGATAACATAAGTTTTATGCCTTATGTTCACAATGTAGATTCATTTGGCTATAACACTAATTTTATACCTAAGGGTGTGGCTTACGAGACTGAGTCATGGGGCTGGCTGCTTGAAGAGAGTAACAAAGGTCATGTTGGTTTGGTGAATGCCCCCACCATAGGCATTTTCGATGCCGCATTGGCTGCCCAAGCACAAGGGCTGATGACTTTTAATAATATTGCAAATATGAGTGTTGCAGAAATAGACAAATTGTTTGCAATTTTAATTAATAAAAAGCAAGCAGGGCATTTCTCAGGGTTTTGGACATCGGTGCCACAATCTGTTGAGTTTATGCTAAAAAAACGCGTGCATATACAAAGTATATTTTCACCGGGGGTGAGCGCATGTAGAGCCCAAGGTTTACCAGTAGTCAATGCATCTCCTAAGGAGGGGTATCGAGCCTGGCATGGGGTGATGTGTCTCTCTGCTAATACGGTAGGGCATGTAAAAGACGCCGCTTACGAATACATGAACTGGTGGTTATCGGGCTGGCCTGGTGCATTTATTTCGAAGCAGGGTTATTACATTTCTAATCCAGAACGTAGCAAAGAAATAATCACCAAGCCCGAATGGGATTATTGGTATGATGGCAAAGAAGCGACTCAACCACTAGCGGGTACCGATGGCAAAAATATAATTTTGCCTGGGCAGATTCGCGATGGCGGCAGCTATGAAAAGCGCTTTTCGAATATTGCAGTGTGGAATACAGTGATGGATAACTACGATTACAGTTTAGATAAATGGTTTGAGCTACTAAACGCATAAGGGAATTGAATGCTAAAACAGTTACTTGGTTCTTTATCTATTAAAGTATTATCGTCACTGGCTATTTTTATTTTAATACAAATAATAGTTTACATTGTTATTAATGAGCGAACCGAAAAAATAGAGCAAGCTAGTAAAAATGTATTGAACATTAACGAGCTATCAGTTGTTGTATTTGAAATTAACAAAGATATTTTAGAAATTCAGCGAAATATTTCTGTTTATGACGTGTCGGGTAGCGAGGTTATTTTTGATAAAATAAAAAGCACTCATCAAAGTATTCAAGCGCGGCTAATTGAAGCGCAGCAGCGAACCCAGCAACCTGAGATTAAAAACTCATTAAGCGCAATGCAATCATTAGTTTTAAATTATGGCAAAAGTATCGATAGTCTTAAAAAACGATATGATGAAAAGTCTAAAATTATTGAGCAACAGCTACCAAATACTTACGAATTAGCATTGACTACCTCAGCAAGTAAAGATGAGGAAGCGTTGATGTTGCACAAAGATTTGTTGTTGTTTAAGTTAAAGGATCATTGGCATCACCTGTACCGTAATTCAATCCTATTTTTAACTCAACGTGATTACGCCAAACGCAGCCAAGTTAAACAGCGTTTAGAGTTAATTAAACAATTAACCAACAGTGACGCTACAAACAAAATGATTGGCCAAAACAAGGTCGCGCAATTAAATAGTTTAACGATTAAATTCGAGTCTTTGTTTGCCCAAGCCATACAAGCTAATAGAAACTATTTAACCTTAAGTAATATTGTTATTGCCGGTGATTCGGTTGAATTTTCAGCACTTGCCAAAAAGTTACAAGGAGATGCATTGTTGTTGCTTAGTGATAGTTCACAAACCAGTCAAGAGAGCATTAATGCCGCGCAAATTGTTATTCAAGTGTCGTTATTTTTGTCTGTTACCTTGTTTATTCTTTTTGCATTATTTTTTCACTTTCATATTATTAAAGCGATTAACAGGCTCACAGTTAGTTTTAGATCATTTTTAAATGGTGATTTCTCAGCAAACATAGCTGATATTACCCGTGAAGACGAAATAGGGGTTTTAGCCCAAGCAGCAAATAAATTTAGAGTGCTAAACGAGAGCCTAGTTGAAGCAAAAAAAGCGGCAGAGGAAACATCCCGAATAAAATCTGAATTTTTAGCTAATATGAGCCATGAAATACGTACCCCTATGAATGGTATTTTAGGCATGGTGCAACTAGTGAGTAATACTGAGTTAGATGCTAAACAAAAACGCATGATTGAGGTTATTAGCTCTTCAGGTAATAGTTTATTGGTGATCCTTAATGACATTCTCGATTTAAGTAAGCTCGATGCCGATAAAATGCTACTAGAAAACAGAGAGTTTAAATTGAGTGCATTGTTGTATGAGCTGGAACAAATTTTTAAATCGCAAGCCGACCATAAAAATATAGAGTTTAAAATAGTAAAAGAAAAAGTAGATTCTGTTGATTTGGTACAAGGCGACGAAACCCGTTTAAAACAAGTGCTAATGAACTTATTGGGGAATGCATTTAAGTTTACAGAGTCTGGAACAGTAACCTTGTCTGTTGATCTAAAAGAGAAAAATAACAATGAGGTGGTGTTACTATTTAGCGTTATCGATAGTGGTATAGGTATTTCACAACACAGTATAAAAACGTTATTTGATGCTTTTACCCAAGCAGACACTTCAACAACACGTCGTTTTGGTGGTACAGGACTTGGATTAACTATTTCTAGTAAAATATTAAACTTAATGGGCAGTAATTTACAAGTAGAAAGTGAATTGGATAAGGGTTCGAGATTTTATTTTCAGCTAAGGCTTAATATTCCCATTGCAAATAAAAGCGTAAAACAACAAGCACAATTACCCGATGTAACTATTAAAGATAAAGATGTGCAGGTATTAATTGCCGAAGATAATCCGGTAAATCAAATCGTGCTAGAAAGCTTTTTAAAAGCAATGGGTATTAAACATATTACCGTGGCAGATAATGGTGAAATAGCGCTTGAGCTATGTACTAAACAACAATTTGATTTAATTATGATGGATATTCAAATGCCGGTAATGGGCGGGCTTTTGGCAACTAAATATATTAGGGAACTAGCCAATTACCACGATGTGCCCATTATTGCCGTTACTGCAAACATCACTGAAAAAGACGAGCCTGAGTACGTGGCAGCGGGTATAACTAACACTATAAACAAGCCTATAGAATTCAATAGTTTAAAAGTTATAATTGACCAGTATAGCGAGTAAGAATAAATATCCTATGTGCTTTTATATTTTTTGGTGGTATTGGTTAGCAATACACTCAAAAATTAAAAGCGCCTTTAGGCGCTTTTAACTTTAATTAGCAATACATATTTTCAGTGGTTTATTCATTATTACCCACAAAATGCTAACTACTGGGTTGTATCTCTAAGTAGCTGTTAATGGTTGATTCGAGTTTTTTGTAGCTAGTTTGAATGAGCTCTAATTTATTCTTCATACTGCCCATGGCATTTTCACTGGCCATTACTTCTAATTCATCAAATAATTTATGCAAATTAGCCGCACCTACATCACCCGATGAGCCTTTCAAGCCATGACTTAGTTTTGATATTTGCGATAAATTATTGTTATTTATTGCATCCTCAAGTTCTTCTAGTTTGACTGGTGTACTCTGAAGGTATAATTCACATACTTTTATAAGCAGATTTTCATTATTTAATAACCGGGATAACGCGTTATCTTTATCCCAATCAGGTAAACTTTGACTATCTAAAGTATCAGGAGTTGGTTTATTAAATTCGTTAAGCTGATTATTTTCCAATAGAGCTTCTTTCATAAAAGTTGAAGACAACCACTTTGTAGCCGTTGCAACTAATACCTCTGCAGAGATAGGTTTAGTGATGTAATCACTCATTCCGGCATCTAGGCATTTTTGTCTTTCACCCATCATTGCATTAGCGGTCATAGCGACTATGGGAATATTGATATTTTGAGGCGTTGCTTCACCAGCCCTTATTTTTTTTGCTGCATCATAACCATTCAATATTGGCATTTGGCAGTCCATAAATACACAGTGGTATTGATGATTATTGGCCACCGAGTTAACAAGTTTTTCTACTGCTTGTTGGCCATTTGACGCGGTATCTATCTCTAAAGATAAACATGACAATATACCCGCGGCTACTTCTATATTTATATCGTTATCATCAACGATAAGAACATGCGCCCCTTTAAAGTCAGAATTATCAGTTTTAACTGAGTCAGATTCACGGCGTTTATTAATGCTATTTTCACTTATTTTATTTTCAATGCTGCGCTCATCGGCTACTGTTTTTAAAAACTCTGAAATAAGTATTGGCTTAGAAAGTAAGCTGGCTTGCATGTGTCTAGTTTTAATTTGCGGATAACCGCGATTTGCTAATAAAATAACTTTAATTGCATGATGATTAGCAATAGATGACCACATTTCATCTAAACGTTTTAATAATGTGTCGTCTTGTTCAATAAGTATAAAGTCAGGTAAAGACACGTTTTCTATATCATCTGATAAAAGAGATTGTTGTAACTGTTCAGATGAAAAGCTGTTTCCAGAAAAAGCGGCTATTAAATTATTTATGCTGTCGGCTAGCTCGTTATTTTTAGTCACAATAGCAAAGCTTTTGTTTTTTAATCGTGGGGTAAAACTATAATGAGTTGTATCAGCATTGCTCAGTGTTAGTTTTATGTGAAAACTACTACCTAGTGACTTTTCTGACTCAAAGCTAATTTCTCCGCCTAGCAGGTTACAAAGCTGTCTGCATATAGAAAGCCCCAGCCCTGTTCCACCAAATTTAGATGCCACGCTTTTGTCTTCTTGAGAAAAGGCGGTAAATAATTTGCTCTGGTTTTCTTGTGCAATGCCTACACCGCTATCGGTAACATTTACATGAACAGTCACATTATCATTGCTTGTTTGCTCGCAATAAGCGGTGACCTTTATAAACCCAGTTTCAGTAAATTTAATCGCATTATTTACTAAGTTAGTCAGGATTTGTGAAAAACGATGGGGGTCAGTTTTAATCGTTTTACATTTTAAATTAACAACATCTAAAACAAATTCGAGACCTTTCTCCTGAGCTTTAACAGCCATACTGCCACAAACGCTTTCGATTAATTTTATTAAATTAAACTCTTTAAAGTTCAACTCAAGTTTACCTGCTTCTATTTTAGATAAATCCAAAATATCATTTATTAATACAGATAAAGCACTCACACTTACTTCGGTCATTTCTAAATAGTTTTTTTGTGTTTCACTTAATGGCTCTTTTTTTATTAAGTTTAAAGTACCCACTATGCCATTAAGTGGAGTACGCATTTCATGGCTTATATTAGAAATAAACGCGCTTTTTACTTCACTGGCTTGTTTGAGCTCTTTTGTGCGGATGGCTACTTTATTTTCAAGCTCATGATTTACTTTTATTATTTCATTCTCAATGGTGCGCTCTTTGGTTACATCTCTGGCTATTATTGCAATACCAATAAACATTCCAAATTGATCGATAATAGCTGATAAAGAGAGTGAAAAGTAGCGTTTAGTAGAGCCGTTACTGATACTAGCGTTTTGCTTAAATTGACGAGTACCATCAGTGAACTTTTCAATTATCTCGTTAAAATTTAGCTGATCTATTATTTTTAAATCATTAATTGATTTTCCAATTGCTTCTAACTCTCCAAGCTTAAACATCAGAGCTGCGGCATTATTCCAACTAGAGACAATACCGTTATTGGTAATGCCAATTACCGCATCAGATGAGCCGGTTATAATTGCCTCAGATTGTGCGCGCGCATTTGCAAGCTCTTGGCTTTTGCGAAGACTACGATTGAAAAATGCGAGAATGATAGTTAATACAACAACCAAAATAAGTAAAAAGGCGTAGAGCTTTGTTCTACGTTCCATTTCAATATTTTTAATATGCTCAACAGGCGCTAAAACGTGACTAGATAAAAAGTTTTGTTTTTCACCCAGCGCTAAAGTGATTTTTTTTCTTGCGGTGTAATAACTTGTTTGCGCATTGCTTTTTGGTTTTATAAGCGACAATGAGCTATCAGCAACGGGGTTAAAAGTGTAATTATTATTGATGCTAATATCACTGTTTAGGTCTTTACCAAAGGTGAAATCTTTATTTGGGTGTGAGAGAAAATAGCCGTTACTGTCAGTTAAAGCGAGTTGAAATGGTGTATTAATACTGTTTTTTAAAAGGGTTAATAAGTTATTAGCATTCACGTTAATTATGATAAAGCCAAATCTATTTTGATTTTCATCAAAAATTGGCATAGATAGCCTCAACATCGGGCGATAAGGAAACTCTATTTTACCGTACTCTCTATTCAACGAAATTTCAGACAGATACATTTCGCCATCAGAGAGGTTACTACTGGCCGTAAAGTACTCTTGCGCTCCTTTATTTTGGAGCCTATTTAAATCTATAACCTCTACAGCGCCCTGAACGCGATCAACCCTTACCAGTTCTTGTCCTTTTTTGTTGGTACTGATGATTCTTAGCTGCTCGTAATCTGGGTTATTTTTTAAAAACGCTGCAAATATAATTTCAAGCCTTGTTTTCCATTGAGCATAGGTGGTGTTCTCTAGTGGGTCTACACCTTTGTGATTTGATGCCCTGGCTAAACCTTTGATTGGAGGGGTTGCGTGTAAAAAACGAATATCTCGACGGTAGTTTTCGATAACCTCTTGTGTTTGTGAATTAATAGATTGGTTTTTGTCTATTATTTCTAGTTCTACAGAGCCAAGTACTGAGCGCGATAAACTTGCTTCATTAATAATAATGGCTACAACAATTAAGGTAATTATGGCGGATAAAGAAATAGGGAATAAAAGGGTGTAATTACTTACCTGACGAATTATCCTTTTTTTAAGATTTATTGGCATCCATTACTCCAATTAAAAACAAGCCATTATTTAATTATAATTAAACCTAGAGAACTATAGGTAATTTATCAAGTTTGAGCTTAATAATAAGAAAAAATAAGAAAAAAGCTTAAACTATTAAAAAGGAGTTTTGGTTTTATTGGCTTATGTTTACTGCAGATGATTATAGACATCTTGTAGCTAACACAATAAATTTAATATTGTTAGTATGTATTTTAGGTAATTAATGGACGTTTAGGTTAACTCAGCTAGACTTTAATCGCATTTGTTTAATTTTTTTATGGGACTTTATTGTGTTAACCACTATAGATCAAAGCTTTGCGCATCGAGTGCTTATTGTTGATGATGAGCCTTCTAGTTTAATGATTCTAGAGGGGGCTTTATCAGATATCGCAGAAGTTATATGCAGCGATACTGGTTTTGGTGCGATTGAAAAAGCACAGCAGTTTTTACCTGAAATTATTTTATTAGATATTGAATTACCAGATATTAGTGGGTTAGAAGTGTGTAGACGCTTAAAAAACAATCCCAAAACCAGTGGTGTAACGGTAATATTTATTACCTCTCATAATGAAAGTAAGTTTGAGCATTTGTCTTTGGAGCTGGGTGGGATTGACTACATACAAAAGCCAGTCGATCTTAAGGTGTGCCGTTTACGCGTTGGCAACCATTTAAAACTAAAAACACAAGAGCAACAATTAAAGCATTCTCAGCGGTTACTTGCTATTGAATCTGAAAGATTGCGGGTTACGCTCAACTCGATTGGCGACGCTGTTATAGCAACTGACAAAGACGAAAAAATAACGTTTATGAACCCGATTGCAGAAATGATGACCGGCTGGGTGATGCATGAAGCTGTTGGTAATTATATTTCAGAGGTTATGCAACTACGGGATGCAACCACAAAGCATAAAAGTCTTAATCCAATTTCTATTGCTTTAAAGGAGCAGCGAAGAGTAGCTATGGCGCTTAATTGCCAATTAACGAGCTTAAATGGCAGAATTCATCGGGTTGAGGATTCTGCCTCTCCTATTAGGGATGAAAAAGGTAATATTATTGGCGCGATTATAGTTTTTCATGATGTGAGCGAGTCAATTGCGATGGCCGTTAAAATGAGTCATTTAGCAAACCATGACCAATTAACCGATTTACCCAACCGAATTTTATTACATGATCGCGTTGCGCATGCCTGTCAGGTATCTGTGCGTAATGGTTTTTTTGTGGCATTAATGCTAATTGATATTGATCATTTTAAATATTTAAATGATACCGAGGGACACCATGTTGGCGACCAAATCATAAAACTGGTTGCTAAACGCCTTGAATCTATTGTTGATTTAAATACGACCTTAGCCCGAGTTGGCGGGGATGAATTTGTATTATTGCTCCCCGATATTAAATCGGCGTGTCATGTCGATGCTGTTGCATCTGATATTTTGTATGCAATGCATCAACCTTTTCGTGTCGATGGAAGAGAGTTTAATTTAACTATAAGCGTGGGAATTAGTATTAATCCAACTGATTCTGATTCTGCCGAATTAATGATGTCGCATGCTGATGCAGCAATGTATAAAGCCAAAGAGCACGGTAGAGATAGATTTTGTTATTTTTCAGATGACTTAGAACATGAGTTTCATCAACGTCAAAATATAGATAAGCTTTTGAGAAATGCACTTGAAAAAGACACGTTGGAAGTTCACTTTCAGCCCAAGCTTTGCCTAAAAAATAAATTAATTATAGGCGCTGAGGCGTTAGTAAGGTTAAGAGATGAGGAGGGCGGTTTTATATCGCCGTTACACTTTATTCCACTAGCCGAAGAGACAGGCTTAATAAATAAGTTGGGTCATAGCGTTTTAAAACAAAGCTGCAGAGCTGCTAAACGCTGGCTAGATAAAGGTCATCCAATTAAAGTTGCTGTTAATGTGGCGGCTAAACAATTTACAGATCCTAAATTTATAGAAAGCGTAGCGCAAATACTTGAGGATACTGAGCTTCCTAGTGGTTACCTTGAGTTAGAAGTGACAGAAAGCGCTTTAATGAGTGATTTTGATGAAACAAGTAGAATATTAAACGGGCTTTCAAACCTTGGTTTGAGCATAGCGATAGATGACTTTGGAACGGGCTATTCGAGTCTATCGTATTTAAAACTATTCCCTGTTGATGTATTAAAGATTGACCAGTCATTTGTTAAAGATATGGTTGATGATAAGCAAAGCCTAGATATAGTGAAAGCAATTACCCATTTAGCACACTCACTTAATTTAAAGATTGTTGGTGAAGGCATTGAAACTCAAGCACAGCTCGATACACTTATTTCGCTTGAGTGTGAAGAAGGGCAAGGATTTTTGTTTAGCAAAGCTTTACCTGAAAACGAATTTGAAAATCTCATTTTCTGATGGTGTAACTAGTATTTTTAAGTTTAAGATAGCTCACATTCAATTATTGTAACTTCTTATCTCCATCAATCTTAAAAATCGATTGTTTTAATCTAAACAATCAATTTTATTTAATTTCTCAATGGCCTTATTGTATTAATCAAGCCAACGCACAAGGCGTTAACTTTTTTAAATACACTAAACATAAATGAGGAATACTATGAACACTTCATTGATTAACACAAAATTACAACCTTTCAATGCAACAGCTTACCACAATGGTGACTTTGTAGAACTCACTGAAAAAGACGTATTAGGTAAGTGGTCTATCTTTTTCTTTTACCCTGCAGATTTTACATTTGTATGCCCAACTGAGTTAGGTGACCTTGCAGATCATTACGCACAGTTACAAGAAATGGGCGTAGAGGTTTACTCGGTATCAACAGATACACACTTTACGCACAAAGCTTGGCATGACACGTCAGACACAATCGGTAAAATCACTTACCCAATGATTGGCGACCCAACAGGACGCATTACACGTAACTTTGGTGTAATGATTGAAGATGATGGTTTAGCACTTCGCGGTACATTTGTAATGAACCCAGAGGGCGAAATCAAAGTTGTTGAAACGCATGATTTAGGTATTGGTCGTAGTGCTAAAGAACTTGTTCGTAAAGTACAAGCTGCACAATACATTGCCACTCATGACGGTGAAGTATGTCCTGCATCTTGGCAGCCAGGTGAAGACACATTAGCGCCTTCACTAGACCTAGTTGGTAAGATTTAAACTTTACCTTCACTAAATTTAGAGTAGAACATGACTCTAATACCAGTGAGCCTACATGGCTCTCTGGGCACTCTCCCACGCCATCATTCTTTTCTAAAATTCGCACATGCACTGATGGCATGGGGGTTCTGCTGTTTTATTTTTCCGTAAGGGGCTAAGCCATGTTAGACAACAACATAAAGAACCAATTAAAAAGCCATTTTGAATCGCTGACTCAGCCTGTTGAGCTGCTTATCGCCTTGGATGACAGCAAAAAGTCAACAGAAGTAGAAAGTTTAGCGAATGATTTAGCATCACTAAGCGATAAGTTTAGTGTGAGTAACAATCCAGATTCTACGGCACGCAGACCTTCAATGGTGGTGCATTCGCCACAAAAAAATACTCATATTACCTTTGCAGGGGTACCTATGGGTCATGAATTTACTAGTTTAGTACTTGCGCTATTGCACACAGGCGGACACCCAAGTAAAGCCAGCCAAGATGATATTGAGCAAATACAATCACTTGATCAAGAACTAAACTTTGAAGTGTATATCAGTTTGAGTTGCCAAACCTGTCCGCAAGTGGTTCAAGCGCTCAATACAATGGCTGCTACAAATAGCAAAATATCTGCCACTATGATTGATGGTGCTCTGTTTCAAGATGAAGTAGAGCAAAGAAATATATTGGCTGTACCCGCTGTTTACTTAAATGGTGAACCTTTTAGCCAAGGGGCAATGAGCCTAACAGATATTCTAAATAAAGTTGATAGCAAAGGTGCACAGCGCCAAGCCAAAGCATTGAATGAAAAATCAGTGTTTGATGTGCTCGTAGTTGGCGGCGGCCCTGCGGGCGCATCAGCGGCAATTTATTCAGCACGTAAAGGGTTAAATACGGGGGTAGTTGCCGATCGATTTGGTGGGCAGGTAGCTGACACATTGGCTATTGAAAACTTTATTTCAGTAAAAGCAACCGAAGGGCCAAAAATGGTGGCCCAGCTTGAAGAGCATGTTAAAGAATACGATGTTGATGTAATGCACAACCAACGCGCTACAAACCTTCAAAAAGGCAGTGATGGCTATGACATTACTTTAGAAAATGGCGCAGTATTACAAGCAAAATCACTTGTGCTAGCAACCGGTGCGCGCTGGCGTGAAATGAACGTACCTGGCGAGCAGCAATATAAAGGCCATGGGGTTGCATACTGTCCGCATTGTGATGGCCCATTGTTTAAAGGCAAACCTGTTGCTGTAATAGGTGGCGGTAATTCAGGTATTGAGGCGGCTATTGATTTAGCTAACATAGTAGAGCATGTAACGGTGCTTGAATTTGCCGATACGTTACGTGCCGACGAAGTGCTTATTCGTAAAGCTAATAGCTTAAAAAACATTACTATTATTAAAAATGCACAAACCACTGAAGTACTCGGTGATGGTAATAAAGTGACAGGCTTGAATTATTCCGATCGTGTTTCTGGAGAAAGTAAGGAGCTAGCTTTAGCCGGTATATTTGTACAAATTGGTTTGATACCAAACACCGAATGGTTAAAAGAGAGTGACCTTGAGCTTAGTCAATTTGGTGAAATACTCATTGATGCCAAAGGTGCAACGTCGTTACCAGGTATATACGGTGCGGGCGATGCGACCAATACGCCATTTAAGCAAATTATTATTGCTATGGGCGCCGGCGCAACTGCTAGCTTAGGAGCTTTTGACTATTTAATTCGCCAAACACCCGATGCAGAGCAAAACGCTGCTTAATAGTTTTAGCGTAAAGACTCTTGATAAAACAGCTCTCACCCATAGCTGTTTGTTCACCCAAGCCGCCCTCTCCAAAGGCGGCTTTTTTGTGTGCTATTTAAGTCGGGTAAGGCCTACTAAAATACAAACTGCGCCACCAATAAAGCCAAGCCATGCTTCTACTGGGGTTTCGCCATTGAATGCACGAGTAACTTGTGAAGCTGCAGAATCGTAAACATCATAACCCCACATACCAAGTGCTACGCCAATAACAATAAGTACAATACCAATGATTTTATTTGTCATAATGATCCTTTGTGTTTTTAGTGCTAGTTAATCTGGGCGACACTCGTTGTTATAATGTGGCTACGCCCAGTCTTTTTAGTGTATTTGTAATTGCTTCTTCTATCGCTGGAAGCTTAAACGGTTTGGCTATAAACATATCCATACCCGCTTGCTGACAGTTTAGTTTATCTTGTGAGGAAGCATTAGCAGTTAACGCTACAATATAGGTTTGTTGCGGGTCACAAATACCTTGTGCTTTTAGTTGCCTAGTGGCCTCGAAACCATCCATGATAGGCATGATGCAATCCATAAAAATAAGGTCAAAATGCTTTTGCTTGCATTTTAACAGGGCATCTTGGCCGTCTATAGCAAAGTCTGATTTTATATTAAACTTATCCAGTGCCGCTTCTAATACAAGCCGGTTTATTTCGTTATCATCTACCACTAAAACCGATAGCTTATTACTATGACTATTAATAGATTTAAGGCTAGGTGTTTGTGTTTGTTGTTTACCAAGCTCAATTGGGATAGTTAAGGTAAAACACGTGCCCACGTTAACCTCACTGGTTACCTCAATTTTGCCATTCATAAAACCAACGAGTTCTTTAACTATGGCTAAGCCTAACCCAGTGCCACCTTTATTGTTGTTAGCATCAACCTCTTGGGTAAAAGGCTTAAATAATGAGTTTAAATACGCCTCGCTCATACCGCGACCCGTGTCGGTTATTTTAATGGTGAGTAAAGGGTGCTTTGTATCTACTGCTAATTGCGATTCAAGAGAAACAGATCCATGCTCTGTAAATTTTAACGCGTTACTCAGTAAATTAGAGACAATCTGACTTAATCGAGAGGTGTCACAATATACCCAAACATCATTAGGAATGAGGTTAGTGGCTCGTAGTTCAATGTTTTTATTGCTAAACAATACCGAATATAAAGAAACCAAATCGGTAAATACCGTTTTAAGTAGGGAGTGGTGAGGTTCCAGTTTTAATTCACCATGATTTATTTTTGAAAAGTCGAGCACTTCATTGATAATATTCAATAAAATATCAGCACTTCGCAGGGCGACTTTAATTTTTTCCGCCCG
This sequence comes from Pseudoalteromonas sp. P1-16-1b, assembly GCF_001401785.1. Classification (GTDB taxonomy): domain Bacteria; phylum Pseudomonadota; class Gammaproteobacteria; order Enterobacterales; family Alteromonadaceae; genus Pseudoalteromonas; species Pseudoalteromonas undina. Next base: position 45,590 of record NZ_LKGQ01000001.1, on the reverse strand, counting down.
CTTGTCATAATCGTGTTCATCAATGAGTGTTGCTAACATACCCGTGATGCCATTTAGCGGAGTGCGTAGCTCATGACTAATTTTTGCAAACAGCATACTTCTATCTTTGAGTAGCTGTTCAGCAAGCGCTTTTTTTTGTTTTAACTCTTCGCGTAACTTTACGGATTCAGTTATATCTTGAAAAGTACCAAATAACCGCACACATTGGCCGTTGTTAAACTCGGCCTCACCAAAGGTTGAAACCCAAATGTTCTGTTGCTTAGCGGTAATTATTTCCAGCTCTAAGTGCCATTTTTCCCCTTTAGATACCGCATTTTCTACCGCTTTATTAATACTATCTCGGCTTTTGCCCGCTTTATAAAATTCAATGGCTGTTTCTATATTTGGAGTATAGCTTTCTTCGGCTTGATGAATGCGTCGAGTTTGTTCACTCCAAAACAGGGTGTTATTAACAAGATCGACTTCCCATGTGCCTATATTTGCAACACTTTCAAGCTTTAGTAAAGTGTCACTATTTTTAGTGAGATTGGCTTTATCCTGATTGCGCGCCAATTCCGAGCCTAACCACTGCGCTAATAATTCAATATAATCATAGGCTTCATCGCTAAAAGGAGCGCATTCTTGAGCAGATGAAAAGTTAACAGTTCCAAATACGTCTTTGCCTATTCGTATAGGCGCACCAATGTACGCTTCTAATTGGAAATTAATATAGCATGGATGATTTGCAATACTACTTTGCGACGCATTATGAAATGCGAGTGCAGAGTTGGCCGACAAGGTATGCGTGCAATAGGTGCCGTTTAATTCAAACTCTGTACCAATAGCAAGAGAATTGTCAGGGGTGATGGCATGTAAAACAATGTAAGAATCATTTTTTACGCGGCTGATAATAGCTAAGTCGAGTTGAAAAACATCGAGCCCAAAAGCAAGTAAGTCTGCAATTTTTTGATCAAAGCTTAGCTGCTGATCTGAGACTATATTATGAAAGCATCGAAGAAAATTCACAAAAACCCTTAATTTATTTGGTGTGTAACAGAAATACTAGCAAGCACTATGCCTTAATTTAATCTATTTTTTGACAACACGACGACTAACACATCGTTCTTTATTACATTACCCCGTTGGTTTAAAAATTAATAGCTGGAGTAAGCTGTAAATTCAAAGGTTATATCAATGTATACTTCTTATAGGTTGATTTTATAGCTTATGATCATTCCTTAGCAAATCGAGAGTTATTCAAGTAGGTTTTAGCTTCACTTATGCCCATTTGATAGCCTGAATTGAGTATAGCCCGATTTTTAGTGGTGCGACCGACTTTAAACCCCATTGGAGGTGCGATAATATTTACTTTACAATCAGGTGGAGCATTATGCAAAAAATCAATACTGTCATTATAGTTTTTAGAACGCTGAATAGTGGCCTGTGCAAGTGCAGGAGTATCTTTATAGAGTTGTTTAGTTAACCACGGTACTTTGTTATCTTTTTTACGATAGCCTAAAGGTTGAGAAAGGATAACCGTTATTTCTGATGCCCCCATTTCATAAGCTTTTTTTACCGGAATAGAGTCGGCAACGCCACCATCGGTCATGGCCATGCCATTTATTTTTGGATAATCCCGATAAGCTATGGGTATAGCGCAAGAGGCTTTTAATTGCTCTACCATTTCGCTGCCTGTTGCTTGTAAATAATGAGCTTGCCCAGACTCGATTGCCGTTGCAACAATATAAAAGTCGTGAGGGGATTGAGAGAATTCGTCGGTATTTAAAGGAATTTCACGTATGGTCTCTTGCCAAAGCCAGTCCAAATCAAACAAATGGCCGCCTTTAACAAATCGGGAAAGGTTAATAAATTCAGGCCTACAGGAATAATCAGTAATCACTTTGTAGTTTCGAGTTGCTTGCTTACATAGATAAGCCGCGACGTTCGTTGCTCCAGCAGATACACCAAAATAGCTGGTAAAAGGTTGATATTGTTGTGCTAAAAACTCATCTAGCACGCCAGCTGCAAAAATACCGCGCATGGCACCACCCTCTACCACTAATGCATGTTGGCTATTGCTCATATTAACTTCCTTCCTTTGACAATACACTTATGCTACCAAGTGTGCCCTAACTGTGCGAGCAACTTTTTGCTTTGATTCGGGACTTGTTTTAATTATTAGTTAGGATAAGAAAATATCAAAGGTTGCAGGGAATAGAAGCTATAACTTGTTCTTAAAAATTAATATATACGTTATTCAAAAGAACATATTTGATTTCTGCCTGCTTTTTTAGCTTTGTATAAAGCAATGTCGGCATTTTTTATTATCGTTTGCATATTAGTATTAGCGTTTGGGTAAGTGGTAAAATACCCAAAGCTCATTGTGATATGAGGAGTAACAGAAGAAAATTCATGGGGAATATTTAATGCTTTAATTTTTTGCTGTATTAGTACAGCAAACTTTTGGCATTGTTCTTTATTAGAGGCCGGCAAAATAATTGTAAATTCTTCGCCTCCATACCGAGCCACTATATCACCTTCACGTTTACATACGCTTTTTAAAGCGCGCGCCACTTGTTTTAATGTGTCATCACCTTTTTGGTGACCATAGTTATCGTTATAACGTTTAAAGAAATCGATGTCACACATAATCAAACTAATAGGCTGATTATGTCTTGCACAACGTTTAATTTCACTGTTGAGTGTGCTATCGAAAAAGCGACGGTTTGCAATATCAGTAAGTGCATCGGTATTCGCTAATTTATTGAGTTTAGTATTTGCGTTAATTAATTGCTGTTGGGTTAACTGCAGCTTTTTTTTATAGTTAATATTCTTGAGGGCGTTATTGATGATTTCACCTACGAGCTTTATTCTAATCAAATCAATTTTGCTCCAATGGCGCTTAGTTTTTACGCAATCACAGCCGATGAAGCCTACCAGTTCTTCATCGAAACGAAGGCCTATGCATAAAACCGACTGAATGCTTTGCTCTTTAAACTCTGCTTTTTCAGCGTCAGCTTTAGTAGGTAATAGCTCAATATCATTTACTTGAAATAGATGGTTCTCATTCATCACTTCAAAAAAATAGGGGAGTTCAACCTTTGGTATGTTTTGCAGTCTGTCTTTGCAAGCAACAATACCCTTATTAACCCATTCGTGAGTATTAGTAATAGTTTCGTTGTCGGTGTTAAATTCAAATAAATAACTGCGGTCAGCCTTTAATACGGTGCCAATGGCTTTGAGGGCAAAGTTAATTTGTTGGTCTATATTATCGTTTTGTATATCAATAAGTTTGGTAGAGATTTTAGAGATAATATGATCAAAGTTGTATTGTTCTGTGAGTGTATGATTTTGCTCTAAAGTGAGCATAGATATAGAGCCATCAATTATAGAATGATCAATATTTAACAGTTGTAAAGTGGATTCAGAATCTAATAAAACGGTTGTTATATTAGAAGAAAATAACTGCTCAATACTGACAATTTCATCATTACTAAAGTCGCGCAACACAACATTGCTAAAAGCACCTTTTTTAACAGCACTTTCATCCTCTATTTTGAGTAACGTTTTGGCATGCTGATTTAATGTGTAGTTTTGGTTTTTATCATCATAAACAATTACGGCTAAATTAATAAGATTAAAAACCTGCCAAATTGTATTGTTTGAGTCATGGCTCACTGGTTTCTCCGCATTAAAATATGAAAACTACCCATATTTATGAATTAATTATTATTTTTGTATCCGCTTAGTTATTTTTAGTACAGTTTTTTGTATTTTACTAAGTTTTTAGTGCGTTTATTTGGCCTACGTATTACAATTGTGATTGTATATCATTACGTATTTCCCAATTTGCTTTATTTCATGAGCTTACTTCGTTTTCAGTAAAGGCCTTTTATATTTCATGACAGAAATAACTACACATCACGCCTCCCGTCGCCGTCTATTAATTGCACTTGCAATTACCTGTTCGTTTATGGTTATTCAGCTTATAGGTGCTTATTATGCTAACTCACTGGCTGTTCTTGCTGATGCCGGCCACTTATTTGTTCATAACAGTTCGCTATTCATAGCACTTATTGCCTCAAGCTTCGCTATTCATCTGGCTAAAACTTACAACGACGGTCACCAAAAAGCTGAATTAATCGGCGGTCTGATCAACGGAATTCTCTATCTAGCCATTAGTTTACTTATTTTGTATGAGGGAGCTGAGCGCTTTTTGGACCACAAAGGTGGACATGAGCTGATCATAAATAGTTATTTAATGTCGGTGATTGCAGCTATCGGTTTTTTATTTCATGGTGCGGCAGCGTGGGTGCTGTATAAAGGCCGTAAGGCTAGTATTAATGTGTATGCGGTATTTTTACATTCGTTTTTTGATTTAATCTCGACTGTTTCCACTTTTGTTGCCGGTGTTCTTATTTATATTACGGGCTGGAATGTGATTGATATTTTATCGAGTATGTTAATTGCATCATTTGTACTATTTACGGGAATTAAGGTGATAATTAGTTGTATTAAAGGGCTACGTTCAAATAAAGCAAAATTGCCAGAAGTCCAAGATATCGAAACAGAAATAACCAGCATGGAGCATGTTGCAAATGTGCATAACGTTACCGTTGTTCGTAAGAATAAAAAAGTGATAGTAGGTGCTCACGTAGTGTTAAAGCAACATTGCACTATAGAAAAGCATGATGAAGAATGTCGTTTAAAAGTAATCAAACTACTTGCAGATAAATTTAATGTTCGTAACAGTGTGCTACAAATCGAAAGCTATGAATGCAAGCACATACATTAAAAATTTTAACCTAAAAGCGACTTGGTTAAGTCGCTTCTTTACCATAGCTTTAGATTAAATCAATAATCTTCTCAAAGCATGCAGGGCTCATTAGGTCGCTGGCACTCATAGGACGTGCGAAGTAGTAGCCCTGTAGCTTATGACAACCTATGTTCGTTAAAAAGTCTAGTTGCTCCCGCGTCTCTACCCCTTCAGCAATACAATATAGCTCTAAGTTTTCAGCAAGCGAGTAAATTGTTTTAATAATCGATTCGTCACCTTTATCTATGCCGATACTATTTACAAAACTTTGGTCAATTTTTATTACGTTAATTGGAAATTGGCTCAAATAAGTGAGTGATGAATAGCCAGTACCAAAATCATCTAGAAACAGCTTAAACCCTGCAGCTTGAAGACTTTTAAGTTGTTTAGCTGCTTTGTGCTTATCTTCTAACAGCGTGTTTTCTGTAATTTCAAGACGTATTTGCTGTGGCTTGATATTGGCTTTTTCAAGTATAGCGCTTAGTCGCTGGGTTATATTAGCCTTTAAAATATGTTTTGGTGATACATTTAACGAAATATAAAACAGTGGGTTAACGCTAAGAACAGGCGCAAGCTCTGTAATTGCACGTTGCAATGCTTGCTCTGTAAGCATATCAATTAAGCCAGTTTCTTCTGCTACCGGTATAAATAAAGCCGGAGAGATTAGTTTTCCTTGGTTTTCCCAGCGCATCAATAATTCAACACCACTTATTGTTTTATCTTTTGTATTAACTACTGGCTGGTAATGGTTAAAAAATTGGTTATCTTTTGCGGCATCTTTTAAGTCATTTTCAAGGATAAGCTTTTGTTTGATTTGCTCATTCATTTTTTCATTAAAGAACTGAAATCCATTTCGACCTGCTTGTTTTGCATGCATCATAGCGATATCTGCATTACGTATTAAGGCATCTGTTGAGTTTGCATCATGGGGGTACAAGGCAATACCAATACTGGCAGATATATTAATAGAAAAGTCTTCAATAATAACTTTACTTGCCAGCTCACTACTCATTTCGTTAAGTGTATGCTGCAGTGAAGACATAGAGGTAATGTTCTCGATTAATACTAAAAATTCATCACCACTTTGACGGCCAAAGGTCGCATGGTCGCCCAGATATAAGCCAACTCGCTCGGTAATGTTGCACAGTAATTTATCGCCCACGGCATGTCCAAACGAATCATTTACAGGTTTGAACTTATCTAAATCTATAAATATAACCGCACATTGCAAGTCGTTTTTAGCGGCTTTTGTAATGGCATTTTCAATTTTTTGATTCATTAAACTACGATTAGGTAGCCCGGTTAACGCATCATAGTTGGCCAAATAACGTAGCTCATTCTCAGCACGCTTTTGTTCGGTTAAATCTGTTATAACAATAACATAATAGCCAACTTTACCTTCTTCATTAGCGACAGCTGTGGCACTTAAATGAATAGGATGCTGCTGTGCTTTTGTAGTATTAACATAGGCATTTGTTCGCCAATTCTCTTTGGGTTGCAGTGCCTTTAATGTGGCTGCAAACTCTTTACATTTGGTTTGCCCAATGGCTTTGACAAATAGCTCTGAGGTAACAGCTCCCTCATCACCATCATCAGAAAATACCTCCATAAAGCTATTATTAGCTGAAAAAGGCATTAGATTTTCGTCTAGGATAAGTAAAAAGTCATTGATTTGGCTAAATGCTTCACCGAGTATTTTTGCTTGCTGTTCGTTTGCTAACTGCTCAGTAATATTAGTAAAAATACCAGATACATACCCAGGCTTTTTAGTGTCTTGATTATAAATAATTTGCCCTAAGTCATGAAACCACAACCAATGACCATCTTTGTGGCGTAACCGGTAAGTCGCTTGCCAGTCTTGCGACTGAGTCTGTTTTATAAATGCATCCCACTTACTTTGTATTCTGCGGCGCTCATCAGGATGCATAATATTAAAAAAGCTTTGTATATCAATGCGATCAGGCAAGTCTTCAAAGCCTAACTCCATACCTCTAGCTGTGTTTACAGTATTGTCTGCAAAGCTATAGTTCCAAACACCACTTTTATTGCTTTTTAGTGCGAGCTCAGTTTGAGTTTTAGAGTGAATAGCTGCACGGTGGGCGCGCTCAATTGCTATTTTACGGCTACGGTATTGCCAAAAAAATAAAAACAGAATTATGGTCACAGCAAGGAAGTAGCATGCATAAGCGAGAGGAGACTGCCAAGGTGCATAGGCGACGCTAAATTTAAGCCTTACAGGTTCGCTAGTAACGACTCCATTACGCTGCTGAGTTGATACTGATAATACATAATCACCAGGTTGTAATTTAGTAAAAAACACCTGGTTAGATTTTAAATCGTTATAGCTCAATGATGAGGGGCCAGTAAGCTCTACTCGGTAGAAGGTCTTACTTATATTTTTATAGTCAAAATTAGAAAACCGAACCGTTAACCCCATATCATCATGCTTTAGTTTTAACGGTTCATTACGATATTTTTCAGGTGTATAATTGAGCGTCTCTGAAAATAAATTGATATTGGTAATTGCTAACTTGCTTTGGGTGTTTTGTTGTTTACTCTTAAATTGATCGGGGTCAAACTGAAGTACACCGCTACGATTACCAAACACGAGTTCATTATTTTGCAATTTAAGTGCTGCAAGTGCAGTAAAATGATTGCTACTTAGGCCATCTTTTATTGTATAAGTTGTTACGTTTAATGAATCTAAATTAAGTTTATACAGTCCGTTGTCAGAACTAACCCATAAAAAATCATTATCATCGGCAATAAGCTCAAATATAGAGTTAGTATTTAATGAATTGTTTTTATTAAAAGTATGAGCTTGCTCGTATGTTTCAGCGTTAACGGCAATTAAGCCTTCTTGTGTTGTTGCTAACCACAGTAGTTTTCGTTTTGCATCGTAGTAATAATTCTCGACCGTATGGTACAGGTTCTTTTTTGCCGTTTTAGATTTAAAAATAGCAGTTAAAGTGCCAGTTGCTTCGTTATACCTATAAAAAGTATCAGAGGTACTTAAAAGTAGCTCGCCAGGGAACATCGTTGAAGGGGTATGGAATGCGTAAGCTTGTAAGGGCGATACAAGCTCTTTTAAGCCTTTTATAACTCTATTTTCACCAGAGTTACCGTCAAATATATAGAAGTTATCATTATTGATATAAGCAAACTTATCGGGCGCTACCTGAGTAATACCAAATAAATAGTCAGTATTTAGATTATGCTCGGTGATAAATTTGTTTTGTTCAAATGTTCCCGTTTCTTTGTTAAAAAGCTCGAGTCCAAAAAAAGTAGCTAGCCAAAGATAGTTCTCACCTTTAGTGTTGGCAGGAAAAATATCACCAATAGCAGATAAACCATAAGCTGCTTTGTTATCTTTAGATTGTAAAAATAAATCACTCGTTTTCGTTTTTGAGTTATAACGAACAAGTCCATCGTCAGTGCCTATCCAGAGCAATTGTTGTGTATCTTGATATATAACATTTACAATATTATTTTCAGGCAGTGTAATTCTTTTAAACTTCTTAGTTTGTGCTGCCCACGTTAATACCCCGTGAGTTCGTGAACCAAGCCATAACAAACCGGATTCATCAAACATAATATCGTTGATGGTGTTTTCTGTTATGTTGTAGCTACTATCTTTGAAGTTTAAAATAGCAGTGAGCTTTAAGGTTGCTCTATCAAACTCAAATAAACCACTTTCTGTAGCAATAAACTCACCATAGGGTGTGTTTACATAATCCCAAATATTATAGTCACTAATAAGTGTTGATACTGCAGTAGGGTTTATATTTTTATTTTCATCAAAAGCAATCCGATACATTCCCTCAACCGTACCAACCATCAACCCAAATTCTTGGTCTACTGATAAAAATTTTACGTTGTTACTATCGTTAGTAACTTTTTGTGTGTCGCTAAGTGTTGTTTGTTGGAGTTCGTTATTGATAAAACTGTAGTTATACAGGCCCTGATCGGAACCTATATATAAGGTGTTTTGATAAAGTGACAATGCACGGATAAACATATTTTCATCAGGCAAAGATGCGACGAGTGTTAATTGTTTTGATTTTTTATCAAACCGGTATACGTGCGAATCAATAGAAAAATAAAAGTGTGTAAGCTCCTCAACCACTGCAATAACGGGAGAGTATTTTTCTTGGTCTTGGTTTAAATGACCTGAGTATATTTGTTTAGCCTTTAAGCTACTTGGATCAATTAAATAGCTACCTGCAAGTTGTGTGCTTACAAGTATGCTACCGTTATTGGTTTTGTACATATTAATAATGTAGTTGTTTTTTAAATCTGTTTGGTTTTCGTAAGGCGTAACTTGATAGCCGTCGAACCGAAATAGCCCCTGTGTAGTTGCAATCCACACATAGCCAATATCATCTTGGACAGATTTTACAACAAAGCTTTGCGCCAATTGTTCGTTTTTGGATGCGCGTTGTAATTGTTCAGAGTAAGTTTGTGAGGCAAAGCTCTGCTGCATGCAAACTAATAAAAATATGTAAACAACGAAGAAAAACTTACTCAAAAGCACTTACCTTTTTTAATTGCCAAGGTTGGTATTTAGAATTGCTGTAATATAACATGAGTTTAATTTAAAAATTACAAAAAGCACTATAAGTGTGAATTAATTGTTGCCCGCTTGTGGGTGTTAAAAGTCAATTTAACTAAAATGAAAGGACTACAAATGAATTTTAGAGAAAATATCAACTCAGAGCACAGCGTACTTTTAGTAATCGACTTACAAAGCAAACTAGCACCGGCTATATCCTCATTTAATACGACCTTAGAGTGTGCTTTAAAGCTTGCAAATGCAAGTGCTATTCATCAAATTCCTTCAATAATTACAGAGCATTATAAAAAAGGACTAGGTGAAAGTGATGAGAAAATTAAGCAAGCTTTACCAAACGCGCAATATATCGAAAAAATAAATTTTAGTGCCTGCGCCGAAGAGGGGTTTTTAGATACTCTTTCGCAATTACAGCGCCCTCATGTTGTTGTTATGGGTACAGAAGCGCATGTTTGTGTATTACAAACCTGTTTAGATTTACTACAACAAGGTTATGCAGTAACTGTTGCTACAGATGCAATAGCCTCAAGAAATGCAGAGCACAAAGCCATTGCGGTTGAGCAGCTTCGTCAAGCCGGTGCAGTAATATCATGTGCAGAGACAATAATATTTCAATGGACAAAAAAAGCAGGGACGTCTACTTTTAAACAAATACTATCAATTGTTAAGTAGCGCATTAAAAACATTTTTAAATCAACCTGAATTAGTAATGCTGGGCTTGATTTAAAGTAAAAAATTGCGAGTTGTTAAAGGTTATATTAGCAATAAGCGTGTTTAATTTATTACAAAATTAATTAAGGTTTTTATGTCTAGTGTGAGCCGATTGTTTACAATCATATTCTGTTTATTGTTTGTCGAGTCTATTGGTATAGGCCTTTATTTTGATACATTAACAGAGGCGTTTTTGGTCGGCTTGCCCCTATGCTTGCTCCCTATATGGTTATTAAAAACCCAACCTGAGAATAAAATTACACCGCACGTGGTAGCTGCCGCTATTATGATGTTTTCATTTTTGCATATTCAACAAGCTTATGGGCTTATTGAAGTGCATTTTGAAATATTTATTTTCTTAGCCATGTTAATAATGTTTGTTGAGTGGCGAGTATTTATTACGGCGATTGTATTTGTTGCTGTTCATCATTTATCTTTTTACTATTTACAAACGCAAAACACGGGGTTTTATGTATTTGACCCCGACCGACTCGCTTTTTCAACTGTGCTTATTCACGCAGCTTATGCCATTGTAGAAGCCCTTGTTGCTGGTTTTATTGCAGTAACATTACAACGCGAACGTCGTGCAGGTTTGTCGTTAAGCCATGCCACTGAGCAAATAATGCAAGATCCAGAGCAAGTAAAGCTCTCAATGCGAGCTGATGATACCAATAGCGGTGCAGTAGTAGGCTTTAACACGCTACTAGAATACTTGTCGGATGTTATAAAACAGGTTCAAACTCAATCCGATTCATTAAAAAATAATTCTCAAGAACTTATAAATGTGCATGATGAGCTGGCAGACAGTGCTAAGCACCGAAATATACAAACCGATGATATTGCCAATTCAGGTTCACAAGTAGCCCACGGTTTTAAACTGGTTGAGCAAGAGAGTGATATTTTAAAGCAGCAAGTTAGCAATATCACCGATTCTGCTCATGTAGCTTTGCAAGAAGTATTACAAACAGACAGTAAGAGCAAGGAGTTGCTCACATTACTAACCAATACAGAAGAGCAGCTAAGTCATTTGGTGGCAGCTGGTGATGTAATTACAGGTTTGTTGAATGAAATATCAGGTATAGCGGATCAAACTAACTTGCTAGCACTCAATGCTGCAATTGAAGCAGCCAGAGCGGGCGAGCATGGTCGTGGTTTTGCTGTCGTTGCAGATGAGGTTCGTTCTTTAGCGAATAACAGCCAGAAAACAACAGCAAAAATAGCATCTACGTTAACAGATTTAGTGAATAACAGCCGCACTTCAACACAATCTATGAATCAATGTGTTGATTTTGTTGTAGATCTTACGAAAATTAGTGCCACTATGAAAGAGAATATCTCGTCAATGAGCGAGCAGATACAGGCTGTATCCACAAGCTCTAATTCGGTTGCACAAGTAGTTGCTGAGCAGGCAGGCAATACCGAGCAAATTGCAATAAGCACAGATCAAATGCGTCAACGCCAACATGAAGACGGAAAAATTGTTGATCAACTTACCGCCAAGGTACAAATGATTGATGTGAGTATTGATGTGTTAGAGCAAAGCATTGCAAAATTTAACTAATAAGCGCTATTTTATTGTTGCTTTAATTGGTGTGTGGCTTGTCGTTGTTGTGTCGGGTTTAGTGTATTTTCAACTTGGCCAATTAAAGCCTTTTGATGAAAATAAAATGCTGGAACGACACAATTGGTTTTCGCAATTTAAAGAACAGGTGGTTTGGCAAAACAAAGATAGTGCTCAACTACTTATTATTACAGAAGATAAATGTGGATGTACTATACAAGCTAAACCACACCTATCATCTTTACAGCGGTTTGCGAAAAATCAGGGCGTTGAGGTACAAACATTTAAACTCAATAGCCAACTAAAGTCAGTGGTTCCGGCTACACCAGCCGCGGTTTTAATTGATAAAAATGGTGAGTTTGTTTATGCAGGGCCTTTATCTGAAGGGCTGGCATGCTCTCAAGGTAGCGGGTTTGTAGAGACCGTGATCAGTAATCTACAAGCTGGTTTTAACTCATCATTGTTAATTGCCGATACAAAAGGGTGTTATTGCATTAACCGAGCATAATAGCTCGCTTATTTCTATTTATGATATGTGCTAATGCTTTTTTAACGCTTACCTACTTTAGGTAAGCGTTTTTTGTTGTAAATTACTTAACCTGAACGCTGGTTAAAAGACTTATTATCCAAAATTCAGGTTACTTAATTACATAATGGTTACTAAGCCATAAACACCAAGTAATACAAACACAGTGGCGGCTATCGCTCTAACGGTATTTAATGGAATTCTTTTTAGTAGCGCCTTACCGGCATAAATAATCGGGACATTGGCGATTAGCATACCAAGGGTTGTACCAATTGTTACCCATAAAACAGATTGATATTGTGCACCGAGCAACACGGTTGCAATTTGTGTTTTGTCGCCAATTTCAGCAATAAAAAATAAGATTAAGGCTACTAAAAATGCACCATAGCGGTCGTACTTGTGGCTAACGTCTTCATCTTTATCTGGAATAAGTAGCCACAGCCCTACCACAATAAAGCTTATATTAACTATCCAAGGTAAGTATTCGACGGCAAAGTTTCCGCTCAGCCAATCACCAAACCAGGCAGATAAACCATGATTAATAATAGTAGCAGCGAGAATACCTAAAATAAGCGCTATTTTATTATGAAAACGTGCCGCAAGTAATAGCGATAGAAGTTGAGTTTTATCGCCTATTTCAGCGAGGGCAACAGTGACGGTAGAGGTTAAAAAAATATCCATTAATATAATCTTCAGGCGGGAATATTAAACCAAGGCAAACAGCTATCTCCCGCCATGAGGATAGTGTCTACCTAGGTCTCGCCGATAACGCTTGCTACAACATTACAAACTTACCATGCACATGAGGTGCAATTATGTTGATAAGTTTACTCATTACTGAGCGGGCTACTCCCCTAAGAGGATGGCGATTATTCCACAAAGTTTAAAGCAGGTAAATATATGCGGGTAACTTTTAAATTTAAAAGGTGGCTTTGTGGCGTTAGTGCACAAATAAACTTGCTTTTGGCTATCAAGTTAGCTGTAATAATAAACAGAAGGAAGTTGAACAATTTGAAATTATATGCACGTGTAAAGGAATTTAAATATGCAATCAACTGTCGTTAAATCAACAATGGCAACCATTCAAAATGGAGTCATGAAAGCGGACGGAAAGTTTTGGATTACGCAGACTAATGTAAATTTTGAACCTTTTAATGAAAAATTGGGGTTAGAACCACATACAATTCCACGTAATACAATTTTAAAAGTGGTTGAATGTAAAGGTAAGGGCGCAGGCCTTATTCCAATAACGGCTGATGCGATAGAGGTTTTCACGCAAGATGGCAGCTCATATCAGTTTATACTTTCAAACCCCAGTGATTGGATAACTATATTGTCTAATAAAACTAGCGCTTAAAGTAACCAATATGCCATCATTTAATCATTTAAATGATGGCATATAAGGTTTTTATTTAAAGTATAAGCGCTAATATGCCTCAAAATTAAAGCACTTAAACTTTAAATACATTAACTTGTCCTTGTAGCATTGCCGCAAGCTGTGCGAGTTCTTGCGATGCTTGAGCATTTTGTTGCGAGCTTTCGCTGACAGAAGTAATACTCGCGCTAAACTCATTAATATTGCTGCTTAGTTCATTTGCGACCATTTTTTGCTCCTGAGTCGCGGTTGATATTTGAGTATTCATATCTGCAATTTCGGTAACTTCTTGGTTAATTTCGCTGAGTACCTGTGAAGAATAATTAGCATGGTCGACACTCTCTTTAGCGCTGCTTTCTGCGTTACCCATCGCATTAACAGCTTGCTGAGCCATGCCTTGTAGTTTTGTGATCATTTCATTAATGCTAGCGGTTGCTTTTTGAGTATTGTGGGCAAGTTGTCTTACCTCATCGGCTACAACGGCAAAACCTCGACCTGAGTCGCCAGCTCTTGCTGCTTCAATGGCTGCGTTTAAGGCTAACAAGTTAGTTTGCTCAGCAACACTTTGGATCATCATCACAACTTGGTTTATATCATTGGTTTGTGTATTTAGATCTGTAATAAGCTGCGTATTTGTATTAACCAAAGTTGAAAGCGTATTTATTGACTCGATATTATCAGCAACAGCTTGCTGACCTTGGCCTGCTTTTATGTCAGCACTTGTGGCTTTATCAGAGGTTATTTGCGCGTTTTGAGCAACTTGTTCTATTGCACTACTCATTTGGGTAATTGCAGTTGCAATCATAGCTGATTGTTGCTCTTGCTGGGTTGCTGTGCTGGCTACTTGAATACTAATAGAGTTCATTTCTTCAGCTGCCGAAGCAAGTGTTAGTGTTGCGCCTGCCATATCTTTTACTAAACCTTGGATCCGAAGTAACATATCATTAAAGTTAGATGCGGTATCTGCAATCTCATCTTTACCCTGAACCTTAGCACGAGCTGTTAAATCAGCATTGGTTGCAATATCCGTTATGGTATCGCGTAATGACATAAATGGGTTTTGTATCGAGCAGTAAATAAAGTAGGCAACAATCAGTAGAAGTAAAATTAATATCGCGATTGTCACACTCATTATAAATTTTATAAATTGATAATTTTCATCAGCTTTAACTCTAAAGTCACTTGTAGTGGTATAAAATTTCAAAAACTTAACTTAATTTTTTAAACGGTATAGAAAACTCATTTATAGGTTTGTTGTAAAAGCACCATAACAAGAGTTTTCAAATTGATAATTTACAGCGTGCCATCGCTTCGCGATTTTAGCATGCTATAAATCGCAACTTAAAACAGCGTTACCACTGTCTGCAAATGGCACAAACCGGAAATAGCTCACGCATTAATTCTATATTTATACATTAAGGCTTCTTCAGACTTAATGTAATTCATTTTAATCATTCAACTATTTACCTAAACTTAGGGTCTGTTGGCCTTTACGGATTAATATTTGTTCAAACTAGGGGGGATTTAATCGCGACGCGAGATTTGTAACCTAGTGGGCTAAGTAAAAATCGAGCAACAAAGAGTTAATTGCCCCTAGGCAGAACCCTTCGGGCAGCGCCTGTTTGGCATTGATGCTGCGTTATCGCCTATTTATGGGGAATAACCACACCACATAGACTCAGCCTTGCCTAAAGACCAAACAGACTGCTGCAAATTTAACCTTGAAAGGTCAACAGACCCTGAACCTACTTAAATTTAAGGCGAGACTTTAGTTAATAAATCTCAATTTAAGTGCCATACTTCGAATGAAATTCAAACAATTCTCAAGCTGCCGCGAATTCCCAATTTAAGTGGCGCTGGCCAAAAATGATCGGCGCCATATAACTTGAGAATCTCAGCCATGTAATAAGATTTCAAAACAATAACTTAGCTTGTGTTCTTTATCGGTACTGCGCCTCTTAAATTGAGAATTATTTATAGCTAAAAACTGCCCCAACACAAATTCTCATCCAGCCAAAAAGTTCTCATTCTGCCTTGCAGATTCTCATTCTGCCACTGAAGAACTCTGACTTGATTTTAATGAGCACATAATTAAGTAGATTCTGTATTCGGTAAATTAGTGGCGAACACTATACGCTAATATTTACTTAGTAAAAGTGTAGTAAATCGATTAGAAAATGGATTTTTAGGATAAAGAGAAATGAAGCCATTTAAGTGAAAGTTAAAATGCAGATATGCGAAGCTTCATTTGTAATGTTGAGTTAATTCAAATTTGGTTTGATTTAGGTTTAGTTATGGATGAAGTTACTAAACCTTTATTAAAAAAGGGAAAGTTAAACTTATTGATATTCAGTCGATTAGTTTTAGTGAACTGCCGGTATTGTTATTAATAAAGCATAGACCGAGAACATGTCTCGGCCTAAAAATTAAAGTTGAAATTACAAAGTACTAAATGTCGAGTGATAGCTGTTTGTTTTGCGTTTTCGCCAACTTCAAAGTATCACAATTAAGTATACGTTTTGAATTATTGCCATGAATGTAAACGGGCCTGAGCTTACCGGTATTAATCAACCTCATTAGTTCTACCTTTGGTATACCGGTGACTTCAGCTACGTTTGCAACGGACATCGTTTTATCTCTTATAAGTTGAGTATGTAATTTACAAAAGGTATCGAATGCTTCAGGCAAAACGTGTATGGAATGCATTAAGTCTAATGAAGGTTTGTATGTTATTGATAATTCTTTATTTTTAGCAGCTATCAGTACATCAGTTATACAGATATTATGAAGAGCCATAAAGCGACGTAGCTCAGAAAGGGGGACGTAATCTTTATTGTGGCTGAACTCGGCTAAAAAGGTATAAACACCTGATATTTCAACGCGAGTATCTGTTCTTAAGGCCTTTTTTGAATCAGTTCTTATCAATCCAACTTCGACTAAAAGAGCGATTTGTTTAAAGGTTATCCCAATTATAGAGGAGGCTGTTTGAGCTTCAAACCAAAGCTGAGTTATGGGAGCTTTTGAACGAATATACTCGCTATTATACATTTCATATAGTGTGGATAATGACCCCCATTCACATAGCAAATTCTGAACAATAATTTCAATTTTGTGAAACTCAATGTTCAACGGTAGATCTGTTGGTACACGTTTAGCCCTTTCACTTAAGAATACTCTAGCACTATCTGGGTTATTAAGAATATCAGCCGCTCTATTTAATAATGTGGAGGTAATCTCCTTTGGTGGGAAACTCGTTCGTGTATTACTATCGTCAACTATCACTTTAGCTATGAGGTATGCATCGTGGACTTGTTCAGGTGATTTTAATTGATTATTCAATGGTATATGCGTTAAGCGTAAGCCGCACAAAGGTGATGTGCAGCGGCCATTTAGAAGATTAATGGTAAATTGCAGCGGTGAATTGCAATGAGGGCATTCGGATAACAGGGCACACTCATGAATAATACAGTGTCGTAAAAATGGATTTTGCCACTGGGCCCTAAAATACCCATATTGGTTAACACAATCTGGACAAACTTGTGGCGTTAGCAATCTCGCATGTGTCCAGCACTTTATCTTTAATGATGATAAAGTGCGAGTTATAGGAATAAGGTGATCAAGGAGTTCGTTCTTTGTTGATCTACCTTTGATGATACTGGTTAGCATAGCCTTATTAAGTACGCGAGATTCTGATTGTATGCCATTTCTTTTAAGTAAACGAAGTACATAACCAATACCTGACTCCGCTTCATAGTAAGAGGGTTTTATTGGGAAACGCATTAGCATAACCCCGAATAGAACTGACTTCTAAGGTTTTTATCTTGCTCATTTAGATATGCATCTAATTGTTTTTTTGTTAAAAGTTCATAATCAAATGGATTGACAGCCCCAATTGCATATTTCTCAAAGTTTTCAAATAAGGCTTCTATAAGCTGATCATAGTTTTTTGCATTTCGTGTGTTATTACGTAAAAATAAATCGCGCATTGTACTCATGGTGTGCTCACTGTACGCAAGGTAAATACGATCAAGTAGCTCACTGTGCTCATCCTTTGTTAAATTTGGCAACCCAACTTGTTGAATGAACCAATTACAACAGGCAATCCAGTTTTTCGTTTTAGGAAGGATTGGCTTAATTTCAATGGGGCGCATTTGTCGACGAGACATCTGCTCGTCATCGTCAAATTTACCGGCGGTTCTACCAAATGTAATAAGGCGCTTAGCACTGCTTGTACCGGCGAAAATAATCGAACAACGGATCTTGTTGCTATCGATCAGATAGCAAAAATATTTAATAATTCGTTGAAACTCTATCCCATCATAACTTGAGGCAATATTCTGAATTTCATCAAGAATGATTAGCTCCACTTCTAGGTCTTTGAGAAGTGAGATAAGTTGGGCATCCAATTCAGCTGCAGTAGTGCGAGAGTTTTGTGTTGTTCCCTCTAGCTCTGAAATTAAAAATCGAGTTATCTCTGCAGTACTTTTTTTAAACTCCTTAAAAGCGACATAAAAGATTGGTTTTGTCGTTTTTTCTGGCTTAGTAACAGGTAAAAACTGAGCGTGATACTGCTTTAATATATACGTCTTGCCAGCACCCGAGGCACCATAAATAAGTTGAGCTCGTTTATCCTCTGAAGGTACGTGATACATATTGTGGATTTCCGCTATCCTCTGCCATATCTTCATTTGTATGTCACATGCGAAAATTGTACTGGGCATAGTTACCATTGTTTTTCATTTCCTTCATCATCATTATAACGGGTAGAGGCCATTTCTCTGGTTTTGCTCACTATCGTATCTGCGTAGGTATCTTGTTCACCTGAGTGCGATATCTGTGATTTAAGTTCATTCACTTTATGAGATTTTTTTATTCGCTCTACAATGGATAAGTTCTCTTTCGTATTTTTATTGAAAGACGCTACCTTCGGGCCCCTGTGCTGTTTGCGTTTGGGCTTTTGCTTTACGAATTCAGTTATTTCACCGACATAGTGACCAGTAGGAGTATGGGAGAAAGTTTCTGTATATATTCCGAGTTGGGTCAGAGTTTGATTGCCATTTAGTTCAGCAAAGCTGACTGGTAGTTTAGTATCATGATGGTCAATATTATCAGCCACTATTTCCACAGGATTGTTCTCGCCAGGCAGTGTTGCTTGAACTGTTACTTTTCTGGCATCTAGGTCGTCATGAAACACATAAACAGAGGGGTTTTCACCCAGCTCCATGTCTGTTTTAGTAGCCGCGTATAGTTGTTTTAGCTCATCACTGTAATAATCTTGACCTAAACATCTGATAGTTCCACGTTGCTGTAATTTATGTGAGGCCTGGGCTCTGGACACGTGGAAGCAATGTTGTAGCTGATCATATGTGAATGAAGGCATAGGCGTATCAATAATGGACTGATTCCATTTTTTGATAGGCGTATGGCCAGCCTGTTTATGGTGTTTGTGCATGTATTCTGTCAAAAATATATTCAGTAGCTTTGTAAAATCAGATACCTTTATATCCGCACGTTTAGCTAATGGAATTGTGTCGAGTGAGTTCGGGTTAGTACGTTTTCCTGAATAACTTTGAAATCCAATACTCGTCTCACCACTTTGCGTTTCAATCTTCATACCCGAAAAAAAGTGATCTCTTAACACATTAAAAAATGACTCAATGAATGGCTTCTTAGCAGGTTGATTTGATGGTGTATAATGAATATTTAACTCTAGTCGCTCCGCAGCCTTTTTTATCAAACGATTATTAAACCCTGGGCCATTATCCATAATCAATGTAGTCGGTTTACGTCCATTCATTGTAAGATTACTATCTGCCATAAATATTTGACGTAAAAGATTAAGCCCACCGGCAGAGTTTTCAGGTTCAAAGCTAAGCACCACAGAGATAGGTGCGCGTGTGTATACGTCTATTGCTACATACAAAGAAATAGGCGGTGTCGGAAGACCTGTTTTGTCGTCAATTAAACACATATTTAGCACAACACGGTCGCATTCAACGCGCTGCATTGCGTAATAGGTTTTTATTCGTTTACGTAGCGTTGTTAGTCGCTTATTGATTTCCGCTTGTGAAAGGCCTTTAAAATTAGCAAGTTTTTCGGCATCAGTAAGCTCTTGTAACCGGCGGTAAAAGGTGCGTTGTGATGCGATTTGAATCTCATTATTTTTCAAGCTAGCTTCTTGCGCTTCTCGTTTATAGTTACTGTAATATGCGCCTTTGAAAGCAGAGTTATTACACGAATAGACGGTAGCGATGTAGTGCTGTATGAAAGCCTCAGTGGCCGCATTTAGCCGTATAGGCCTATTACGCTTCACTCCCGCAAGCGCCTCATCATTAAAATCTGATTGAACCCATACGCGCCAATGGCGACATACCGTTTTCCATTGCGGGTGTTTTGTGGCAATAGTTGCAGGATGTTGACTCTCGACTCGTTTGATGAGCTCATCATATGTCTTCTTGGTTGTAGCAGGGTATCCTTCACTAACCAGTTCTTTCAAGATAGATTGATAAATCAATCGTGATGTAACCGTTAACTTTTGATATTCTGTTAGTTCAATATGTGGATGCTGTGCGCTTCTTAATATAAAGCCTTGATCATCAATTGATTTCTCAAAGTCGTCTCGAGGTAATAGGCGCTTCTTAGTCTCTATACCATCACCGGAAAGGAGTATTGATGTACTGTCAACAAACGCAATAGATTCAACGTTACCGTACTTATTAGTCAAGTCAGTGCCCGTAGCATATCCGATCATTTGAGTTGACCTCGCATCAATGTAGTAGAGGCGTTTAACGGCTTCTCCATATCGAATTTATATACATTTGATGCAATTAGTCCATAAGCCTCTGACACTGGGTTTTTAGCTATACCCTCCAAGCATTCGATGAGTTCACCAAAGGTTAAATCTCCATCAGGCAGCATTGTTAATGGGAATGAATGCTCCGAGTAATACATTGTTATCAGATTAAGGTTCGCCATAAAGATAGTATTGAGCTTATCGACGATGATTAACCGTAAACCTATTTGTGCTTTTTTTCGGGTGTACTCATTAAAAAGATGAATTTTCGAGTGATACTCTTTATCAACCTGAGACTCATGATGAACTTCAATATATTCAGCGAAGCCAGAATGATATAGGACTAAGAAGTCGGGTGTATAGCGGTAAACTTTTTTGTCTATAGTCACTTCTATTTGCTCAGGCTGGGTGGCAAACAGCTTCACATTAGGGTCACATTCCAGTTTAAAAGCCAGGATCAGCTCCTGAAATGACTCGGGATTAAGTGCGCACTGATTTTTATGGGAGTAAAATCGTATAACAAATCGACCTCTGTGAACGTTAGCGTTCGTCTTTGTAACGGTCATAATTTTACCTCCCAAAAAATAAATGTCTTTACACTATAGATAATGGGTGATAAATTAAAAGGTTTATCTTTAGAATAGTTGTTCTTGGTAAGCATTTTTACATTATTCCTTTCGTCATAATTAGGCTTATCAATCCTTGGAGCCACTGAAAATTTTGTTTTATTTTCAAGGGCTAATCTCACTTTAAAATTCGAAAGTTAAGTTCAATGTTTTTTCTACGAGCAAATTATTTATTCTCAAAAAAAATTTATCTTTAAAGTACTATGAAGGTTTCTCGAGTTGTTTTTACCTTATCCAAACCGATTTTATGTTTGTGTTTAACATGACGTTGTTATGTTCAAGTAAAACACCCAAAGCGAAAGTAATATTCAGTGCTGCTCCTAAAAGCTTAAATTTAAAATTTCACACCTAGCCCCAGCAAGGTTGATGCTTTTCAAAAGGCAGTCGCTATGATTGCAGATATTGCAGAAATAGAGAAGGTTAAACTGGTCAGACCACTAGGTTATATTCTTCCAACTTCTTTGATTTAGGTCTTAAAATCCAATAAATCCCCACTACAATTAACATTAACTGAGTGTGAATATGTGCTTTTTTTTATTTTTTGTGTTTTTTTAAGAAAAAAGAGGGGGTGTTCTCGTTTATTAAGTTAAGGTTAATGGAGGCTTAAATTTTTTTGTAAACAAGATGGAGTGACATATGAAACACAAGCCAGAAGGGTGGGTTGTTTTAACGTTTCAAACTATTGATAGCAAACCCTGCTATGTGTTGTTTTGTTCGTGGAAAAATGATGATGAATGGAGAGTAAGCTCAGGTTCAATGGTTCTACCTCACTTATCACCCTGTGGGAATTATTGGATTTGGCCTCAAATATCAGGCTCTGTATACGAGCTTCCCGTTGATGAAGAAAATGGCTATACCTTCTACACTGGCGCTGTATTAGATGAATTGTTAGTAAAAGGGTATCGCGATGGTACTAAGCTAAAGCGCATTGCACTTAAAGATATTATGGAAGATAAATAAGGCGATTATCGCCTTCTAATCTGTCTATTTTACTTTTAAAGGTCATGGGCTCTACATAAGGGAAGATATTTAGGGGCTTTGGTAGGCAAAGATGAGAATCTGTATTATGTAAATGTTGCTAGTTCTACATTAAAAGCTAATAAATGAATACAGTAAAAGCTAATAAATGAATAGAGTATAGGTATAACTAACGCGCACTCCTTTAGTAATCCAGCCTAATAAAATTTGGCTAGTATCCAATGAGGTTCTGCTTGCGTTGCCGAAGGAGTTGATATTCTGGCTTCATTAATCTTTAATAAGCACAAATATTACTTCACAAAGGATTACTTATGGGAAAGGAACTCGATATTTATAAATTGCACAAACCAGATAGAACATACGATATAATTGACCTAGATATCGTATCGATGGCAGACCAAATTGCCGAAGAAAATAACCTCAGTTATAAAGAAGCAGTAATATTAGCCAAGATTGGCTTTCCAAGCGGCAAAACTAGAATAACGGATATAGTCAAAAACGGATTTAGCTGCAAAGTTGAAAAAGAAGCTTTATAGCAAGCCTACGACGTAAACTTATTTTCGAATTACCTTGTTTTGAACCATAAAGCGTATATTGCCCTAGGGAACTATCTGCAAGTTTACGGGGAATTTATACCGCTTAGGTGTGATAAAGAGCTAATTTTATTTAATCCACTCGTTTTCGAAGAAGAAGACGAATTTCTTACTGAAAAGGCTTACCTGAATGGTATTGAGGATGGCCTCAAATCCTTATCATTTAAATCAGACAAACATCTTGTTTTCAAATCATGCATTCAAGGCGGGACAGCACTTTATTGCAATGCTGAGTTTAAATCTCTGATTAATGAAAATAACTTAAGCGGACTTTCTTTTAATAGTGATTTAGTTAGCATTTTTGCTTAACAAGATAAGCGCGGAATGAATTCATTTAATAAGACCTAACCAAAACTGTCAGATTTGAACAAATAGAGTCAACCAAATCGAACAGACGCATTTGTGCCATGAGCTGCCTTTCCGATTTAACTCATTTCTGCCCCAAGACGAGTTAACGTAAATGCTCTAAGGGCAGCTTTTAGTGAAAACCAGTCATTGTAGTTCGAGCAATTTTACTTCGTATTGATATACTAATGTCATGATTAAAGTTGATTTTATGGTTGGACGATGAAAACAATAGGCAAGTTGGCTAAAGAACTTGATATAGGCGTAGAAACTATACGGTTTTATGAGCGGGAAGGCTTGATAAAACAGCCTCAAAAACCTCAAAATGGTTATCGTGTCTATGACGACTCAATCACCAAACAATTACAATTCATCTGTAAGGCCAAAGCACTTGGCTTTACTCTAAAAGAAGTGGCTTCATTGATGTCAATGGATGGCGATTGTGCCAAAGTAGAATCCCTAGGCTTGCTGAAATTGAACGTAATTCAAAATAAGATAGCTGACCTTCAACGCTTAGAAGTCGTCATAAAAGAAATGACTAATTCATGCCGCAACAATAACGATCAATCCCACTGCCCAATAATCGATTCGCTAAAATAGTATTGACTCCGTACCTACCTACGGAGTTCATACTCAAATCATTCAAATAATGTTAGACGTTAAAAATGATTAATAAGATTTTAGATAAAGTTAGCTCAGGTGGTGTTTGGCTTGCGGCTCTTAGTTGTACGGGGTGCTTCCCCGCACTCGGCTCGTTAGCATCAGCATTAGGATTAGGCTTTCTCTCTCACTTTGAGGGAATTGCTGTAAATACCTTGTTACCTATATTTGCAACTCTGGCATTGTTGGTAAATTTGTATAACTGGTATAAAAACCAAAATCATGCGAGAGGTATTCTTGGGGTTATTGGCCCTATAGCGGTTTTGTTAACCCTCTATCCACTATGGCAATACGAATGGAGCACTTATTTGTTTTATGTAGGTATTTGTTTGATGATTGTAATGTCCGTATTAGACATTGTTAAACCTTTGAAGGAGCAAACATGCAAAGTATAGAGTTAAATTCTACCATTACTTGCCCTGAGTGTGGCTTCAGTAAAACTGAAGAAATGCCAACCAACGCTTGCCAGTGGTATTATGAATGTGAATCTTGCAAAGTTCTCCTAAAGCCTTTGAAAGGCGATTGTTGCGTATATTGCTCTTATGGAACAGTGAAATGCCCGCCAATTCAAGAAGGTCAAAGTTGTTGCGATAGCTAAATGACAGTCTATTAATGGCAATGAGAAGGCATAAAAAGAAATAGTGAAATGTCAGCAATCGTATCATTGCAGCCTTTATCACTAAGTCACTCAAGGGCTGCTTTTGGCACAGAGCCGTCCTTCAGCTCTAACTCATTTTTGTCCAAAAACGAGTTTACCCGACCCTCCGCTTTTCGCTCAAATAAGACCCCGAAAAATGGCTCATATAGCTATCTAGGCCAACGCTTTCAAAAACAGAAGTATATTTCCGATAACTACCTTTGAATTCCTATAAACGGAAGTTTGCTTCCGAAATATAGCAATATTGGGTTAGAAACCGGAAGTTTACTTCCGTTTTGTACTTTAAGTTTATAAACCGGTGTTTAATGAAAGCTGGGAAGTCTAGAGGTACAAGCAAACATTGGGTTATTAAATTTAATAATTAGCTTTTAGCTAAATTTAGAAAAACTTTAAAGCTGGTAGTTTGATTATTTGAACTGACCTCTATATTTCCACCGTTTGCTTGCGCTAGAGCTTTAACTATTGCAAGCCCTAAACCAGCTCCATCGCTGTGTCGTTGGCGCGATTTATCGGGTCGATAAAAGCGGTCAAATAAATAAGGTAAATGCTCAGAAGGTATTCTCTCCCCAGTATTAATCACTGAAATACATATTTTATCAGCGGTAAATATTTCACTATTTACTGTGATTGATGAGCCTTTTGGGGCATACCTTATTGCATTGGATAGGAGGTTTGATAATAATTGGCGAAAGTGTAATTTGTCACAATAAAAACAAAGGTTTTGACCTTTTTTCTTAAATGTAATCAATGAGTCTTCAGCCAAAGCATCAAAGTACTCAAATAATGCTTCAATTTCATCATGGCTTTTTAGAGTATTTTGAACGGGTTTAACCAGTCCATTCTGAGTTTTTGCAAGCCAAAGCATATCACTAACCATCTTAGTTAGTCGTTCCAGCTCTTCTAGATTAGAAAACAATAATTCTTGATACTCTAACAACTGTCTTTTTTTAGATAAACCAACCTGTGTTTGAGTGATTATATTTGTTAGTGGAGTACGTAACTCATGCGCAATATCACTAGAGAAATTTGATAAACGAATAAATTCACCTTGGAGCCTGTCGAGCATCGAGTTAAACGACTGCACCATATTAACAAGCTCAATAGGCACTTTATTTTCATCAAGCCTTACATCCATCTTATTAGTTTGGATGTCATGCATTTTCTGACTCAAACCTCGTAAAGGGTTCAATCCTTGATGTATAGCAAACCAAGCCACCAATAAAATGAGTACCGCAGAGCCAAACATAATAGCCCAAAGACTTTGTTGAAATTGATTGAGAAAGTGTAAATGAAAGCTCATGTCTATCGCTGTAGTAATTTTGTATTGCTGTTGCCCAGTACTTAAATTACTCACCAGAGCTCGGTAGGTGTGGGTATCATTTTGCCATGAGGTAATGTTGTTACGGTTAAAGCCAGCTGAAGCATTAGCACTCATTACAAAATCACTAAAATCTCGTTCAGAACTTTGAAAAATGAGCTCTCCTTTTGCGGTATTTACCTGATAGTAAACACCGTGATGACCCGCTACAGCGTTAGATAATTCATTTTTAAGTTTCAGGTTTGATTTATACTGTTGTCTTAAAACTAATTCAATAGATTGATTAATAACATGCAGTTCACTACTATCTTGCTGGAAAAAATGATGTTTTATCGAACTATTTATTAAGGTGGCAACTAAAGTTAAGCACGCAATAACGGTTACAGCGACAAACAACACAACACGCATCGTAAGTGATAAAGGCCGTGACTTAATAGCCATCAGTTTCAACCTCTAATTTATAGCCCATACCACGAACCGTATGAATTAATTTAACAGTAAAGTCATCATCAACTTTTGCTCTTAGCCTACGAATGGCAACATCAATCACATTGGTGTCGCTATCAAAATTCATATCCCATACTTGAGAAGCAATTAACGAACGTGGCAGTACTTCACCTTCGCGCCGTAACAATAGTTCAAGTAAGCTAAACTCTTTATTACTCAATAAAATACGCTTGCCTGCACGTTGTATTTTTCGCTTTGGAATATCCATTTCTAAATCAGCAACTATCAGTATATCGTCAACTGTTTGTACTACACCACGGCGAATAAGAGTGCGTACTCTTGCTAAAACTTCAGCAAAAGCAAAAGGCTTTATTAAATAGTCATCAGCACCAAGTTCGAGCCCCTTTACTCTATCGTCTATACTATCGCGAGCAGATAAAAATAGTACTGGGGTTTTGTTATCTGCTTCACGTAGCGACTGTAAAATTTTCCAACCGGATACGTCAGGTAACATGACATCAAGTATTATTACATCAAATAAGTCGGTCATTGCTAGGTGATGACCGTCAAGTCCATTGCGCGCCAAAGAAACCTGAAAACCAGCTTCACTTAGTCCCTGTTTTAAATAATCTCCTGTCTTTGATTCATCTTCAACAACTAATAAGCGCATACAATTCCTTCATTAAAGTCCTAACAACTACCTCTGCAAATATTATGCAGTATCTGTCACTACAGCAACATGACACCAACATTACAACTTTGTAATGTTCGCGTCATGTTTAAGACAGGTCTATTTTCTATACTCAATACATATTCTGGTATGAAGGAGTAAGGAAATGGGGTTTAAAAAGTCATCACAACAGGTTAGCACACCACGAAGACGATTTGTTCAAGGCTTAATTGCAGGAGGTGTACTTGCTGCTTTTCCGAGTGTATTACATGCTGCATCATCTTTAGTAGCAGGAACAATAACAGGCACTGTGCCCGAACTTAGCGGCAAAGTAATTGATCTGGTTATAGATGAATCGCCGGTTAACTTTACTGGCGTAGTACGTATGGCGACAACTATCAATGGCTCTATACCCGCCCCTACCTTGCGCCTCAAAGAAGGCGATGACGTTACTATTAGAGTAACAAATAAGTTATCAGTACCGAGTTCAATTCATTGGCATGGCATTATTTTACCGTATCAAATGGATGGCGTACCTGGTATCAGTTTTAAAGGCATTATGCCTGGCGAAACCTTTGTTTATAAATTTAAATTACAACAAAGCGGTACATATTGGTATCACTCACATAGTGGCTTTCAAGAAATGACTGGCATGTACGGTGCATTAATTATTGAACCGCGAGAAAAAGATATTATTAGTGCAGATAACGAGCATGTTATTCAATTATCTGATTGGACTGATGATGACCCAATGGCGCTGTTCCGCAAATTAAAAATACAGAGTGATGTATTTAACTTCAATCAGCCCACTGTTCCAGAATTTTTTGATGACGTTTCAAATAGCGGTGTTTCGAATGCTTTGCAACGTCGCAAAATGTGGAATCAAATGAGAATGAATCCTACAGATTTAGCTGACTTATCTGCATCAGCAATGACCTTTTTAATGAACGGTAGTACGCCAATGTCAAATTGGCGAGGAATGTTTAAAGTTGGAGAAAAAGTAAGACTTAGGTTTATTAATGGCTCAAGCAATACTTTTTTTGACGTTCGTATTCCAGAACTAAAACTAACAGTTGTACAAGCTGATGGGCAAAACGTTGAACCAGTGACAGTTGATGAATTTAGATTCGGCCCTGGTGAGACCTACGACGTAATTGTTGAGCCTAAAAATGATGCCTATACGATTTTTGCTCAAAGTATGGATCGCTCTGGTTACGCAAAAGGAACTTTATCAAGCTCGCCTAATATTGATGCGCCAGTACCTGCACTTGACCCTGTTGAATGGTTAACGATGACCGATATGATGGGCAATATGACCCACGGCGGTGAGCATTCTGCAATGGCAGGTATGGCTGGCATGTCAGGTATGAACTCTAAAGAAATGGATCATAGCGCTATGGAGCACGGTGCAATGGCGATGGATCATAGCAAACATGGTATGTCTGAAAACCCATTGGCAGTTGCCAGCCCTAAAGTGCGTCATGCCAAAACGGAGTATGGAGCTTCAGTTGATATGCGCGTTGATATGCCTAGAACAAATCTTGATGATCCTGGTATTGGTTTACGTAAAAATGGTCGCCGTGTTTTAACACTTGCAGATTTACACTCACTTGAAGGGATCACTAACCAGCAAGAGCCAGAAGCTGAAATTGAGTTGCATTTAACCGGAAATATGGAACGTTATAGCTGGTCATTTGATGGCTTAGAATTTGGTAAAAGCACGCCAGTGCATATGAAGCATAACCAACGTTTAAGAGTTATTTTACAAAACGATACCATGATGACGCACCCTATGCATCTGCATGGTATGTGGAGTGATTTAGAAAACGAGCAAGGTGATGTGCAAGTGCGACGTCATACAATACCTGTTCAACCCGCACAAAGAATCAGCTTTTTAACCACCCCTCACGATGTAGGGCGCTGGGCTTGGCATTGCCATTTATTATTCCATATGGATGCCGGCATGTTTAGAGAGGTAGTCGTATCATGAAACAATTAAAACTATCTAAATCATTTAGTTTATTAATGTTAACTGGGGCTTCATTAATTAGTTTCCCTTTATTAGCGCAAAGTGAAATGGCACAAATGAATAGCGCTAAGATGCAACCACAAGGAGGAAGTGCACCTAAAGATGCAAGAGACCCCCATGCTTACTCTGCGGGAACAACTTTAACAGAAGGCCCATATGCGCTTGAGGGCAATGAGCGATTAACACTCGCTGATGAGCATCCATTTTACGCATTACTAGGCGATCGTCTTGAATATAACGAGCAAGCAAACGCAGGTGTATTTGACTTACAAGCATGGTACGGCACTACCTTTGATCGATTGGTAATTAAAACCGAGGGTGATTTCAGCGAAGGAAGTATTGAAGAAAACCAAACCGATATTTTATGGGGTCATGCCGTATCAGCATATTGGGATACTCAAGCAGGTGTTCGTCTTGATTACAATAAAGAAGGTGAAAATCGGCAATGGTTGGCTTTTGGCTTACAAGGTTTAGCCCCTTATTGGTTTGAACTTGATATGACAGCATACGTAGGTGAGCGAGGCAATACCGCATTTACGTTAGAGGCAGAGTACGAACTACTACTCACGCAAAAGCTAATTATACAACCGCGAGCCGAAATTACACTTTATGGCAAAAACGATAAACAAAACGAGCTTGGAAGTGGCCTATCAAGCAGCGCGATTGGCTTTAGGGTTCGTTATGAATTTACACGCCAGTTTGCGCCCTATATTGGCGTTGAATGGAGCAATAAATTTGGCAATACCGCCGACTATGCCACATCAAGTGGACAAAGTAGCAACAACACCGCATTTGTTGCGGGTATTAAATTTTGGTTTTAATCATTTTAAATAAGAGGTAATTATGAAGTTTTTTAACTCTGCAGTAGCCATTTTAGGTTTAGTGCTTACATTTTCCGCATCAGCGCATATATCACTCAAGCAATCAATACCTGCACAAGAAGCCATGTTAATGCAAGGACCAGAGGAACTTTCGTTAATTTTTAGTGGTGAAGTAAGGCTAGCAAAAGTCATCATCAAAGATGAAAAAAATAAAACAATAAACTTTGATTTCAAACCCAGCGCCACCCCAAGCACAGACTTTAATTGGTCATTACCGAGCCTAGCCCAAGGCACTTACACGGTTAAATGGACAGCACTGGGTGGTGATGGACATAAAATGACTGGCACGTTTAGATTTATGGTACATAAAAATGAATCGCATAAGATGATGCAAGAACAATCTAATACCCACAGCAAACATAATCATTAAGTAGCAACATCATGCAATTAAGTGAATGGTCAGTGCTCTTACTATTATTAAAACTAGCAAGCTATATAGCAATTGTAGGGCTTGCGGGCACTTTATTAATGCGCTTTATGTGTGGCAACAGCAATGTTGCAGAGCATCACTTAATTAGCTTTCATCAGTTCTTAAAACGTTGGCAAATTACGTGTGTAGTTACAGGTAGTATTGCTGCACTTTTACAAGTACCTATAGAAGCTGGAGCAATGGCTGAATCAGGCTTTATGGGAATGTTTGACCCCTTTATGCTTGAAATTGTTTGGCAATCAGTCATAGGTGACCAAGCAAGGTTTAGAATACCAGCGCTTATTATTGCTCTAATTAGCGCATGTATGTGGAATGTGGAATCAGATGATAACGTAGCAGGTTATAAAAACGGTGCCGTTATACTCATCATGCTTGGGTTTATCGCTCATAGCTTCACTTTTACTGGGCACAGTGCAAACGAAAATGGGTTAGTGAAAAGTATTTTAACCTTTCACCTTATTGCCATAGCGAGCTGGTTAGGGTCATTGTGGCCGCTTTACAAAAGCTGCACTTTACTACCTACCAGTGAAGTAAAGCGGTTAATGCATTACTTTGGTCAACTCGCTATTGTTATTGTATTTGTACTACTTATTTCGGGCTTAACTCTGCTCCTGCGGTACCTAGAGTCATTTTCTGCATTGTTTACATCAGATTATGGGCAACTAATTTTATTAAAGCTGTTACTCGTCAGCGCGATGCTGTTCCTAGGTGCATGGCATAAGCTTTTTTTAGTCCCGCAAATCACTCAACAACACCATATAAGTATATTAAAACGCTCGATTACTGTTGAAATAGTAATTGCCCTGTTTGTACTTATTACAACAAGTGTATTTACCACACTTGTTGGTCCGCCTATTTAACGATTAATAAAAAGGGAAACGTATGTTAATTAAATCCTTTAATTTAAAAATTTTATTGCTACTAATTTTTAGCACTGTTAGTTCTTTTACTGTTAGTGCACATGACGATGAAAAATATTCAAAAAAAGGCAAGGCCTTTGTCAATGTTGATAGCGAGGCTGCAAAAACAGTCAGCCTATTTCATGCATCTCTAAAACAAGGCAATCGCGAAGCTGCACGTAAATTACTGGCCGACGATGTCATCATTTTTGAAGGCGGAAGTGTTGAGCGTTCTGCAGATGAATACGCGAAACATCATATGATAGCGGATATGAAATTCTTAAGTGCTGTTAATAGTGAACTACTAGAGCATCAAGTTTACACAAATGGAGACATAGCTTACTCAATTTCAAGAAGTAAAACTCAAGGAAAGTACAAAGGAAAAGATATTAAGTCTATGGGAATGGAATCAATCACATTAAAAAACACCGATACAGGTTGGAAAATCACTCATATTCATTGGTCAAATTAAGGAGTTAACAATGCGAGTAATCTACATTACCTCAGCGTTATTTTTATCATTAACTATGTCATTTTCGGCGATAAGTATCGAAAAACAACATAAAGCATTAATAACTTATGAGAATTCAGAAAAACCTAAAATTGAGCTTACCGTTTATAAAAGTAAAAATTGTGGATGTTGTAATAAGTGGATTGCTCATTTGAGCGAAAACAATATTCAAACAAAAGCAATTAACGTCAATGACATGGGGACGATTAAATCTCAGTATCAAATAAAATCAAATATGCGGTCATGCCATACAGCCGTTTCAGCCGATGGATTTGTATTTGAAGGTCATGTTCCCGCCAAACATATAAAACAGTTTTTAGCTGAACAACATCCTGAAAAGACGATAGGGCTCTCTGTTCCCGCTATGCCTGCTGGTACGCCAGGTATGGAAATGGGCGATCGCTTTTATAAATATAATATTGAAATGCTTACGCACGATTTACAGCAAAATACTTATAAGCATATTAGCAAATACGCTGAGCAGTTTTAACACTTATGGCACAACTCTTGATGTAATATTAAACATTGATTCAATGATTAAATATATAGTGGGTTTACGCCTAATAACCTGTAAGAATTACCCATTGGTATAAATGATATACAAAGTAAATGATAGAAAGGAGCCATCTAATGTCGCAGTATTTAAAGTTTTTCTTAATGATAGCCACATCAACATTAGTCATGTTTGTACTGATGTATTTGAATACTTATCAGCTAAGTCATGTTTTTTTTAGTGAAACTCGCACTTATATGGCGCTTTATATGGGAGCCATGATGGCAGTGATAATGCTACTTTTCATGCTCAATATGTATAAAGATAAAAAGAAAAATATAACAGTACTCATTGCTAGTGTTACCGTATTTGCGGGAAGTTTATTTTTAGTTCGATCACAAGCGACTGTTGATGATAGCTCATGGATGTCGGCGATGATCCCACATCATTCAATTGCAATACTCACCAGTGAAAGGGCAAAAATCAAAGATAAGCGAGTCCAAGAGCTTGCAACAAATATTATTGAGGCACAGCGTCGTGAGATTAAAGAAATGCAGTGGTTACTAAAGGATATAGAGAAAAATGGCCTAGCAGAAACTCAGGAGCAAGCACAATCTAGGACCGTACCGGATTTTAATGCTAAGTAAAATTTTATACCAATACATAAAAGGGAGCTAAACATGAGTAAATCAGCCCAACTTTTTAGAATGGCCACAGATGAGCATATTTGTCCGTTTGGTTTAAAATCAAAAGACCTACTAGAGCGAGAGGGATATACAGTTGATGATCAGCTATTAACTTCTCGAGAGCAAACAGATGAATTTAAAAAACAACACAGTGTAGAAACTACACCTCAAACATTTATTGATAATAAACGTATAGGTGGCTATGACGACTTACTCGATTACTTTGATAAGCCAAAAGCTGGGCAAGAAGGTACAACTTACACGCCCGTGATTGCGATTTTTTCGGTTAGTTTTTTGCTTAGTGTGGCATTTAGTTTTGCAGCGAATAATAGCTTATTATCAATGCAAACCGCTGAACTGTTTGTAGCCCTAACAATGGCAGTGTTAGCAATACAAAAGCTTCAAGACTTATTTAGCTTTACTAATTCATTTATAACCTATGACTTAGTCGCTATGAAAGTAGTCAGGTACGCCTATGTTTACCCATTTTTAGAAGCATTTGTTGGCATTGGAATGATAGCCGGATTACCAGCCTATATTATTGCCCCTATTTCATTGTTCATAGGTGGGGTTGGTGCTGTTTCAGTGATAAAAGCAGTCTATATAGATAAACGAGAGTTAAAATGTGCGTGTGTAGGCGGTGACAGTAACGTACCACTAGGGTTTATCTCCCTAACAGAAAACCTGTTTATGATCGCTGCCGGTATTTGGATGTTTGTTAAGTAAACAACAGCTTTAATTTAAAAACATGATGATGTACTAGTGTGATTACCAAGGGATTATGTCGCTCTAATTACCGAGCGACTTTGTCGTAAATAGCATATCAGCTGTACTAGCTCATATCAGATCTCACAGTTTAAGTGAATAAGTTTAGACTTCATCAGGCAGACTGCTATGAGCGAGAAGCAGACGTCCATACAAACTCGTTTTTGGACATAAATACGTTAGAGTATCTAATCAGTAACGTCCTTTGTTGAAGCGTTTGTTAGGATTCTCTTCGACTAGGGTGAACTTTTTCTTTCAATATAGTAGTCAATTGCGCAAGGTTTAACGGCTCATAAGACAAAGTTTGTCTTATTGGTTCAAATGCACTTAACATTCTTTTATGACCGTCAATTGAAGGGCAATGACTATTGAAGCTCCGACCACTAAACTCTTGAAATCTTTCCAATTCGTTAACTAGAAACATTGCTGTTCCCATATACTCAGTTTCATTATTACCATCAAAACCAATGAATTTGGGGTCTTTACCAAAATAAGGAACGTCAGATTCTAGTTTGGCTTTTTCTTCTTCGTTCAGCTTGCTATAGGCGTGTTCTATAAAGCTCCACATATCTAAAATATCAACAACCTCTTTAACAATTTCAGGATCGTCCGACTCTTCAAATGGAATGCCACTGTATTTCCATTTTACGCCCCATAGTTGATCACTGAAAATAGCTGATTTAATAAAATCTGGTTCTATTTCACCTTTAACATCTAATTTTTCATAAAGCTCGCTAAGCATTAAAACAATTAATTTTTCGCCGTCTGATAATTTCATAGTTTTTCCTTTACTTTTTCCTTAAGCCCGTTCTTTTTTTTCATCGGAAAGCTGTTTAACAAAGGGCATAAAGTTTTGAATTTTGTAGTAGATACTTTTGCCATAATTTTTTTTGTCTTCAAAATTAATTGCTTCAGACAATGATTCAATGTCATCTTTTAAATCATTACAAAGTTCTTTTGCTTTGTTCTCAAAAAAATCAGTGAAATGACCGCTTTGTTCAAAAATGAAACTAGCATACACCTCAACTTCTTTTGCAATATCAGCGCAGTTAACTCCCTTGAGAAGTTTGGCATTACATGAAGGACCGACTTTTGACACAACAGATAAAACACGCTTTGTTTCGGAGTGAACTTGCGATACTTCAACCATTTTTCTACGGCTTATAAGTTCATCACGAAGCTTTTCTGCTTTACTGGCTGCGTTTACCGATTTCTTAGCTTCGACAAATGCCCATACAGCACCACCTATTGAAGCGATAGATCCGATTATTGAAATGACACTTTCCATGCTCAAAATTTGACACCTTTCTCCGTGAAGCCTAACGGCGTATTACCGAAAATTCCCGTTAACACTCAATGTGTCAATTTCCAGAATTATCAAAATACGATTTTTATTAATTTAATTATTAATAACTTACACATAGCCTAAAGGAATTACAATTTTTTTAGACTCTCCTATAACCGAGAATTTACTTATTCGAGAATGGGTAAAAGTACATTACGAAAACACGCATAAAAAATAGCTTTGAAATTAACAACTTAAATTTTATGAAAATTTTAACGAGAAGCTAATTATATTACATAACAAGAATTGATTATTTATTCATTCATTAATACTTTGAATACCTGCTTCGCTCAAAGCTGTCCTTAGAGTATTTACGTTAACTCGTCTTGGGGCAAAAACGAGTTGGACTGCCGAGCTTTCATTAGATACCTACTTATAATCTTAAAGTACAAAACGGAAGTAAACTTCCGGTTTCTAACCCAATATTGCTATATTTCGGAAGCAAACTTCCGTTTATAGGGATTCAAAGGTAGTTATCGGAAATATACTTCTGTTTTTTGAAAGCGTTAACCTAGATAGCTATATGAGCCATTTTTTGGGTCTTATTTGAGCGAAAAGCAGACATTGACCGTTAATCGTTTCAACGACGGCAATTAGCCATACGTTGCATGTTTGCTCCCTTACTGGTTTTACGATATCCAAAACCGACATAACGACCATTAAGCAAATACCAAAGTAAAATAGGTATGTGCTCCAATCATATAGCCAAAGAGGATAAAGCGTTAATAGCACTGCTACAGGCCCTAGAATGCTGAAGACAGCTCTGGTATGGTTTTTATTTTTGTGCCAGTTGTATAAGTTTACCAATAGTTCCAAAGATGCAAAAATAGGTAAAAGCGTATTTACAGCTATTCCTTCGAAGTGAGAGAAGAAGCCTAGTCCTAATGCCGATGCAAGTGACCTTAATGCAGGGAGGCAGGCCGTGCCGCTAGCCAAACGCCACTAGAGCCTACTCTGTCTAATATTTTATTTATCATTTGAAAGTCTATTGGTTGATATTACCATCATTCTAAACTCCGTATACAAGTACGGAGTCAATCATTTTAATGAGTCAATTATGGGGCAATGTGTTGGATCTTCGTTTTGCATACAGGTATTTGTCATACCCACAATTACTTTCTCTAAACGTTGAAGGTCATTAATTTTGTCTCGAATGATTGCTAACTTTTGTCGGTTTAATAGCTCAACTTGAGCGCAGTTGCTGTCCATAGACATTAGCGATTTTATTTCTCTTAACGTAAAGCCGAGCGCTTTGGCTTTTGTGATAAACCTAAGTTGTCCTGCTATTGATTCGTCATATTGTCTATAACCAGATATTGGTTTTTCAGGTTGTGTAATCAGTCCTTCTCGTTCATAAAAACGAATGGTTTCTACATTTAAATTTAATGATTGTGCTAATTTGCCAATGGTTTTCATTATTGCCTTTGTGAATACTACTAATCTAAAGTTATATTTAGTTCAACTATCTAATGACTTGATAATGCCACAGACTTCAATTGTACCGTCAGACCCGCAAGAGCTTGCCATTAGTTTTAACTCTTTTTTGAGTGCATTCAATTCCTTCATTCGTTGATTAACTAAAGTTAGTTGCCGATCAATTAATGCATTTACACTAGAGCAACTCTCCTCTGGCTTGTTTTTTAATTCAATGAGTCGCTTAATATCATTAAGCGGAATATCTAAACTTCGACAATGCTTTACGAACTCTAGCTCTTTAAATGCCTTATTAGAATACAACCTGAAATTCCCTTCAGTGCGATCAGGATCTGACAGCAAGCCCTCCTTTTCATAATATCGGATGGTTTGTACTGAATACCCCGATGTTTTCGATAACTCACCAATTTTCATAAAATTTCCAAATAAACTTGACCCTATAGTCACTATAGGATTTATAGTTAGAGCATACAAGTTAATCGGAGATGAAAATGAGCGATTGTGGGTGTGAAGTTGAGCTAAAAGATAACCAGCAAAAAACGGTGCTTTATTGGCTTCTGGCTATCAATGCCTCGATGTTTGTTTTTGAAATTGGCTTTGGTTGGTTATCAGAATCAACGGCTTTAATTGCAGATTCGTTAGACATGCTAGCGGATGCAATCGTCTATGCAATTGCACTATACGCGGTGGGAAAGTCAATCCAACATAAGGCTAATGCTGCTTTAGTGAGTGGCTATTTCCAACTGGGGTTAGGCGTGCTAATTCTAATGGATATTGCTAGAAGGCTGTATGGTGAAAGTGAGCCTCACTCTTGGTTTATGATTGGCGTAGGCATGGTTGCTTTAGTTGCAAATGTGATTTGTCTCATCCTTATTCGAAAGCACAACAACGATGAAGTACATATGAGAGCTAGCTGGATATTTTCAGCGAATGATGTAATTGCAAATCTTGGTGTCGTTATCGCAGGCATACTCGTTATGGTGCTGAAACAGCGTTGGCCTGATATCGTCATTGGTAGCATCATTTCAATGTTAATTCTTCGAGGCGCTTACCGAATACTAAGCGATGCTAAACAAGAATTAGCTGTTGCTGAGAAAACACGTTAAACACCAAATGAAGATAAACAATCAACCTTTGGTTGTTCAAAGTAAGGAAACATCAATGAATAGCAAATATCTAGAAAAAACCAAGATAGTAAATTTTGAACACTCTACAATTCAATCATTAATTTCTGAGCGTAATTGGCAAGAACTCGATGACTTCAACAAAATTGGTGCAGCCTACCAATTTGTTAAAGATGAAATATTATTTGGTTACAATGAGAGTGATGATATTTCAGCAAGCAGTGTTTTAGCCGATGGTTACGGACAATGCAATACCAAGGGTAACTTGCTGATGGCTTTGTTACGAGGATTAGGTATTCAATGTCGTTTTCACGGCTTTACTATTGAGCAGCGATTACAAAAAGGAGCTATTCCAACTTATGTATTTTGGTTAGCACCTAAATATATCATTCATAGTTGGATTGAAGTTTATTTCAAGGATCGTTGGATAAACTTAGAAGGCTTTATATTAGATGAACAATATTTAAGTTCACTACAGCACAAATTTAGTCAAATAAAAAACGAATTTTGTGGTTATGGTGTTGCAACAAAGTGTTTCTCTTCGCCAGATACAGATTGGCGTGGTCAAGATACCTATATACAAAAAGAAGGTATTCATGATGATTTTGGTGTTTATAATTCCCCTGATGAGTTTTATCTCGAAAAAGGAACTAACTTATCAGGAATCAAACGTTGGATGTATCAACGAGTGATCCGTCACTTTATCAATTTTAACGTAGTCAATGTAAGAAATTTAAAAGTTCTTGAGGTGGAAAATGCACAATCATAGCCATAGCCATTCGCATGGAAAAGACGACCGTATAGGTTGGACATTTTTCCTTAATGTTTCATTTACTATTATCGAATTTATTGGTGGTTGGCTAACCAACAGTACCGCTATTATGGCTGATGCTGTACATGACCTGGGTGACAGTTTATCTATAGGATTCGCTTGGATACTGAGTCGTTTCTCGGATAAAGAAGCATCCGATAGATTTAGCTATGGCTATCGTCGTCTTACCCTGTTTGGCGCATTAATTAACAGTATTGTATTAGTTATTGGTTCTGTCTGGGTGCTATTTGAAGCAATACCAAGATTATCTAATCCTGAAATGCCAATGGCTGAAGGAATGTTGGGTCTTGCATTACTTGGGGTTGCTGTTAATGGGTATGCAGTATTTAAACTAAAAGCGGGTAAAACGCTGAACGAAAAAGTACTTACGTGGCATTTGCTTGAAGACGTACTTGGCTGGGTTGCAGTCCTAATTGTTTCTATCGTGCTGCTTTTTGTAGATCTACCAATATTAGATCCTTTGCTTTCTATAGGCTTTACACTGTTTATATTGTTTAACGTTTTGAAAAACCTGAAAACAACATTGGCACTATTTCTTCAAGCTACACCTGATGAAGAAGTGCAGAATAATATTGAAAAAGCGATAAAGGCTATACCTGAAATTAATGGGATTCATCATATGCACTTTTGGTCATTAGACGGGGAAAGTCACGTATTAACTGCTCACCTAGAGTTAGCCCATAACTTTGAGGTTGATAAATTAATTAGGCTAAAACAACAAGTGGCTAAGGAACTTTCTTCTTATAATTTATCTCATACAACCATTGAGTTTGAGTTTCCTCAAGAAACTTGCCGTGACGAGCATGAAAAACATGCGCATGGCTAGTTTAGAAAACCTTTTTTTGATATTATAATTTTTCATATTTAAGTAGGTGTTTATTTTGAAATTCAATGTTGCGTTAAAAATACTATTAGTCGTTTCGATTGTTTTGCAATCGTTAACTGCTGTTGTATCCGCAACACCTGAGAATCACCAAATAGATATAGAGCACCTTCAAATTCAACATGATCATGCAGATGATCGAAATGTCTCAAATGATAATGTAGGTGATGAGCAGCATAATGAAAAAGATTGTCATCACTGCGGACATTGCAGTGGCAGCCACTTATCTTGGATTTTAGTCAGTAATTCAAATACCACGGGCAAACTAAACATTATCAATAAAACGCCTTATCAAATTGATCAAACAAGTACCTTTCTTGAAGCGATACTTCGTCCGCCTATTTCTTAATTAGATTAATTTTTAATGACCTATTTATCCTTTAATAATGGATAAAGGTTTCGTGTTTATTAATTTTAAAATTAAGAATTTTTATGTATATATATTTAAAAAATGCAGGTTTAGTCCTGTCTTTATGCATGGCTGTGAGTTTTTCAGTTGCCACTTATGCCAAACAGAAAAGTATTTCATGGCTAGATAGTCAAATAAATAAAGATCCCGAAGTTGTTGCGGCTAAAGAGTTACTTAATGCAAGTAATCATAGAGCCAAGAGCTTAACTAAAGCCGTATATAACCCAGAGCTTGAAGCAAGCTATGAAAAAGAGGGTGATTTTGATAATTATTCTATTGGTATCAGTCAAACGATTGATTTTTGGGATAAGCAATCAGCAAATAAAAGCATTGGTGAAATTGGTGTTTATGCAAACCAGCAACAATTGTTATCTCTACTCGATTCTAAAAAGGCTAACGCTTTAACTGCAATAGTTAATTGGCAAGCAGCAAAAAAGGTGGCTCAGTTACTTTCAGTAAGAGAAAATCAATTACAAACGCTCGTTGGAATTATTGAAGATAAGCGAAAAGCAGGACTTTTAGAGCCACTTGACGCTGAACTGGTTTATTTAAACTTGTCCCAAGTTTTCAGTGAAATATCTGAGTCGCAAATTGCTTTGAAAAATGCAGAGGTAAATGTTCAGGAGTTATTGCCTGATTGGACGCCTAATACTACCAATTTGTTTTCATTTACTTTTGGAGCAACAAACTATTCATTTAACTCTCAGTGGGTTGAGGAACATCCAAAAGTTAAACTCGCTAGAGCGCAATGGAAGATAAAACAATCTAAAGCTCAACTAACCACTATGGAATCTAAAGCCAATCCAACCATTGGAGTTAACGCAGGGAAAAGTGGAGATGAAGACTTGATTGGCGTGACTTTCTCAATGCCTTTAAATATCAGAAATAACTATTCAGATACTGTTAAAGCCGCTTATTCAGAAGCAATTGCAGCAGAGGCTAACTTTCGGTCGGTTTATCGAAAGCAGTCATTTGAAGCAAAAGCTAATTATGAATCGCTTATTGTCAGTAAAAAATATTATGAGCAATGGCAAAAACTGACAAAAGGCAGATTAGATAGCAGCGAAAACTTATTAAATAAGCGCTGGGAAGCTGGTGACATTAATACTTCTGACTACTTACTTGCATTAAATCAACGTGCGGAAGGGCTTCATGCAGGAATACGTTTGGAAAATCAATTCAAGCTTGCAGAAATATCCTTCATTTTAAGTATGGGTCAGTTATCCAAATTTGAGATTTGAGCGCTTTGTTTTTTCAGTAGCGAAAAACGAAATCTTAAATTTATTAAAAATATAGGTTACAAAAATGAATACAGTAATTAGTAAAAAATTTTTAGCCGTAGTAATTAGCTGCCTGTTAGTTGGGTTTACTACAAATCATGATGCTTTTGCACAGTCGTCAGATGGAACTGGTTCTGTCACAAACGTTTCGAAACAAGAAGAAAAAGAACATCAAGATGAGCATGAACACGAAAAGGGACATGAAGAAGATAAAGGTGACCATGACGAGCACGGCCATGAAGGTGGTAATAAAGAGGGAGAAGAAGGACATGAAGAAGGTATCACTATTGATCCAAAGAAGATGTCGCTTGCTAACATTAAAGTGGAAAGTGTTAAGCCTGAATATCAATTTAGCTCCGTATATGCACCTGGCGAAATAAAAGCTAATGGCTATAAAAGTTATGTGGTATCACCACGTACAGAGTCAGTCATTATCAGTCGCCATGCAGCGCTTGGCGAGTATGTAGAAATAGGTCAGAAGTTAGTTACATTATTTAGTGAAGCAATGGCACAAGCACAAGCTGACTATTTAATCGCTTCAACCGAATGGCAACGTGTAAAAAAGCTGGGTAATAAGACGGTGAGTGAAAGTCGATTATTACAAGCTGAAACAACATACAATGCGAGCTATGGCAAGCTCATTGCTTTAGGGTTAACTGAAAAAGCAATAAATGGTATTTCTAACAAAGACATTAAAGCATTTGGACAATATGCATTAACGGCGCACCGTGAAGGTGTCGTGCTTCAAGACGACTTTATCCAAGGGCAACGTGTTGATGCTGGGGATTCAGTCATGTTGTTAGCTGATGAAAAACAACTATGGGTTGAAGCAAAAGTTTCTCCAAATAAAAA
Source organism: Pseudoalteromonas sp. P1-16-1b (assembly GCF_001401785.1). Taxonomy (GTDB): domain Bacteria; phylum Pseudomonadota; class Gammaproteobacteria; order Enterobacterales; family Alteromonadaceae; genus Pseudoalteromonas; species Pseudoalteromonas undina. Next base: position 4,111 of record NZ_LKGQ01000001.1, on the reverse strand, counting down.
GCTAAATTTATCAATTGATTCTCCTGCGGTACTTAAATTAGAAGGCCAGAGTTACAATGCCAAAGTTATCCAAGAAGCCCATACAATTGATCCCGTAACTCGTACAAGAATTATTAGATTGGGGGTACAGAATGCTGATGATAACCTTCATTCAGGTATGTTTGTAAAAGTTTACTTTCAGTTTGCCACAAAGCAGAAAGTGATGGCTGTGCCAGAAGAAGCATTGATCCGCAGCGCAGATGGTGATTGGACCGTATTTGTCGAAGACCACCCTGGAGAATTTAAAGCTGTAGAAGTAGAACTAGGCCGAGCCTTAGGTGATTTTAGGGAAATCATTGGCCTTGATAGTGGGACGCGAATTGTAACCAAAGGCGCATTTTTTGTTGCTTCTGAAATCGCTAAAGGCGGATTTGATCCGCATAACCACTAAGGAGCAAGACTATGTTTAATAAAATAATAGATTGGTCTGTTAATAATAGACTCCTGATTTTGATTGCGCTGTTTGCCACAATTGTCGGCGCAATTATGGTTATACCAAAACTAAATTTAGATGCCTTTCCTGATGTTACTAATGTTCAAGTTGCTGTAAATACTGAAGCGCCAGGACTAGCTGCTGAAGAAGTTGAACAACTCATTACGTACCCCATTGAAGCGGTCATGTATGCCTTACCTGATGTAGAACAAGTGCGCTCAATTTCTAAAACAGGCTTGTCTGGCGTCACGGTTGTTTTCAAAGAAGGCACCGACATTTACTTTGCAAGACAACTTGTATTTGAGCGTCTTCAAGCCGCAAAAGAACTGATACCAGAAGGTGTCGGCACACCCGAAATGGGGCCAAACACCTCAGGGCTAGGCCAAGTATTTCAGTACCTTCTTATTTCAGATAAAGATGCAGGCTATGATGCTATGGCACTCAGGAGTCTCAATGATTGGGTAGTAAAATTACTCGTTATGCCTGTCGATGGTGTTACTGATGTACTCTCCTTTGGAGGTATTGTTAGGCAGTACCAAGTAAATGTAGATCCATCTAAGCTTCTTTCTTATAACCTAACGCAAGAAGACGTTGTTGGTGCCCTAGATAACAACAATGCCAATGTTGGCGGATGGTATATGAACCGTGGGCAAGAGCAGCTTGTTATTAGAGGTGCAGGTTGGTTTGAAAGTGGTGACGCTGGTATTAGTAATATCAAACAAGTTCCCGTCAAAACAGTTGATGGGACAGTTGTGACGGTTTCGGATATTGCTAAAGTTGAAATGGGCAGTGAAATTCGTCAAGGTGCTGTCACAATGACGCGCAAAACCGAAGACGGTAAAGTCGAAAATTTAGGTGAAGTTGTCTCTGGCATTGTCTTAAAACGCATGGGGTCTAATACTAAAGCCACCATTGATGGTATCAATGCAAGAATCCCATTGATTAATCAAGCATTGCCTAAAGGTGTTCGCTTTGAACCATTTTATGATCAGGCTGATTTGATTGAAAAAGCCGTTGATACAGTAGTTGATGCACTATTACTAGCATTTATTTTCATCTGTATTGTATTAGCACTATTTTTAATGAATATACGTGCAACCTTCCTTGTCCTAATATCTATTCCAATTTCAATTGGTATCGCGTTAATGATCATGGCTTGGTGGGGCATTTCTGCAAACCTTATGTCATTGGGTGGCATTGCCGTAGCCATTGGTATGCTAGTTGATGGTTCAGTCGTGATGGTTGAAAACATGTTTAAGCATTTAAATAGACCAGACTCTACCCATTTAAAAACTGTAAAAGAAAGAGTGCCTAGTGCTGATACTGATCCACATGATGTAGAACAAGATGAGCATGGTATTAAGTTACGTCTTCAAAATGCGGGTAAAGAAGTGGCTCGTCCCGTATTTTTTGCAGCTTCTATTATTTTAGTCGTATTTACGCCTTTATTTAGCTTTGAAGGTGTTGAGGCAAAGTTATTTCAACCTATGGCAATAAGCATCATTTTAGCTGTTATATCTGCTATTGTGGTTGCGTTGTTTGTTGTACCCGCTTTAGCTACTTATTTATTTAAGTCAGGTGTAAAAGAGAGGGAAAGCTTTGTTCTTAGGCCATTAGACAAACTCTACAGAAAAGGGCTTACATTCGCACTAAAACGCACCAAATTAGTCATTTCAGCCGCACTTATATTAGTTTTCTCTGCCTTTGCATTAGTTCCATTAATTGGTACTGAATTTGTACCTGAGTTAGAAGAAGGGACGATAAACTTAAGAGCAACGCTTGCACCTTCTTCCAGTTTAGATACCGCGCTCACTGTGGCACCAATTCTAGAAGAAAAACTAATGGCTTTCCCTGAAGTAACCTATGCATTAAGCCGAATTGGTCGAGCAGAAATAGGTGGAGACCCAGAGCCTGTGAATAACATCGAAATTTACATAGGGTTGAAGCCTGTTTCTGAGTGGACCAGTGCATCTAATCGATATGAACTTCAAGGAAAAATGGAGAGATCTTTAGAAGAATTCCCTGGGTTGCTACTCAACTTTTCTCAACCTATTGCGACTCGTGTCGATGAGCTACTATCTGGTGTTAAGGCTCAGTTGGCGATAAAGTTGTTTGGGCCTGAACTTGAGGTACTGGCGGCTAAAGGTCAAGAAATAGAAACAGCAATTAAAAACATTGAAGGTGCAAGGGATGTTGCATTGGAGCAAATTGCTGGTGAAGCGCAATTGGTGATAAGTCCTAACAGGCAAGAACTATCACGCTTTGGATTGTCTGTGAGTGACATAATGGAGGTTGTGCGTGATGGTATTGGTGGTGTTGAAGCCGGACAAATAATCAATGGTAATGAACGTTATGATATTTACGTTCGCATAGAGGAAGAGTACCGAAGTAACAAAGAAGCTATTGCTGATATTCGGCTTCAATCACCTACTGGTGCTTGGGTGCGGCTGGGTGACGTAGCCTCAGTCTCATTTGAGTCAGGCCCACCACAAGTTAGACGCGATGATGTACAACGAAGAGTCGTTATCCAAGCAAATGTACAAAATCGAGATATGGGAAGCGTGGTTGCCGATATCAGAACGGTAATTGCTGAAAAGGTTGACTTACCTTCAGGTTATTCTGTTTCGATTGGCGGCCAGTTCGAAAGTCAAAAACGTGCTCAAAATAGGTTAGCTATAGTTGTACCTTTATCGTTAGCACTAATCGCACTACTACTTTACTTTGCCTTTGGTTCTGTTGGTCAAGCTATGCTGATATTGGTCAACGTGCCGCTTGCTGTAATTGGCGGAGTTTTCTCCTTATATTTATCTGGACAATACTTGTCTGTACCAAGCTCCGTTGGCTTTATTACCTTATTTGGTGTAGCGGTATTGAATGGGGTCGTTATGGTAGAAAGTATCAACCAACGTATTAAAGACGGTCTAGAAGCATCTAAAGCCGTTTTTGAAGGCGCTACTTCAAGATTAAGACCTGTACTTATGACTGCTATAACATCAGCTTTAGGTTTGATACCGATGTTAATGTCTAATGGTGTTGGTGCAGAAATACAGCGCCCCTTAGCGAGTGTTATTGTTGGCGGCTTGGTAACTGCAACACTGTTAACATTATTTGTTTTACCTGTTTTATATCGCTGGTTTTCAGAGAAAAAAATAAAAGAGCTATCCAGATAAAATGACTGTGAACTCTAACCCCACGCTAAAGTCACGTTTAGCGTGGGGTTATTGAGTAGATGAACGAAAAGAAAGATTAGATTTAACAATAAACTAATAGTCATGACTGCTTTGTCGGAATATTTGTCGTTAAACAGGCCAAAGCTAACTTCCGCTTTCGTATCTTTGCAGTCTTAATCTCTATGTGTCTCAAGGTCGGCTTATGGCACAGAGCAGACCGCCGGTAATTATTGAGTGATGCAATCCACGGCTATAACTGCCCATGAATACAAGTTCTTTATGTAATGAAAAATAAAGATGCGCTGTTGCTACTCCGCAAAGCATCGGCCTAAATAAACTCTACCTCGAAGTAAACCGATTAGCTTTCGTATAACAGATAGGGCAAATTATCAATTCAAATCACTTACTGTAATAGATGTTTTCAAGCGATTTCTCGTTGTTTAAGAAATTTACCTAATAAAAAACATAA